>NZ_JBLMKT010000063.1:0-86910 GCF_047779955.1 Streptomyces lothianensis | reverse complement strand
CTTCCCCGGACCCGGATCCGTCGCCTTCCCCCGATCCGGATCCGTCGCCTTCCCCCGATCCGGACCCGGATCCGTCGCCTTCCCCGGACCCGGATCCGTCGCCTTCCCCCGATCCGGATCCGTCGCCTTCCCCGGACCCGGACCCGTGGCCTTCCCCGGACCCGGACCCGACTCCTTCCCCCGACCCGGATCCGTCACCTTCCCCGGACCCGGACCCGACTCCTTCCCCCGACCCGGACCCGACTCCCTCCCCGGACCCCGACCCGGACCCCACCCCCACAGACGGTGGTCAACTCCCCGACACCGGTGCCGGTATGTCGACGGACGAACTGGTGCTGGTCGGCTCGCTCGCGACCGCCCTTGTCGCTGCCGGTGGCACGCTGCTCGTCGTATCGGCGCGGCGGCGTCGGCGCGGCTCCGAGCAGCCGAGGTAGCCGGCGACGGAGCGAGGCACCTGACCGCAACCCCGCGACAGCACCGAAGACCAGCGACGGCGCGGGCACGCGGCGGGACGGAGCGAGATGCTCCGTCCCGCCGCGGGCGCTTCCCGCGCCGAAGCAAGCCGCGACGCGGCAGCGGCGGCCCATGAGCGACTCAGCGTTCGTAGTGGTAGCGGCAGGCCGCGATGCGGATCTCGTCCTCGGCGATCTTGTAGATGAGGCGGTGCTCGTCGGTGATACGGCGGGACCAGTAGCCCTGGAAGCCGTGCCGGAGCGGCTCAGGCTTGCCGATGCCCTCGTGGCCGGTACGGGCGATGTCCTGGAGCAGTGTGTTGATCCGCTTGAGGACCTTGCGGTCCTCGGTCTGCCAGCGGACGTAGTCGGCCCAGGCCTTCTCTTGCCAGACGAGTTTCAATCGAGCAGCTCCCGCTCGACGCCCCGGCCGTTCTCCAGGTCCTCGATCGCCTGCAGGATCCGCCGCGCGTTCTCCGGGCTCCGGAGCAGGTACGCCGTCTCCTTCAGGGACTCGTACTCGTCGAGGGCGACGATCACGACCGGCTCCCGGCCCGCGCGCGTCACTATCACTTCTTCGCGGTCGTCCACTACGGCGTTGAGCGTCTCGGCGTACTTCGCCCGCGACTCCGTGTAGGTCATGGTGCGCATCAGGGCCTCCCTCGTCGCGGTACGCGTACAGATTCCTGTACGTACGGAAAACTGTACTGCCTGGGAGTCCGGCACCGCAAGGAGACCGTCAGACCTTGGTCGGTTCCGGAGCCGAGGTGGCGGATGCGGGCGTCGAGGGCGTGGCCGCAGCCTCCTGCGGGGCGTTCAGGTCGAGGAGCATCTGCTTGCTGAAGCCGAAGAAGTACGTGGCGAAGAAGCCCACCAGGTAGCCGGTCAGCAGGCCGCCCGCGTAGATCGCGACGGTCGTGCCGAGGCCGCGGTTGCCGTCGAGGAGCGGGAAGAGGGCCCAGCCCGAGGGGCCGATGGCGGTGGAGCCGAGCTTGTCGCCGAGCATCGTGAACGCGCCGACGAACGCTCCGCCCGCCGCGCCGCCCACGCAGGCGGTGATGAAGGGGCGGCCCAGCGGGAGCGAGACGCCGTAGATGAGGGGTTCGCCGACGCCGAGGAAGCCCGCGGGGAGCGCCGACCTGACGGTCGTGCGGATCGAGGTGTTGTGGCGCAGGCGCCGGTAGACGGCGATCGCGCAGCCGACCTGGCCCGCGCCCGCCATCGCCAGGATGGGGAGCAGAACGGTGAAGCCCTGCTGTTCGATGAGGGTGGTGTGGATGGGGATCAGGGCCTGGTGCAGGCCCAGCATCACGAGGGGGAGGAAGAGGCCGCCGAGGACGAGGCCCGCGAAGGCGCCCGTGTTGTCGAGGAGCCAGTTGGCCGCTGTTCCGATGGCGGTGGAGACCTCGCCGGCCAGGAACATCAGGCCGAAGACCGTGATCAGGCCGGAGAGGAGGACGGTGAGGGTGGGGGTGACCAGGACGTCCACGGCCTCGGGTACCCGTCCCCAAGCTCTCGACTTCGCTCGACCAGGGAAGACCCCAGTGCGGCACCACTTCTCGATGTACGTGGCGAGCGCCGCCGCGCCCAGCGCGCCGAGCACCCCGCCCTGGCCGGGGGAGAGCTGCCGGCCGAAGGCCTCGATGTTCGCGACACCCGGGTAGACGATGATCGCCGCGACCGCCCCGCCCAGGATCGGCGTACCGCCGAACTCCTTCGCCGTGTTGAAGCCGACGAAGACCGCGATCAGCGCCATGAAGCCGGAGGCGATGGCGCCGAGCGCCGGGGTGACGGCGGGCAGCAACTCCAGGTTGATCAGCAGGCCGTTGAGGCCCGCGATGATGCCGCAGCCGATGAGGGCCGGGATCAGTGGGACGAAGATGTTCGCGATGCGGCGCAGGAAGAGCTTGAGCGGTGTGGCGTTCTTCTCCTTCCGGGCCGCCTTCATCGCCGTGCCCTGGGAGGCGAGTTCGTCCGCGGTGACGGCCGCGTGCGGTTCCGTGGTTGGGTGCGCCGCGTGCTCCTCGGCGATCAGTGCCTCGAACTCCGGTGTGACCCGGGCGACCGTGCCCGGGCCGAGGACGATCTGGTACGTGTCGTCCTCGACGACGCCCAGCACGGCCGGTACGGCCTTGAGCGCCTTGTCCTGGACGAGGGAACGGTCGCGCAGACCCAGCCGGAGCCGGGTCATGCAGTGGGCGACCGAGGTGATGTTGTCCGCGCCGCCGACCAGGGGCAGGATCGCGGCGGCGGTGGCGCGGTTCTTGTCTTCGGTGCTCATGTGCGGTGGCGGTGCCTTGCTGTGGGGGCTTGCTGTGCAGGGGTCTTGCTGTGCCGGGGGTCTTGCTGTGCGGGGGTGTCTTGCTGGGGGTGGCGGCTCGCCCGGGTCAGTCGGCCGCCGACTGAAGGGCCTCGCGGAGGTGGCCCCGCGCATCCGTCAGGAGGCGGTTCGCGGTGGTGGCGTCGAGGTCCGCGAGGATCATGAGGATGGCGGTCTTCACCTCACCGTCCGCTCCGGTCAGCGCCGCCTCGACGGCCGCGTCGGAGGCGTCGGTGGCCAGCGCGACGATGCGCCGGGAGCGGGCCCGCAGCTTCTCGTTGGAGGCGCGGACGTCGACCATCAGGTTCCCGTAGGTCTTGCCGAGCCGGATCATCGTGATGGTGGAGAGCATGTTGAGCACGAGCTTCTGGGCCGTGCCCGCCTTGAGCCGGGTGGAGCCGGTGAGCAGCTCGGGGCCGACGACGACCTCGATGCCGTGCTCGGCGGCGGCGCCGAGCCCCGAGCCGGCGTTGCAGGACAGGCCGATGGTCAGCGCGCCGAGCCCGCGGGCGTGTTCGACGGCGCCGATGGCGTACGGGGTGCGGCCGGAGGCCGAGATGCCGACCACCGTGTCGTCGGCGGTGAGGTGCAGGGCGTCGAGGTCCTCGCGGGCCAGCTTCCTGGAGTCCTCCGCGCCCTCGACGGCCGAGACCATGGCGGTGGGGCCGCCCGCGATGAGGCCGACGACCTCGGAGGGGTCGGTGTTGAAGGTGGGCGGGCATTCGGAAGCGTCGAGCACGCCGAGCCGCCCCGCGGTGCCCGCGCCCGCGTAGATCAGCCGCCCGCCGCGGGCCATCCGCTCGGCGGCGGCGTCGATCGCGGCGGCGATCTGCGGCAGCCGCTCGGCGACGGCGGCGGGGACGGTGGCGTCCTCGCGGTTCATGGTGGCCGCGATCTCTCGCGTGGAGAGGCGGTCGATCTCGGCGAGTTCGGGGCGGAACGCCTCGGTGGTCAGCAGCGCGAGTTCGGCGCGCAGCTCGCCGTACGCGGAGTTCGGCGCGGAGCCGGCCGCGGAGTTTTCGGAGTCGGCGGCCGCGGAGCCCTCTGCGGCATCGGCTGCGGGGCCGTCGGTGGTTTCGGCTGAGGGGCCGTCGGTGGTTTCGGGCGGGGTGGAGGTCATGGCGGGGTGCTCTTCCATGTGCGTACGGCTCGGGTTCAGCGGGTCGTCGTCCGGGGGCTGTGGCGGTGGGCGAGCGCCTCGTAGGAGGCGGCGAGCGCGGGCGCCGCCGTCTCGTACGTACGCTGCGCGACACCGACGAAAAGGCAGTCCACGACGAGGAGTTGGGATGTGCGCGAGGACATCGCGGCCGGTCGCAGCTCGCTCTCGCGCGCCGTGGACGTGGTGAGCACGTGGTCCGCGTACTGCGTGACGGGGCTGTCCGGGCGGCCGGTGACGGCGACGGTGGTGGCGCCGTGCTCGAAGGCGACGCGCAGCGGCTCGATGATGTCGCCGGTGGAGCCGGAGTGGGTGATGGCGATCGCCACATCTCCGGAGCGCAGGGTCACCGCGTTGGTGACGGCCAGGTGCGGGTCGGAGTGGGCGTGCGCGATGTGCCCGATGCGGAGCAGCTTCTGCGCGAGGTCCTGGGCGACCAGACCGGAGGCGGCCACCCCGTACAGCTCGACGCGGCGGGCGGCCGCGAGGGCGGAGACCGCGGCGCCGAGCTGCGTCATGTCGAGGGCGGCGGCAGTGTCGGCGAGGGTCTGCTGCTCGTCGTGGGCGAGCTTGGCGACGACGTCTGCCAGCGGGTCGTCGACGGCTATGTCCGCGGTGACGGCCGGGGCGCGCCCGGACTGCTGGTGTGCGGCGAGGCCCGCGAGCGCGAGGCGCAGATCGCGGTAGCCGGGGTAGCCGAGCAGGCGGGCGGTGCGCACGACGGTCGCCTCGCTGGTGCCGGTGCGTTCGGCGAGGCCGGTGACGGTGAGCGCCGCGCAGCCGGCCGGGTCACCGGCGACCGCCTCGGCGACGCGCTGCATGGAGCGCGTCATGGACGGGGCGAGCGTGCGGACCTTGGCCGCGAGGGCGGCCGGGGCCGGGGCGGTGTCGCCGGTGAAAATTTCCTTCAGGTCATTGCTCACGCCTGAAAGATATTTTCTGCACCTTGGCGGGTCAAGAGGTCCCGCGGGCCGGGTTCCGGCCCGGGTTCCCGTGCGGGTCCCGGCCCGGATTCCGGTGCGGGTTCCGGCCCGGATTCCGGTACGGACCCCGGCCCGGGTTCCGGTACGGGAATGCAAGGCCCCGCCCGGTTGTTGGCACCCGATATGCCCGCACCCGCCCGTAGCTCCCGCATGCCCATAGCCGTCTACACCCTGGGTGTGGCCGTTTTCGCCCTCGGAACCAGCGAGTTCATGCTCTCCGGCCTGCTCCCGGAGATCGCCCGCGATATGGACGTCACCATCCCGCAGGCCGGACTCCTGATCTCCGCCTTCGCGATCGGGATGGTCGTGGGCGCGCCGCTGCTCGCCGTGGCGACGCTGCGGCTGCCGCGCCGCACCACCCTCATCACCCTGATCTCGGTCTTCGGCCTCGGCCAGATCGCGGGCGCAATCGCCCCCTCGTACGAGATCCTCTTCGCCTCGCGCGTCATCAGCGCCCTCGCCTGTGCGGGCTTCTGGGCGGTCGGTGCGGCGGTCGCGATCGCGATGGTGGATCTCGGGCAGCGGGCGCGGGCGATGGCCGTGATGATCGGCGGACTCTCCGTCGCGAACGTGCTGGGCGTGCCCGCGGGCGCCTTCCTCGGCGAGCACCTCGGCTGGCGGTCGGCGTTCTGGGCGGTCGCCCTCTCCTCCGCGATCGCGCTCGTGGGCGTCGTCCTCCTGATCCCCCGCATTCCGCTGCCGGAGCGCAAGCCGCGGCTGCGGCGCGAGCTGGCGATCTACCGCGACCGCGCCGTCTGGCTGCAGATCGCGCTGATCGCGCTCGCCGCGGGCGGCGTCTTCTGCGCGTTCAGCTATCTCGCCCCGCTGCTCACCGACGTCGCCGGGCTCGACTCGGGCTGGGTGCCGTGGGTGCTCGGGCTCTTCGGGGTGGGCGCGCTCATCGGTACGGCCGTCGGCGGGCGGATCGCGGACGCTCGGCTGTTCGGCGTGACGTTCAGCGGGATCGCCGCGTCGACGGTCTTCCTCGGCGCGTTCGCGCTGCTCGCGGGCAGTGCGGCGGCGGCCGTGGTGCTGGCCTTCCTGCTCGGCTTCTCCGCCTTCTACACGGCCCCGGCGCTCAACGCCCGCATGTTCAACGTGGCCGGAGCGGCCCCGACCCTCGCGGGCGCCACCACCACCGCTGCCTTCAACCTCGGCAACACCGGCGGCCCCTGGCTCGGCGGCGCGGTCATCGACGCGGGCTTCGGCTTCCGCTCGCCCGCGTGGGCCGGGGCGGCGATGACGGTGGCGGCGCTGGGGGTGGCGTACGCGGCACTGCGGGTGCAGCGGGCGGGCGGGGGCGGTGCAGGGATGACTGCGAGTGCGAGTGCGAGTGCGAGTGCGGGTACGGGTACGGGGTCCCGGCGGGTGGCCGGGAACGTAACCGCTGACGTGACCGGAGGCGTAACCGCTGACGTGTCCGGAGGCGTAATCGCGGACGTGACCGGAAGCACGGCCGCCGGGCCAGGGAAGACGGTCGAGCCGTCCCGCCCGTAGATCCCCCTGCCGGGCCACCCCCTTACGGGCGCACAATGGACGATATGGACGACGCTGAACACCCGCCCCACCTGGAACAGGCCCTCCACGCGGCCCGCGCTCTCGTGCTCGCCGATCTCGTGGCCGGTGATGTGGCGGAGGCCGACGTCGTCTCGCTCGTCGAGGAGTCGGTGACGCACCGGCGCTGGTGGGTGCGGCAGTGGCCGGAGGGCGCGGAGTTCCTGGCCGGGCTCGTCGCCCAGGACGTCCAGGACGCGCTCCTCGAGCGCTACGGCCGCTGGCCCCTGTGCCCGGTCTGCGGCTCGGGCGATCCGCACGCCCTGGAGGTGGAGCCCGAGTTGGGCGCCGATCCGCACTGGGTCTGCGCGAAGGCGGCGGTGATGGTGGCCGCCGTGGGCTCGCTCGGATCGGTGGCCCGGTGACGGTGTACATCGATCCGCCCACCTGGCCCGGCCACGGGCGGCTCTGGTCCCACCTGATCAGCGACACCTCGTACGAGGAACTCCACGCCTTCGCGAACGCCATCGGCTGCCCGCCCCGCGCCTTCGAACGCGACCACTACGACATCCCGGCCGCGCGCTACGCGGACGCGGTGGCGGCGGGCGCGGTCGAGGTCTCCTCCCGTGAGGTGGTCCGGCTGCTCACGGCGGCGGGGCTGCGGCGGCGGAAGCGGCGGCGGGCCGGGTGACGTGGGCGGGAGCGGTGGGTGTCGGCGGGAGCGGTGGTGTCGGCGGAGGCGTGGTGCGGCATGTCGGCGTGCGGCGCGTGGGCGTGCGGCGGAATCGGCGGATGCTCTGTGTCATCGACCCGGGCGGGCACTGACCGCAGGGGCAGGGCACGGTGCCCGGCGGCCCCCTGCGCTACCGCACGCCGTCACCGGCGATGGTGTACGGGATCCACTCCGGGTCCGTGCGCGGCATGCGCGTGAAACCCACGCGTTCCAAGGCCCGTTGGGACCCGATGTTCGCCGGGTCCGTGCGGGCGATGACCGTGGGGACCGTCTGCAGGGCCCAGACGGTCAGGACGCGCAGGGACTGGGTCGCGTAGCCGTTGCGGCGGGCCGCGGCGACCACGTCGTAGCCGATCTCGGCGCGGCCGTCCGCGGGCGGGCCGTGGAAGCCGATCGCGCCGACCGCGAGGCCGTCCGACCGCCTGACCATGACATACGTTCCCCAGCCCGGGGCGTACGTGCCGTCTGCGGCGGCCTTGGCCACGTGGCTCGCACCGATCCGGGTGCCCTCCTCGGGGCCGCCCTCGATCCAGGTGAATCCGCCCGTGCCGCCCGCGCCGAGGTCGAGGGCTGCCGCGGGCGAGAGGGCGACCAGGGTGAGGTCGGGGGTGCCGAGCGCGACGGGGGGCGAGTGCGGCGCTGATGTGGGGCTTGGGCTGTTCCGTGGCTCGGTCACCGCGCGATTATGCGAGGCCGTCGGTCAGGTCCGCGAGTTCTTTGGCGAGGTTGGCGCGGGCCGCCGTCTCCCAGTGCCCGGCGCCGTGCGGGGTGTGGAAGAGGCGGGGGAGGGCCAGGAGTTGCTCCAGGATCGCCGCGCGGCCGCCGCGGAAGGCCTCGTCGGGGACGAAGGCGTACTCCTCGCGTACGGCGGCGGTGTACACGGCGTATGCGGCGGGGGAGGAGGCGAGGATCGCCAGGTCCGCGTCGCAGAGGGCCTGTCCGTTGCGGTCGTCCTCGGCCGGTGCGTGGGTGGTGGTCAGGCGGACCAGCCGGGCCACCTCGGCCACGGCGGAGGGCTCCAACCCGGCTTCCGCGAGGGCCCGTTCGGCCAGGCGGGCCGAGCGTTCCTCGTTCTCCGAGCGCTCGGGGAGGTAGACGGCATCGTGGAACCAGGCTGCCAGGCGCACGAGTTCGGGGTCCGTCGCGTGGTCGGCGAGTACGTCGACGTGGGAGAGGACCGCGGTGAGGTGGTCGAGCGTGTGGTAGCGGCGCTGGGGTTCGGCCCAGCGGGCCAGGAGGTTCTCCGCGTACGGGAGGGGGTCGGGGCCGTCCGCCCCGCCTCGTACCGCGTGCAGGGTGTCGGACCAGCGGGTGCGCAGCGCGTCGAGGGCGGCGGATGAGGTGGTGGACGCCGGGGAAACGTCGTGAGGCTCGGCCATATGGCAACCGTACTTGCCGTATGACCGAGCCTCACCGGGTCGTGGACTCACGGGCCGTGGACTCACGGGCCGTGACCTCACAGGGCGGTGAGCTCAAGGGCCGTGAGCTCAGAGGGCCGTGACCTCACCGGACCCGTGGCTCACGCCGCCTTGAACCTCCGCAGGCGCAGCGAGTTCCCGACCACGAAGACGGACGAGAACGCCATCGCCGCGCCCGCGATCATCGGGTTGAGCAGTCCGGCCGCCGCGAGCGGCAACGCGGCCACGTTGTAGGCGAAGGCCCAGAACAGGTTCGCACGGATCGTGCCGAGCGTCCGCCGCGAGAGCCGGATCGCGTCGGCGGCCACCCGCAGGTCACCGCGGACGAGGGTGAGGTCGCCGGCCTCGATGGCGGCGTCCGTGCCGGTGCCCATCGCGAGGCCGAGGTCGGCCTGGGCGAGCGCGGCCGCGTCGTTGACGCCGTCGCCGACCATGGCCACCGAGCGGCCTTCGGCCTGCAGCTTCCTGACCACGTCCACCTTGTCCTCGGGCAGCACCTCCGCGATCACGTCCCCGTCCGCGATCCCGACCTCGGCCGCCACCGACCGCGCCACGGCCTTGTTGTCGCCGGTCAGGAGGATGGGCGTGAGGCCCAGCTCGCGCAGGCGGCCGACGGCCTCCGCGCTGGTGTCCTTGACCGCGTCCGCGACCTCCAGGACCCCGCGCGCCTCGCCGTCCCAGGCCACCGCGATGGCCGTACGGCCCGCGGCCTCGGCGGCCGAGAGCGCCCGCTCCAGCTCGACCGGCAGGTGGATCTCCCTTCCCCAAGCTCTCGACTTCGCTCGAGCAGGGGAGGCCCCATTCGCGAGCAGCTGCTTACGGCCCACCAGGACCGCGTGGCCCTCGACGATGCCCTGGACGCCGAGCCCGGGGACGTTCGCGAAGTCCTCGGGGACGGGCAGCGAGCCCGTCTCCTTGCGTGCGCCCGCCGCGACGGCCTGCGCGATCGGGTGTTCGGAGGAGTTCTCCAGGGCGCCGGCGATACGGAGCAGTTCCTCGGCGGTGACACCGGGCGCCGGGTGCGTGGCGAGCAGCGTCATCCTGCCGGTCGTCACCGTCCCGGTCTTGTCCAGCACGATCGTGTCGACCTTGCGGGTGGACTCAAGGACCTCCGGGCCCTTGATCAGGATGCCGAGCTGGGCGCCGCGTCCCGTACCGACCATGAGCGCGGTCGGAGTCGCGAGCCCCAGGGCGCAGGGGCAGGCGATGATCAGGACGGCGACGGCCGCGGTGAAGGCGGCGGTCGCACCGGCGCCCGTGGCCAGCCAGAGCGCGAGCGTGCCGAGGGCGAGCACGATCACGACGGGGACGAAGACCGCGGAGATACGGTCGGCCAGGCGCTGCGCCGCGGCCTTGCCGTTCTGCGCGTCCTGCACGAGGCGCGCCATCCGGGCCAGCTGGGTGTCCGCGCCGACCCGGGTGGCCTCGACGACGAGACGGCCGCCCGCGTTCAGTGTCGCGCCGGTCACCGAGTCGCCGACACCGACCTCCACCGGCACCGACTCGCCGGTGAGCATCGAGGCGTCCACGGCCGAGGAACCCTCGACCACGGTGCCGTCCGTGGCGATCTTCTCGCCGGGCCGGACCAGGAAACGGTCGCCGGTCCGCAGCTCGGCGATCGGGACACGGACCTCGGTGTCGCCCTCCCGCAGCACCGTCACGTCCTTCGCGCCCAGTTCGAGCAGCGCCCTCAGCGCGGCGCCCGCCTTGCGCTTGGAGCGGGCCTCGAAGTAGCGGCCGGCCAGGACGAAGGCCGTCACGCCCGCGGCGGCCTCCAGGTAGATGTTCCCGGCGCCGTCACTGCGTGCGATGGTCAACTCGAACGGGTGGGTCATCCCCGGCATCCCGGCCGTTCCGAAGAACAGCGCCCACAGCGACCACAGGAACGCCGCCGAGGTGCCGACCGAGATCAGCGTGTCCATGGTTGCCGCGCCGTGCTTCGCGTTGGTCCAGGCCGCCTTGTGGAAGGGCCAGCCGGCGTACGTGACGACGGGGGCGGCGAGGGTCAGGGACAGCCACTGCCAGTACTCGAACTGCAGTGGCGGGATCATCGCCATGGCGATCACCGGGACGGCGAGGACGACGGCGGTGGTGAGGCGCAGGCGCAGGGACCGGAGCTCGTCAGGGACGGCGGCCGCTCGCTGTCGGCCGGTGGTGCGAGTGTCGGCGGAGGAGCCGGTGCCGGTGCCGGTGCCTGTGCGGGCATCGGAGTTGGCGTCGGCGTCGGCTCCTTCTTCGGCTTCCGGGGTGGCGGCGCTCGGGGGCTCGGGCTCCCGGGCCGTGTACCCGGTGGCCTCGACCTTGGCGATGAGGTCCCGTACGGCGATGTCCGCGCGGAAGTGGACCTTGGCCTTCTCGGTCGCGTAGTTGACCGTGGCCTCGACGCCGTCCATCCGGTTGAGCTTCTTCTCGATCCGGGCGGCGCAGGAGGCGCAGGTCATGCCGCCGATCGCCAGCTCGACCTCGGAAGCAGGCTTACCGGCCCGGGGCGCTGCGGGGCCGGTGTCGATCTCGGTGGTCATGGCTGCGGACTCCCCACTTCATCGCTGTTACCCCTGGGGGGTATCGTGCGTTGCATGTTCAGGTATACCCCCCACCCGTATGGAATGGCAAGTGATTCGCTGAAGCGCGGCGGGGCGCGTGTGCCGATCGACTCCCCGGCGGGCGGATCACCGCGTAGGATTGGACTAGACCAGCGAAGGTGCTGGAACCGGTTGATGCGCGATCAACGGTGATCCGTGAGGAGTGGGCCCATGACGAAGCGTGCAGTCCTTGAGGTGATCGCCCTCGGGCCCGAGGACGCGGTCGCCGCGCAGGCGGGCGGCGCGGACCGGCTCGAACTCGTCACCGACATGGCGGCCGACGGGCTCACGCCGAGCGTGGCCACGTTCCGCGCCATCCGCTCCTGCGTCGACATCTCGCTGCGCGTGATGCTGCGCGCCGCGGACGGATTCGCCGCCGGGGACGTGGAGAGCCTGGTCCGCTCGGCGTACGAGCTGCGGGAGGCGGGCGCGGACGAGTTCGTGCTCGGCTTCCTCGACGAGACCGGCGCACCCGACATGCCGGCCGTGGAGGCCGTCGTCACCGCCCTCGACGGCGCCCGCTGGACCTTCCACCGTGCGATCGACCGCGCGGCGGACCGCGATGCCCTGCGCAAACAGCTCGCGGACCTGCCCGGCCTCGACACCTACCTCACGGCGGGCGCGGCCACCGGGGTCACCGACGGGCTCGCCATGCTCACGGCGGAGGCGCAGCGTTCCGGTGAGCCCGGTTACGAGCAGCGCATCCTCGTCGGCGGCGGGCTCGCCCTGCCGCACCTGGCACGCCTCAAGGCGGCGGGTATCGACGCCTTCCACATCGGCTCGGCCGCGCGGCCGGGCGGCTGGACCGGGCCGGTGTCGTCGACCGCCGTGGCCGAGTGGCGGGCGGCGGTCGACGCATAGGGCCTTCTGCCCGGCGGATCAGGGAGTCTGGTGGATGTTGCGTTCGCGCAGGTCGCGGGTCGTGCGGGCGGCGGTGGCGAAGTCGTTGTCGTCGTGCAGCACCACGAGGTGGTGATAGGCCGCCGTCGCCGAGATGACCAGGTCGAGCGCGGACAGTGCCTTGTGCTCGCCGATCCGGGCCAGCTTGTTCTGCGTGGCCTCGATCCACTGGGGCGCCGACTTGGGGACGGGCACGTCCGGGTAGAGCGAGGCGAACATCTCGGTCATGTCGTCGTAGTCCGCGCCACTGCGCGCCGACCTCCGGAACTCGGCGCGCTGCAGCCAGCAGGAACCGACGGATCCACCGGTGACGGCGGGCTGCCAGGCGACGTGCAGATCCTTGTTCCGCTGCAGGCGCCAGATCGCGGAGGAGTCGATGAGGTACTGGATCATTCGCTCCGCCCCTTCTCCGCGTCCCGCCGACGCTTCCAGCCCTCGTAGTCCCAGTGCTGGGCCCGCTCGGCGTAGTACTCGTAGGCGGCGATCCGCTTGTTCCGGTCGGCGACCTCCCGGATGGCCATGTTGACGGCCTCCTTCTTGGTCCTTATGCCGGTGACCCGCATCAGCTCTTCCAACGCGGCGTCGTCGATGTCGATGGTGGTCAGGCTCATGACGGCCCCTCCGTATATAGAACCAATGGAATCCATAAACAGATTACTGTGAACGTGATTCCCTGTCCGTTCCCCAACCAACCAGAGATCCTTCCCCCATGCGGCACACTGGAGGTTTGGCCCACCGGAAAGGGTGACGCGTGAACTCAGGCCCCCTGATCGTCCAGTCCGACAAGACGCTCCTGCTCGAAGTCGACCACGAGCGGGCCGACGCGTGCCGTCGCGCCATCGCCCCGTTCGCCGAACTGGAGCGGGCGCCCGAGCACATCCACACGTACCGCGTGACGCCGCTCGGCCTGTGGAACGCGCGGGCCGCGGGCCACGACGCCGAGCAGGTCGTCGACGCGCTCGTCGAGTACAGCCGGTATCCCGTGCCGCACGCCCTGCTCGTCGACATCGCCGAGACCATGGACCGCTACGGGCGCCTCACCCTCTCCAAGCACCCGGCGCACGGCCTCGTCCTGACCACCACGGACCGACCGGTCCTCGAAGAGGTCCTCAAGTCGAAGCGGATCGCGCCCCTCGTCGGCGCCCGCATCGACGCCGACACCGTCGCCGTGCACCCCTCCGAGCGCGGCCAGATCAAGCAGACCCTGCTCAAGCTGGGCTGGCCCGCCGAGGACCTCGCCGGCTACGTGGACGGCGAGGCGCACGCCATTGAGCTCGACGAGAGCGGCTGGGCGCTGCGCCCGTACCAGAAACAGGCCGTGGAGAACTTCTGGCACGGCGGGTCCGGTGTCGTCGTACTGCCCTGCGGTGCCGGAAAGACCCTGGTCGGCGCGGGCGCGATGGCGCAGGCCAAGGCCACCACGCTGATCCTCGTCACCAACACCGTCTCCGCCCGCCAGTGGAAGCACGAGCTCGTGAAGCGGACCTCGCTGACCGAGGACGAGATCGGCGAGTACAGCGGGACGAAGAAGGAGATCCGTCCCGTCACCATCGCCACGTACCAGGTCCTCACGACGAAGCGGAAGGGTATCTACCCGCACCTGGAGCTCTTCGACTCCCGCGACTGGGGCCTGATCCTCTACGACGAGGTGCATCTGCTGCCCGCGCCCGTCTTCAAGTTCACCGCCGATCTGCAGGCCCGGCGGCGGCTCGGCCTGACCGCCACGCTCGTACGCGAGGACGGCCGCGAATCCGACGTCTTCTCCCTCATCGGGCCGAAGCGGTTCGACGCTCCGTGGAAGGAGATCGAGGCGCAGGGCTACATCGCGCCCGCCGACTGCGTGGAGGTACGGGTCAACCTCACCGACTCGGAGCGGCTCGCCTACGCGACGGCGGAGACCGAGGAGAAGTACCGCTTCTGCGCCACCACCGCCACCAAGCGGAAGGTGACGGAGGCGATCGTGAAGAGGTTCGCCGGGCAGCAGATCCTCGTCATCGGGCAGTACATCGACCAGCTCGACGAGCTGGGGGAGCACCTGGACGCGCCCGTCATCAAGGGCGAGACGAGCAACGCCCAGCGCGAGAAGCTCTTCGACGCCTTCCGGGAAGGCGAGATCAACGTCCTCGTCGTCTCCAAGGTCGCCAACTTCTCCATCGACCTGCCGGAGGCGACCGTCGCCATCCAGGTCTCCGGCACCTTCGGGTCCAGGCAGGAGGAGGCCCAGCGCCTCGGCCGCGTCCTGCGGCCCAAGTCGGACGGACACCAGGCGCACTTCTACTCGGTTGTCGCCCGCGACACCATCGACCAGGACTTCGCGGCCCACCGCCAGCGCTTCCTGGCGGAACAGGGCTACGCCTACCGCATCGTCGACGCCGACGACCTCCTCAAGGAGGTCTGACCTCCGCCCGGGCTCAGGCGGCTGCCCGCACCCCGCGCCGGTAGCCGCCCGGCGCCATCCCGTACGCGCGCTTGAACGCCTTGGCGAACGCGTACTCCGAGCCGTACCCCGTACGCGCCGCCACCGCCGAGAGCGTCTCCTCGGACTCCCGCAGCATCCGCGCCGCCGTCGTCATCCGCCAGCGCGTCAGATAGGCCATCGGCGGCTCACCGACCAGCTCGGTGAAGCGGCGCGCGAACGCCGCCCGGGACAGCCCCGCCCGCCCGGCCAGCTCCTGCACCGTCCAGGCACGCCCCGGATCGCCGTGCATCGCGCTGAGCGCGGGCGCGACGGTCTGAACCGCAGAAAGATGTCCCAGCGTCCACCCCGCAAGGCGAGGTCCGATTGCCGCCAGCCCGGCCCGTCCGCCCCGGGCAGAGTCGTCGACGGCCTGTGCGAGCGATCGCGCGTCCGGCCGACCGGCATCCTGCGAAAGGCGAACAACCATGCATGTGGTTCCCGGGCTCAAGGTCCTCTACTTCGGGACCCCGGTGGTGTTGATCAGCTCACGCAACGAGGACGGCACCGCGAACCTCGCGCCGATGTCCTCCGCGTGGTGGCTCGGGCAGTCCTGCATGCTCGGTCTCGGCAACAGCGGCCGGACGACCGCGAACCTGCTGCGCGAGGGCGAATGCGTGCTCAACCTGCCGTCCTCCGCGATGGTCGACGCCGTCGACCGGCTCGCGCTCACCACCGGCAGGCCGGACGTGCCGGAGCGCAAGGTGCAGCAGGGCTACCGGTACGAACCGGACAAGTTCTCGGCCGCGGGACTGACCGAGCAGGCCTCGGAGCTGGTCCGGGTGCCCCGGGTCGCGGAGTGCCCCGTCCAACTGGAATGCCGGGTCGTCTCCTCCCATCCCTTCGGCGCGCCCACACCTCATGCCACCGCTCATGCCACCGCCTTCCAGGTCGAGGTGCTTCGCGCCCATGTCGAGCAGGAGCTGGTCATCCCGGGGACGCGGCATGTGGACCCGCTCGGCTGGGATCCGCTCATCATGAAATTCTGCGAGTTCTTCGGCGGCGGAGAGAACATCCACCCGTCGAGACTCGCCGAGGGCTGGGACATGCCGCACGCCTTCCACGGCCCGCCTTCTATGGCCCGCGGTGGCGCGTGACGCCGGCTTCCTTCTCGTAGTCGCCGAGTATGACCACGTCCACCGCCGCGCCGGCGAAGACCTTGACGGCGCGGAGGGCGCGTACGAGGCGAGGGGTGTGGCGGGTGTCGGTGGCGGTCGCTCCGGCGGGGGTCCGGGAGTGGACGGGGGCTGGGGTGAAGGTTGCGCTGCTCATGTATCCAAGAATGCGCCGATCACCCCATATCGGACATCGGCCTGGGGGTGGATTCCGACCCTCATACCGATAGGGGAGGCCATCCACCTTTCGGCAGAGAGGCCGCCGGGAGCCGAGGCCACGGGACGGGTGAGGCCACGGGACGGGTGAGGCCACGGGACGGGCGAGGTCACAGGACGGGTGAGGCCACAGAACGGGCGAGGTCGCCCGCGGAAAGCCGAGGTCACGGAAATGCGTTGGCCCCGCCACCACCCCGTGACCTAAGCTTCCCCGTCTGCCCGGCCCCCGGAAGATCCCCTCGGCGATCCCCGGACGGGCCGCCTCCCCGCCTCCGCCGCACCCCGCGGAGTGCCGCCACCCGGCCGGAAACCGGGGGCCACCGCTGGAACCGCCCTGGTTGGAGGCTTCGCTGTGCCCGCGCCCGTACCCGAACCCGAACCCGCGCCCGTACCCGAACCCGCGCCCGAGCCCGAGCCCGCGCCCGCTCCCGAACCCGAGCAAGGCGATCTGCTGGCCCGCGAGCGCGCCCATCTCGCCGCCTCCCGCGCCGCCCTGCGCGCGATGCGCGAGGACGCCGAGGGCCTCGACATCAGCGATGTCACCGCGAACTGGGTGAACGCCGCAGTCCTGCAGCATCAGATCGACGAACGCATCAAGGCCCTCGCCGACCTCGCCCACACCCCGCTCTTCTTCGGCCGCCTCAGTTATCTGCACACCGTTGGCGCCGAGCAGGCGGAGGGTGCCCCCGGGGACCAGTTCTACATCGGCCGCCGCCACGTCCACGACGCCGACGGCGACCCGATGGTGATCGACTGGCGTGCCCCCGTCTCGCAGCCCTTCTACCAGGCCTCCAAGCAGCAGCCGATGGACGTCGCGCTGCGCAGACGGTTCGGCTACACGGGCGGCGAGATCACCGCGTACGAGGACGAACACCTCTCCGACCCCACCGAGGCGGCGCGCAGCAGCAAGCTGCTGCAGCAGGAGATCGAGCGGCCGCGCGTCGGCCCGATGCGCGACATCGTGGCCACGATCCAGCCCGAGCAGGACGAGATCGTCCGCAGCGGGCTCGGCGGCACGGTGTGTGTGCAGGGCGGGCCCGGCACCGGCAAGACGGCCGTCGGCCTGCACCGGGTCGCGTACCTCCTGTACGCGCACCGCGAGCGCCTCGCCCGCACCGGCACCCTCGTGATCGGCCCGAACAAATCCTTCCTCCACTACATCGAGCAGGTCCTGCCCGCCCTCGGCGAGCTGGAGGTGCAGCAGGCGACCGTGGACGATCTCGTCGCGCATGTGGAGGTCCGCGGCACGGACGCCGCCGCCACCGCCCTGGTGAAGGGCGACGCCCGGATGGCCGAGGTGCTGCGACGGGCCGTCCGCTCCCATGTCACACCGCCCACCGATGCGCTCATGGTGGTCCGCGGCTCGCGGCGCTGGCGGATCCCGTCCTGCGAACTCGCCGAGATCGTCGAGGAGTTGCTGGCCCGCGACATCCGCTACGGAGCCGCCCGCGAGGCGCTGCCGCAGCGGATCGCGCACGCCGTCCTCGTACGGATGGAGCAGGCCGGGGAGGCGCCGGACGACCGCGTACAGGACTCCGTCGCGCGCAATGCCGCCGTGAAGGCGGCGGTCAAGGCCATCTGGCCGCCGGTCGACCCGGCGAAGCTGGTGCTGCGGCTGCTCTCGGATGCCGACTTCCTCGCCGAGCACGCGGAAGGGGTCCTGGACGCGGAGGAACAGAAGGCGATCCTGTGGGCGAAGCCCGCGCGTTCGGTCAGGGCGGCCAAGTGGTCGGCCGCCGACGCGGTGCTGATCGACGAGGCCTCGGACCTTGTGGCCCGTACGCACTCGCTCGGCCATGTCGTCCTCGACGAGGCGCAGGACCTGTCCCCGATGCAGTACCGGGCCGTCGGCCGCCGCTGCACCACCGGCTCGGCGACCGTCCTCGGCGACCTGGCGCAGGGCACCACCCCGTGGGCGACGCGGAGTTGGGACGAGGCGCTCACGCATCTGGGCAAGCGGGAAGCGGTGATCGAGGAACTGACGGCGGGCTTCCGCGTCCCGCGCGAGGTCATTGCCTACGCCTCACGCCTCCTGCCGTCGATCGCCCCCGGTCTCGCGGAGGTCTCCTCCGTGCGGGAGTCGCCGGGCTCCCTGTCGGTACGTGCCTCGTCCTCGGCGGACGGGAGCAGAGACGCGGACGTGGTGGCCGCCTGCGTGGAGTCATTGCGGCACGAGGGCTCGATCGGCCTGATCGCGGCGGACGCGCGGATTCCCGTACTGGCGGCGGCACTTGAGGAAGCGGGCCTCGGACACCTGGGCCCCGGCGAGGAGACCACGCCCGACACCCGCCTCACCCTCGTCCCCGCCTCCCTGGCCAAGGGCCTGGAGTACGACTACGTGGTCCTCGACGAGCCCTCCGCCGTCGTCGACGGCGAACCGGACGAACGCACAGGCCTGCGCCGCCTGTACGTGGCACTGACCCGAGCGGTCTCGGGCCTGATCGTGGTGCACGGCGCACCGCTGCCGAAGGCACTGGGCGCGGGATCCGCCGGTCGGTGAGGAGTCCGGCCGTGCGCCCGTGTGCGGGCGTGGAATTTACTCCTTGGGGTTGCGCTGCGAGCGCCACACCAGGAACAACGCGGACGCGAGTGCCGCGCCGCGCAGGACCCAGGGCCACGTCTCGGCGACCGCCGCCTTCATCGCGCCCTCCGCGACCGGCTCGCCCCAGCGTTCCTCGACCCGGCCCCACAGCCACACCGCCCCGGTGGCCACCGCGAGCCCCGGCACCCACAGGACCGCGAGCTTCGCCTCGTTGCGGCTCAGGCGGCGTGAGGCGTATGCGATGCCCCAGCCAGCGACCAGCGGGACGGGGTGGCCCATCACCACTCCCGCCACGAGCAGCGCGGCGGCGAGCAGGAGCAGCGGGTTGGTCAGGCTCAGGGAGCGTTCGGCGGGGGCGCGGCGCAGGCGTGGGAAGCGGCGCTTGCGTGCTTCGGGCTCCTCGTCGAGCCCGTCCGCGACGTCGGAGTCCCCGGAGTCCTCGGCGCCGTCCGCCCTTGCCTTCGTGTTCGGCCGCGCGGCGCGCTCGTCCTCCGGTTCGTCCGCCGGTGGTTTCAGTATGTCGGGGATCTCGATCCCGCCCACGAACCCGGGCACGGCATCCGCCGCCCCCACACCGCTCGCGCCCCCGAAGGGGTTCGCGTCCACCCGCCACCAGTCCGGTTCCAAGCCGCCCCCCTTGCTCGGGCCGAGCTCGTCCTCCCCTGCGAGGTGTGGGGGAGAGGCCGCGGTCGACGGCGGTACGACGCTCTCCTCGGGGCTACGCGGACGGGGCAGCGTCCGCCGCAGCCCGGCCCCGAACCCACGCCCGGCCCCGAACCCACGCCCGGCCCCGAACCCACGCCCGGCCCCGGAACCGGCCCCGGAACCGGCGCCGGAACCGGCCTCGGCCCCTGCCCCGGACCCGTCGTCCGCCCCGGCTCCGCGCCCGAACAGCCGCCCCCCGCCCCGCTGCCCCGGCACGTCCACATCGGGCGGCAGATCGAGCTCCCGGCCCGCCTCCGCCTGTGTCACCAGCTGCTCCGGCGTCCCGAGCCGCGTGAGGAGTCGCCGTACGGAAGCCGGGCTCTCCGCGTCGGCCGCCCGCGCCCGCCGTTGCTCGATCTCCGTCCGCAACTCGGTGACCAGCCGCATCCGTGCGGAGGAGGGCAGCTGCCGCTGCTGGGCCAGGTCGCCGACCCGGCTCAGATAGTCGAAGACGAGCTGATCGCTCTCGATGGCCACCGGACCCCCTGCACACGTACATGTACCGCCACTCGCGGAACCGGCTCGTCCACGCCCGGCCAAGTCCCCTCCGGACAGGCCCGTTTGCCTCAGCCCGGCGCTCCGACGGTACCGCGAGCCCCGGGAAGCTGTCGGTCGCAGCGGCTAACGTGGGTCGGATGACGACCGAGAGCACCGCCGGAGGCACCCCGCGGACGCTTGCCGAGGAGCTGCGGCGGCGTGCTGACGATTCACTCGCCGCCCTGCTGCGGGCGCGCGCCGATCTGCTCAACCCGGTGCCGGGCGATCTGACACAGCTCGCGACCCGTGCCGGCACCCGCGCCTCGGTGGTCCGTGCCCTCGAACGCCTCGACACCTTCGCCCTGCAGACCGCCGAGGCGCTCGCCGTCGCCCCCGACCCCGCCACGTACGGGCAGCTCGAAGCGCTCCTCGCGGGCGACGGCGAGCACGATCCGGACATCGCGGCCGCCCTGCCCACCGCGCTCGCGACCCTGCGCGAACAGGCCCTGGTCTGGGGCGCGGACGACCGCCTGCGCCTGGTGCGCACGGCCCGCGAACTGCTCGCGCCGAGCCCCGGCCACCCCTCGCCGACCGGCCTCGGCCCCACCGTCGCCGAGACCGTCTCCGGCATGTCACCGGGCCGCGTGCAGCAGCTGCTCGAAGGCGCCGGGCTCGCGCCCACGCACGATGCGGTCTCGGCGGTCGCCGCGCTCACGGAACTCTTCCAGGACCGTACGAGGATGAGCGCCCTCCTCGACGAGGCACCCGCCGACGCCTTCGAGGTACTGGGACGGCTCACCTGGGGACCGCCCTACGGGCAGGTCACCGCCCAGCCCGCCCCGCACGTGCGCTGGCTCCTCGACCGCGGCCTGCTCCTGCCCACCGCACCGGGCACCGTCGTCCTGCCGCGCGAGGCCGCCCTGCACCTGCGCGGCGGCCGCGCCCACCGCGCACCGAGCCCGCTGCCCCCGCCGGTCGAGGCGACCGCCACCCACAGCGGCCGCGTCGTCGACGCGACGGCGGCCGGGCAGGCGTACACCGCGCTCGCCACCGTCGAGGAACTCCTCAAGGACTGGGACGAGGGCGGCCCCATGGTCCTGCGGGCGGGCGGCCTGAGCGTGCGCGACCTCAAACGGACCGCGGTCGCCCTCGACGTCTCCGAACCCGTCGCCGCCTTCTGGATCGAACTCGCCCACGCGGCAGGCCTGGTGGCCTCCGACGGAGAGACCGACGAACGCTACGCCGCCACCCCCGCGTACGACGACTGGCTGGAACAGCCCGCCGCCGAACGCTGGCGGCTGATCGCCACGGCCTGGCTGGCCGCGACCCGCACCCCCGGCGTGGCGGGCTCCCGCGACACCAAGGACCGGGGCCTGTCCGTCCTCGGCCCGCACCTCGACCGCTCGGCCGCGCCCGAGGTCCGCCGCCGCGTCCTCGGTCTGCTCGCCGCCCTCCCCGAAGGCGGCGCGCCCGCCCCCACGGCCGTCCTCGAACGGCTCCGCTGGGAACGGCCGCTGCGCGCCGCCGCCGCCGGCGGACCGGACGACCTGCGGGCGCGCCTCGCGCAATGGACGCTCAACGAGGCCGAGTTGCTGGGCGTCACCGGGCGCGGCGCGCTGTCCTCGCACGGGCGGGCGCTCCTCGCCGGGGACGACGCACTCGTGGTCTCCACTCTGGCGCCGCTGCTCCCCGAACCGCTCGACCACGTCCTGCTCCAGGCCGACCTGACCGCCGTGGCCCCCGGCCCGCTCCAGCGGCCGCTCGCCGAGATGCTGAGCGTGCTCGCCGACGTGGAGTCCAAGGGCGGTGCGACGGTCTACCGCTTCACGGCCGGTTCCGTACGCCGCGCCCTCGACGCCGGGAAGTCCGCCTCCGACCTGCAGGCCTTCCTCGCCGCGCACAGCCGTACGCCGGTGCCGCAGCCGCTGTCGTACCTGATCGACGACGTGGCGCGCAGGCACGGACATCTGCGGATCGGGGCGGCCTCGGCGTATGTGCGCTGCGACGACGAATCCGTGCTCGGCGAGATCATGGCCGACAAGCGGGCGCAGGGGCTGCGGCTGCGGCGGCTCGCCCCCACGGTGCTCGCCGCGCAGGCGGATCCGGGGGCGCTGCTCGACGGGCTGCGTGCGATGGGGTTCGCGCCCGCGGCGGAGACGGCGGAGGGGGATGTGCTGATCACCCGGGCGCTGTCCCACCGGACGCCTCCGCGTACGGCGCCCGAGCCCGTGCCCGAAGGGCCGCGTGCGCCCGATGCGAAGCTGCTCGCGGCGGCGGTGCGGGCTATCAGGGCCGGTGACCTGGCGTCCACGGCGCCGCGGAAGCCGGCGCCCGCGGCTTCGGCGGCCGGGGCGGCTGGGGAGCTGCCGCGGACGACGGCGGCGGAGACGCTCGCCACGATGCAGGCGGCGGTGCTGACCGGGGATGCGCTGTGGATCGGGTACGTCAACGCGGAGGGCGCGGCGAGTCAGCGGGTGATCGCGCCGATCCGGGTCGAGGGCGGGTTCGTCACGGGCTTCGACCACACGGCGGATGAGGTGCGCACGTATCCGCTCCACCGGATCACGGGGGTGGCGGAGCTGGCCGACGAGTAAGGCCAGGGGCCAGCCCCTCTCTCCCCCACCCAGCTGTGGGCAGTCGTGCCGCCCCTCCCTTCCCTCCCCAGTTGTGGGCCGGTCGCGCCCGCGGCAACCCACCCACTACCTAGCTGTGGGCAGTCGTGCCGCAGGGCGGCACGGGTGGGCACAGCGGCACTCCGGCGGGAGCCAAGCCTTCGCCACGACCTCAGCCGCCCCCAGTTGGCGGCACCACCACAGCGAGGTCAGGCGGACGTCCAAGGCGCCCCCGGCACCACCAGCGGTGACCCCGTCACGGGGTCGGGGACCACCACGCAGTCGAGGCCGAAGACCTCGCGTACGAGATCCGCCGTCACCACCTCGGCCGGTGGCCCGGAGGCCACCACCTCACCGGCCTTCATCGCCACCAGATGGTCCGCATACCGCGCCGCCTGATTCAGGTCGTGCAGCACGACCACCACCGTGCGCCCCTTGTCATGATTCAGCTGCCGCACCAGATCAAGCACCTCGACCTGATGCGAGATGTCCAGATACGTCGTCGGCTCGTCGAGCAGCAGCAGCCCCGTCTCCTGCGCGAGCGCCATCGCGATCCACACCCGCTGCCGCTGTCCGCCGGACAGCTCGTCCACGGACCGTTCGGCGAGGTCGGCGACATCGGTGCGCTCCATCGCCTCCGCGACCGCCCGCTCGTCCGCCTCGGACCACTGCTGCCACCAGCTCTGATGCGGCTGGCGCCCGCGCGAGACAAGGTCGGCGACCGTGATCGCCTCGGGCGCGACGGGCGTCTGCGGGAGCAGACCGATCTGCTGCGCGATCCGCTTCGTGGGCAGTTTGGCCAGCTCGGTCCCGTCGAGCAGCACCGAACCCGACCTGGGCTTGAGAAGCCGCCCGAGCGCCCGCAGCGTCGTCGACTTCCCGCAGGCGTTCGGCCCGACGATCATCGTGACCTTCCCGTCGGGGACGGCGAGGTCGAGCGCGGGGACGACCGTACGGTCCTCGTAGGCGAGGGTGAGCGCCCGCGTGCTGAGGCGGGCGGTGGGCACGGCGGTCACGGCGGTCACAGCGGCCACAGCGGTCACGGCGGACGCCTCGGTCGCCTTGGTCGCCTTGGTCACCTCGGTCACGAGCTTCCTCCGACGGTCACAACAGGTTCTCGGAGGCTCACGCGCTTCCTCCGACGGTACGGCTGCGGATGATCAGCCAGATCAGATACGGCGCACCCACCGCGGCCGTGAGAACGCCGACCGGCAGTTCGGTGGGCGAGAACAGCCGCCGGGCGAGCAGGTCGGCGAGCACGACGATCACCGCGCCGGTCAGCGCGCTGGACACCAGCGGAAGCTGCGCGGTCCGGGTCAGCCGCCGCGCGATCTGCGGCGCGAGCAGCGCCACGAAGTCCACCGGCCCGGCCGCCCCGGTCGCCATGGCCGCGAGCACCACACCGAGGGCGACGAGCCCGAGCCGTACGCGCCCCAGCCGCACCCCCAGCGCGGTCGCCGTGTCGTCGTCGAGGGAGACCGTGCGCTGGGCCCGCGCGGCCCAGGCGACGGCGGGCACGAGCACGAGCAGTACGGGGGCGAGCACCTCGGCCTCGGGCCAGCCCCGCCCGTTCAGCGAGCCCGTCATCCAGATCTGCGCCTGCTGGGCGACGAGATAGTCGCCCTTCGTCATGAACAGCGTGGTGACCGAGCGCAGCGCGATCGCGAAGCCGATGCCGATGAGGACGAAGCGGGTGGCGTGCAGCCCGCCCCGCCACGCGAAGAGGTACACGAGCGCGGCGGCGAGCAGCCCGCCCCCGACCGACAGATACGGCAGCACGCCGTACGAGGTGACGCCGAGCGTCATCGCGGCCACGGTGAGCGCGCTCGCGCCCTGGCTGATGCCGATGACGTCGGGGCTGGCGAGCGGGTTGCGGGCCACGGTCTGGATCAGCGCACCCGCCACGCCGAAGGCGAGCCCGACCAGGAGCCCGACGACGAGCCGCGGCAGCCGCAGCTCCCCGACGACCAGCTCGTGCGGCGAGGGCTGCCCGAGCACCACCCGCACCACTTCGCCGGGGGCCACGAAGGACTCGCCGACACAGAGGTACGCGATGCAGGCGGCCACGAGCAGCAACGCCAGCGCCGAGGCCACGGCCACGGAACGCCGGTGCACGAGCAGCGCCGCCGGGCCCGCACGCAGCACGCCGTAGCCGGCGGGCCGTACGGCAGCCCTGCGTACGGAGTCCACGTCTCCCACGGACACCCCCTTCACGCCGCCACCGCCTTCCGCCGCACCAGCGTCACCAGGAACGGCACCCCGATCAGCGCGGTCATCACACCCGCGGGCACCTCCGAGGGCGGGAAGACCACCCGGCCGACCACATCCGAGACGAGCAGCATCACGGGCCCGATCAGCGCGGCCATCGGCAGCACCCAGCGGTGGTCCGAGCCCACCAGCGCCCGTGCGATATGCGGTACCGCGAGCCCGATGAACGCGATCGGCCCGGCCGCCGCGACCCCGACCCCGGTGAGCACGGTCGCGCCGAGCCCGCCCACGATCCGTACCAGCGCGACCCGCTGCCCGAGCCCCTTGGCGACGTCCTCGCCGAGCGCGAGCGCGTCGAGCCCGCGGGCCACGACGAGCACCAGACCCACCCCGATCAGCAGGAACGGCCAGACCTGGCCGACCACGTCGGAGCCGCGCCCGGAGATCGCCCCGACCTGCCAGAACCGGAACTCGTCGAGCGCGGAGGCCTTCGTCGTCAGGACCGCCATCGTCACCGAGACGAGCAGCGCGTTGATCGCCGCGCCGCCGAGCGCAAGCTTCACCGGCGTGGCACCGCCGCGTCCACCGGAAGCGATCGCGTACACCGCGACCGAGGCGATCCCGGCGCCCGCGAAGGCGAACCAGACGTAGCCGGAGAGCGTGTGGACCCCCGCGAAGGCGATGGCGAGCACGACGGCGACCGAGGCGCCCTGGCTGATCCCGAGGATGCCGGGGTCCGCGATCGGATTGCGGGTGATGCCCTGCAGGGCGGTTCCGGCGATCGCGAGCGCGGCGCCGACCATCAGGCCGATCATCGTCCGCGGCACCCGCAGTTCGCGTACGACGAGGGCCGCGTCGCTGTGGCCGCCGTTGAGCAGCGCGTCGAGCACCGCGGAGGGCGCGATCGGGCGGGCGCCGACGGCGAGCGAGAGGAGGACGGCGAGGAGCAGCGCGAGGGCGGCGGCTCCGGTCAGCACGAGACGTCTGACCGCGTGCGGGCGGTGCGCCTGTTCGGCGGGGGCGGCGGCGGTCGGCATCAGGGTCTTTTCGTACTGGGGTGAGGGTGACCTAAGTCGCCAAGTGTAGAACCCGGACCGGCCCGGGGACCGACCGCCCGCCCGGTGACAATGGCTGCATGACCTCGCATACGCGCCCCGCCCTGCGGACCGACGGCCCCGCCCCGCAGACCGGCGACGGCCCCGACCGGCAGACCGACGGCCCCGCATCCGTGAGCACCGGCGGCTCCGTGCCCCTGACCGTCGGCTTCGACCTCGACATGACGCTGATCGACTCCCGGCCCGGGATCAGGGCCTGCTACGAGGCGCTCTCCGCCGCCACGGGCACGCACATCGACGCCGCCCTCGCCGTCACGCGGCTCGGCCCGCCACTGGAGTGGGAGCTCGCGCACTGGTTCCCCGAGGCCGAGATACCGGCGATGGTCCGGCACTACCGTGAGATCTACCCCACATACGCCATCACCCCGAGCCCCGCGCTGCCCGGCGCCCGCGAGGCGATCGCGGCGGTCCGCGCGGCCGGCGGGCGGGCGATCGTCGTCACCGCCAAGAACGAGCCGCACGCCAGGCGCCACCTCGACCACCTCGGCATCGAGCCCGACGCGGTGATCGGCCGGCTCTGGGCGGAGGCGAAGGCGGAGGCCCTGCGCGCGTACGACGCCGCCGTCTACGTGGGCGACCACCTCGGCGACGTACGCGGCGCCCGTACCGCCGGCGCCCGCTCGGTGGCCGTGCCGACCGGCCCCTGCTCGGCCGACGAACTCCGCGCGGAGGGCGCGGACGTGGTCCTCGCCGACCTCACCGAGTTCCCGCCCTGGCTCGCCTCGTACGCGAAAGAAGCCGCCTCCGCCGCCGACGGGACCTACTCGACGGCCGCCCGCGCCTGACGCCCGCCCGTCGCCCGACCGCCACCCCTCAACGACGCCCCTGCGGGGCGGCCTCCGCCCTCTGCACGGCGATCGACTTCAGGACACCCGCCCCGGCGACCGCGAAGCCGACACCCATGAGCATGCAGACCGCATACGCGACGGGCGGGAAGGGATCCGTGCCGAGGAACAGCGGGGCCACCGTGACCAGGGTGGCCACGGTCCCGACGAGGAAGATGATCGCGCCGATACGTACGAGCCGGTCGCCGGGCCCGGAAGGTGTGTTGCTCACGCGACCAGGGTAGTTCCCTGCCGACAGAGGGCGTCGGGCGCAGCGGAAAAGCAGGCTTGTCAGGGGCGCCCGGACCAATAGTCTTGGTGTCGGCGGGTCCGAATCGGCCCGCTGCAGTGCTATCCGGAGCCGTTTCGGTGCACGAGCGGCCAGTACGAGGACGAGGACGGACATGCCGACGGGCAAGGTCAAGTGGTTCAACTCCGAGAAGGGCTTCGGCTTTCTCTCCCGCGATGACGGCGGCGACGTCTTCGTCCACTCATCCGTGCTGCCCGCAGGCGTAGACGCGCTGAAGCCGGGGCAGCGCGTGGAGTTCGGCGTGGTCGCGGGACAGCGCGGTGACCAGGCCCTTTCCGTGACCCTGCTCGATCCGGCGCCTTCCGTGGCCGCGGCACAGCGCCGCAAGCCCGATGAGCTCGCCTCGATCGTGCAGGATCTGACGACCCTCCTGGAGAACGTCACACAGCAGCTGGAGCGCGGCCGCTACCCCGACAAGGCGCACGGCGCGAAGATCGCCGGCATGCTGCGGGCGGTCGCGGACCAGCTGGACGTGTAGTCACAGCAACGAGCGGTTGGTCACGTCACCCGCGGCTGGTCACATCACCCGCGGTTGGTCACATCACCCGCAGCGCATCGCGGCCGAGGGGCGGTACGAGTCCCTCGGCCGCGGCGCGCGTGAGCAGTCCGCGGACCGCCGCGAAGCCGGCCTCGCCGAGGTCGGCGGTGAACTCGTTGACGTAGAGCCCGATGTGCTGCTCGGCGACCGCCGGATCCATCTCCTGCGCATGCGCCAGCACATACGCGCGCGAGGCCTCCGGATCGTCCCAGGCCATCCGTACGGAGGTGCGTGCCGCCTCCGCCAGCGCCCGCAGACGCTCCTCGCCCAGCGAGCGCTTCGCGATGATCGCGCCGAGCGGGATCGGCAGCCCGGTGGTCCGCTCCCAGTGCACGCCCATGTCGGCGAGGCAGTGCAGGCCGAAGTCCTGGTACGTGAAGCGCGCCTCGTGGATGACGAGCCCGGCGTCGACCCGGCCGTCGCGTACGGCGGGCATGATCTCGTGGAAGGGCAGGACGACGATCTCGCCCACCCCGTCCGGCAGCGTGTCCGCGGCCCACAGCCGGAAGAGCAGATACGCGGTGGACTTCTCGCTCGGCACGGCGACCGTCCGGCCCGTGAGGTCCGTGCCGGGCTCGCGCGTGAGCACGAGCGGCCCGCAGCCACGCCCGAGCGCGCCGCCGCAGGGCAGGAGCGCGTACGCGTCGAGAACGTACGGCAGCACCGCGTACGAGACCTTCAGGATCTCCGGGGCCTCGGGACCCCCGCGCTCGGCCAGACCGTTGGTGATGTCGATGTCCGCGAAGGTGACGTCGATCGGGGGAGCGCCCTCGACCAGGCCGTGCGCCCAGGCGTGGAAGACGAAGGTGTCGTTGGGGCAGGGCGAGTAGGCGAACCGCAGAGGCTGCTCGGCGGTCGCGGGCAGGGGCTGCCCGGCTGTGGGCTCAGTCATGTGCGTTCCAACCCTCCAGCACGGGCGCCGCCTTCCCGAAGCCTTCGGTGAGTGCCGCGAGCGCCTCGCCGATCCGCCAGGCGGACCGGTCGCGCGGGCCCACGGCGTTGGAGACGGCGCGGATCTCCACGGCGACAGCGCCCTGCGCGGCGGCGGCCTCGGCGACCCCGAAACCCTCCATCGCCTCGATCAGCGCCCCGGGATGGCGCGCCGCGAGCTCCCCGGCACGGGCCGCGGACCCGGTGACCGTGGAGACGGTGAGCAAGGGGCCGGTGCGGGCGCCGGTCGCGGCCGCCAGCTCCCGTACGAGGGCGGCGGGCGGCTCGTGGCGTACGGTGCCGAAACCCAGCTCGGTGACGGGCACGAAACCCTCAGGGGTCTCGGCGCCCAGATCGGCCGCCACGATCACCTCGGAGACGGCGAGCGAGCCGACCGGTGCGGCGGGCGCGAAGCCGCCGCCGATACCGGCCGAGACGACCAGCCCGTAGGGCCGTCCGCCGAGTGCGGCGGCGGTCAGCGCACGGGCGGTGGCGGCCGCGGCGGCCGCCGGGCCGACGCCGGCGGCGAGTGTGTCCAGGCCGGGAGCACCGGCGGAGACGGCATCCGCCTCCGCCGGCACGGCGGTCACGACCAGGACGCGCATCGGCTCAGTTGTCCTGCGCTTCGGAGTCGTCCTGCGTGTCGGACTCCTTCTCCGCGTCGGTGTTGTTCACCCGGAAGGACCACACCTCGGTGTAGTTCCCGTCCTTGCCCCGCAAGACGCTGACGAGCTTGGACTCGGGGGCGCCGCCCTGGCCGCCGGTGGCGAAGATGTCCGCGTGCGGGAAACTCACATACGTCTTGTTCGTCGCGTCGATGATCGGCTGGCGGTCGAGCAGGACCACCCACTTGTTGCCGTCCTCGACGACCTCCGGCTCGACACCCACGCGCAGGGTCTCGCCCGAGGAGTAGTCCACCGACTTCACGGACTCGTCTTCCATGCAGGCCTGGATTTCGTCCCGATCGAGCGATTCCTTCTTGATCTTGCCCTTCTCGTCCTTCTCGACCTTCAGTTTGCAGACGGCCTCGCTGGAGACCGAGCTGGTGCCGACGGTCACCGTGGCGAGAGCGGTCGGCTTCTCACAGGCGGACAGCACGAGAAGGCCGGCGGAGACGACGCCAAGCGTGGCCGCGGCGCGGCGGCCCTTGGCGGAGATGCGCAGGGAGGTCATGGCCGAAGGCTATCGGGAGGTCCGGGGCGTACGGCCAGGTGGGTACGGCGTGGCGGTGCGCACACCACCCGCGCGGCACGGCTCACCCCACGTCACCGGCCCCGTACGGGATGCTCCTCCTCAGGCCGCGTGCGGGCGGGCGTGCCCGTGGCGGGCCGCGGTGATCAGACCCCGCAGCGTCAGCACCCAGGCCGACGCGACGATGAACGCGGCCACCGCGAAGCCCAGCGTCCCGTGCAGCGGCAGCACGATCCCGATGGCGCCGCCCACCACCCAGGACATCTGCAGCAGTGTCTCGGAGCGCGCGAAGGCGGAGTTGCGCACCCGCTCGGGCACATCGCGCTGGATCAGCGCGTCGAGCGCCAGCTTGGCGAGCGCCTGCGAGGCACCCGCGACCGCGCCCAGCGCGGCGACGAGCAGCGCGCCGAAGAAGACCGCCGCGGTGATCGTGACCCCGGTCGCCACGGCAAGCACCGTCACGATGATCAGCTCGGGTGCCCGGCCGCGCAGCGCCGCACCCACCGCCGTACCGAGCGCGTTGCCGATCCCGGCCGCGACCGCGACCATCGCGAGCGAGACGGCGGCGCTCTGCCCCGGGAAGGGGTCCTCGCGCAGCAGGAACGCCAGGAAGAAGATCAGGAAGCCGCTCAGCGCCCGCACCCCCGCGTTCGCCGCGAGCGCGTGCGTGACCGCAGGACCCACGGTCCGCAGGCCCGGCTTGCGGTGCTCGCGGTGCAGATGCTGCTCGTCGGCCGCGAGCAGCGCCCGGTCCTCGCCCTTCGCCGAGTCGACCTTGTGCGGCAGCGTGAAGGCCAGGAACATGCCGACGACGAACAGCGTGAACGCCGCGTACAGCGGCAGCCGCGGCCCCAGCTGGTGCAGCCCCGCGCCGACCGGCGCCGCGATCCCGGTCGCGAGCAGCCCGCCGAGCGTCACCCGCGAGTTCGCCTTCACCAGCGAGAACCCCTTCGGCAGCAGCCGCGGCACCACCGCGCTCCTGACCACCCCGTACGCCTTCGAGGCCACGAGCACCCCGAGCGCCGCCGGATACAGCTGCAGACTCCCGGTGACCACCGCGCCCGCGAGCAGCAGCGCGAGCAGCGCCCTGGCCAGCATCGCCGCGGCCATCGCCGCGCGGCGGCCGTGCGGCAGCCGGTCGAGCAGTGGGCCGACCACCGGGGCGAGCAGCGTGAACGGGGCCATCGTGATCGCCAGATAGAGCGCCACCCGGCCGCGTGCCTCGTCCGTAGGCACGGAGAAAAACACCGTGGAGGCGAGGGCGACGGTGACGAGCATGTCGCCGGCGCTGTTCACGGCGTGCAGCTCGATGAGCTTGTTCAGCCCCGTCTCGCCCGCGCCGTGCGCGCTGGTGACCCGGCGGATCCCGCGCCCCGCCTTGCCGAAGGGCACGGTCAGCGCGCGGCCGACGGCCCGGCCCGCCCTGCGCACCGCGTCCGCCGACGTACGTGAACCCGACGTCGTCACCCCGACATAGTGCCCCAACGCGCCCGGAGCGCACCCCTTCGCGAGGCCCGCGTCAGCGGTTCGTACGAGGACCGGCGCCCGCGCGGAGGCGGCCGCTTCGCAAGGACGTGTCCTCGCCGGGTGGACGCCATGTGGGCCTACGCCGCCGGAAGGGGTAGCGTGCGTAGCGCGCCTGCGGCGGTTGGTCTTGGCCGCGCGCCTCTTCGCGATCCCGCAGAATGGATTGTGTAGGTGCGCCCTGGATCGACCGGGCGCGGACGTCGACGCGGCCCTCAGGTCCGCTCCGTCCGCCCCGTCGCCGGGACCGGCGCACCCGTGACACGGCGTAGGAGAGAAGCGATACCTGTGAGCGCAGCGACAACGCGAAGCCGCACCCCCGACCGCCTGTGCGCCGAGGCGGTCGGCCTCGCCCGGGAGGCGGCGGAGGAAGCGGCGTACCCCGGCGTCGTGGGAGAGCACGTCTCCGCCGTCGCCGAAGGCGACCGGGTCGTCACCCACTTCTTCGAGTGCAAGGAACCCGGCTACCGGGGCTGGCGCTGGGCCGTGACCGTCGCCCGCGCCTCCCGAGCCAAGTACGTCACCCTCAGCGAGACCGTGCTGCTGCCCGGCACGGACGCGCTGCTCGCCCCGGAGTGGGTGCCGTGGAGCGAGCGTCTGCGCCCCGGCGACATGGGCCCCGGCGACCTGCTCCCCACCGAATCCGACGACCTGCGCCTGGAGGCCGGCTTCTCCGGCGAGGACACCCCGCCGCCGAACTCGGCGCTCTCCGAGGACATGGCCGGCCTCGCCGAGGCCGAGGACGCCGAGGTCACCGAGGTCGCGCCCGCCGCACTGCCCGTGCCCTCCCGAGGTTCGATCAGCTCCGTCGCCGAGGAACTCGGCATGCGGCGCGCCCGCGTCCTCTCCCGCTACGGACTGCACGTCGCCGCCGACCGCTGGGACGAGGGCTTCGGCGCGAAGACCCCCATGGCGCAGGCCGCCCCGGCCAACTGCAGCTCCTGCGGCTTCCTCGTCCCGCTCGGCGGCTCCCTCGGCCAGGCCTTCGGCGTCTGCGCCAACGAGTTCGGGCCCGCCGACGGCCACGTCGTCTCCCTCTCGTACGGCTGCGGCGGCCACTCGGAGGCCGCGGTCATGCCGAAGCCGCCCACCCCGGCGCCCCCGGTGATCGACGAGTTCAAGGTCGACACGCTGGCCCTTCGCCCGGACGCGGAATCGGGCTCGGTCTCGGTGACGGCGGCTTCCGGCTCGGAGGACCTGGGCCACTCCTGAGCCACGCTCCGGGAGACACTCCTGGGCCACGCTCCGGGAGACCGCTCCCGGGCCACGCTCCGGGAGACCGCTCCTGGGCCACGCTCCGGGTCGGCCACTGCCGGGCGACGCTCCGGGCCGGCCAGTGCCGGGCCACGCTCTGGGTCGGCCACTGTCGGGCCACGCTCCGGGGAGACCGCGTGTCCGCGGCAGCGGTACCGTCACTGCAGGCCAACCCAGTGAAAGGTGCCCGGACCGTGACGAGCGACCCGTTTGGATGTGTGCGGCTGCGGCGCGGGGTGCTGGAGGCCTGGGGTGCCTCCGCCGCCCGGTTCCGGGAGGATGCCAACGCCGAGGAGGATCTTGTCCTCGGCGGATACCGGGACCGGCTGATCGTCGAGCTGGCGCAGAACGCCGCCGACGCGGCGGGGCGCGGCGGCAGGCCCGGGCGGCTGCGGCTGACCCTCAAGGACGGGGTGCTTGCCGCGGCCAACACCGGGGCCCCGCTGGACGCACGCGGCGTCGAATCGCTGAGCACGCTCCGGGCGAGCGCCAAGCGGGACGAGACGACACAGGGTGCCGTGGGGCGGTTCGGCGTCGGGTTCGCGGCGGTGCTCGCCGTGTCCGACGAGCCTGCCGTGCTCGGGCGGACCGGCGGTGTGCGGTGGTCGCTCGGCGAGGCGCGCACGCTCACCGAGGAGGCCGCCCGGCAGCATCCCGAACTCGCCGACGAACTGCGCCGCCGCGAAGGACATGTGCCGCTGCTGCGGCTTCCGTTCCCGGCCGAAGGGCCCGCGCCCGCCTCGTACGACACCGTGGTGGTGCTGCCGCTGCGTGACGCGGCCGCGGTGGCGCTGGTCGAGCGGCTGCTCGATGCGGTCGATGCCTCGCTGCTGCTCACGCTGCCCGGGCTCGACGAGGTGGTGGTCGAGACGGCGGACGGGGTGCGGACGCTTCGGCGAGTGGTGGAGGCCCGTGGTTCCGCCGGATCGGCGGCCGGTGGTCCGGCGGCCGCTGGTGCGGAGGGTGCCGGTGGTCTTGTGCGGGTCGAGGACACCCGTGACGGCACGACCCGGTGGCGCACGCTGAGCAAGGACGGCCGGACCGGGAGCGACCTGCTCGCGGACCGGCCCGTGGAGGAGCGGCTGCGGCCGCACTGGTCCGTGACCTGGGCCGTTCCGGTCGACGTGGACGGCGCGCCCGAGTTCCCGCGCACCGCGCCCGTCGTGTACGCGCCGACGCCCAGCGATGAGCCGCTCGGGGTGCCCGCGCTGCTGATCGCCTCGTTCCCGCTGGACACGACACGGCGGCATGTCGCGCCGGGGCCGCTGACCGATTTCCTCGTGGGGCGGGCCGCCGCCGCGTACGCCGAGCTGCTCGGTGACTGGCGGCCCGTGTCCACCGGTCTGATCGACCTCGTGCCCGGGGCGCTGGGCAAGGGCGAACTCGACGGGGCGCTGCGGGCGGCGATCCTGGGGCTGCTGCCGCGGACGGCGTTCCTGCCGCCGGCGGCAGGGGCCCGTGGATCAGTGGGTGCCGTGGGTGCGGCGGCCATGGACACGGAAACGGATTCGGCCACGGCCACGGCCACGGACACGGCCGCGGCCGCGGCCGCCGAGGACACTCCGGTGGGCGCCGACGACGAACTCCCGGAGGCGCTGCGCCCCTTCGAGGCCGAGGTCATCGAGGGCGCCGGCGCCGAGACCGTACGGGTCCTCGCCGAGGTGCTTCCCACGCTGCTGCCCGCCGGGCTCGAACGGCGGGTCGAGCTGCGGACCCTCGGGGTCGCGCGGGTGCCGCTGCAGGACGCCGTCGACCGGCTCGCCGGGCTCGAACGGGACGCCGCGTGGTGGCACCGGCTGTACGAATCGCTGGCCGGCGTCGATCCCGACCGGCTGACCGGGCTCCCCGTGCCGCTCGCCGACGGGCGGACCACGATCGGACCCCGGCAGGTGCTGCTTCCTGCCCCCGGAACCCACTCCGACGCCGGCCAGCTGGCGCGCCTAGGCCTCAAGGTCACCCACCCCGATGCCGCGCACCCGCTTCTGGAGAAGCTCGGCGCGCTGCCCGCGACACCGCGTGCCGTGCTGCGTACGCCGCAGGTCAGGGCCGCGGTCGCCGCCTCGCTCGACGGCGGGCTCGGGGACGTGTGGGACGAGGACGAAGGCGCCCTGGACGCGGAGGAACTGGCGGAGGTCGTGCTCGGCCTCGCCCGCGATGCCGCTCTCGCGCCGGGCGACGAGCCGTGGCTGGGCGCGCTCGCGCTGACCGACGACGAGGGGGAGCTCGCGCCCGCGGGTGAACTGGTGCTGCCCGGGAGCGCGTTCGCCTCCGTGATCCGGCCCGGTGAACTGGGCGAGGTCGAGGCCGAACTCGCCGAGCGGTGGGGTGAGCAGCCGCTGGCCGCGTGCGGGGTGCTCGCGAACTTCGCGCTCGTCCGGGCCATGGACGTCGTGCTCGACCCGGACGAACTCGAGCCGCGCGACGCGGACTTCGCCGAGCCCGACGACGCCGGGCTGCTGGACGCGGTGGACGTGTGGTGCGAGGACCTGCTCGACGCGCTGCCGGAAGCGACGGTGCCGCCGGTCGCGACCGAGCTGGTCGCCGTACGGGATCTCGATCTCGTCGACGACGAGCGCTGGCCCGAGGCGCTCGCGCTGCTCGCCCAGCCGCCGCTCAGGGACGCGCTGACGCAGCGGGTGCGGATCCTGCTGCCCGACGGGACGGTGGAGACCGTACGGCCCTACACCGCGTGGTGGCTGCGGGGGCACCCGGTGCTCGACGGGCGGCGCCCGGCGGGGCTGCGGGCGGCCGGCGGCGATCCGCTGCTGCACGGGCTCTACGAGGCGGCGGACGCGGGCGGCTTCGAGGACGAGCAGGTGCTGCGGGCGCTCGGGGTACGGACATCCGTGGCCGCGCTGCTCGACGAGCCGGGCGGTGCGGCGGAGCTGCTCGACCGCCTCGCGGACCCCGCCCTGCCGGTGTCGGCGGCGCAATTGCATGGGCTGTACGGGGCGCTGGCCGGGCTCGACCCCGAGCAGGTGACGCTGCCGGACGAGGTGCGGGCCGTCGTGGACGGGACGGTGGAGGTCGTGGACGCGGCGGAGGCCGTGGTCGCGGACGCGCCGGATCTCCTGCCGTTCGCACAGGGGCGGGCGCTGCTGCCGGTGTCGCCCTCGCTGGCGGCGGAGCTGGCGGAGCTGTTCCAGGTGCGGTGCCTGAGCGCGGTGGTCACCGGGGCGGTCTCGGGCGAGGGCACGGACCGCGCGGTCCCGGACTCGGTCCGGACCCTCCTCGGCCCGTCCACGCCCTCCTCGTACCGCGAGTACGAGGAACTCCTCGTCGACGGCCGCGAGGTCGACTGGCACCGCTCGGCGGACGGCACCGTCCACGCGGCGACCTTCGAGGGCGTCGCGGCGGGCCTCGCCTGGTCCACGGGCCAGTGGCCCCGCCGCTTCGAGGTCGCGGCGCTCCTGGAGGACCCGTCCCGCACGGAGGAACTGGCCCGCGATCGGTGGTTCGACTGAGGCATCGGCTGTCCGGCTGCCGGCTGCTGGGTCCGCGCGTTCGGTTTCGTTGTGGGTCGGGGCCGGGGTGGGCCAGCCCTTCCGTGCGGGCTTGCGGCTACGGGCCGCCCAGCCCTTTCCTTACGCCTGTTCGCGGTTTGCTACTTCGCCGGTCCGCTGACTACTGGCCTGGCCCCCCGGTCCCGGGCCACGGCCTCCATCAGGCTTCTGGCGTTGGCGGGAGAACTCAGCAGGTACACCGTCTCCTGCCACGCGTCATAGTCCTGCGCGGACATGAGAACGGCGTCACCGTCGATGGAAGTGATGCGCACGGGTTCGTGGTCGGTGTTGACCCGCTCGATCAAGGGGAGCAGCGAGGCCGTGGCTTCGCCGGCACTGATGGACACGGTTGGCGCCTCCTGTTCGTACAGGCCAACGGTACGGCCCTGGAATCCGCACGCGTGCGGAAAGGGATCTACGCCGGGAACCTCCGGTTGACCCAGCGGAAGCTGAATTCGATTCCCGCCGCCGCCACCGCGGCGATCCCCACCGCCGCCCACGGCATCGTCGCGCCCGCGAGCCGGAGCTGGAAGAAGTCCTGGAGCCAGGGGACGACCATGACCAGCATGAAGCCGAAGCCCATCGTGGAGATGAGGAGCAGGCGCCACCACGTGTAGGGGCGGGCGATGATCGCCAGGACCCAGATGGCGACCAGGAAGAGGCAGAGCGTCGCCGCGCTGGTCTCGGCCTCGCGGGCGCCGGGGCCCGTGTAGTGGCTGCGGGCCAGGAGGTACGTGGCGAAGGTGGCCGTGCCCGCGATGACGCCGCCCGGGATCGCGTACCGCATGACACGTTTCACGAAGTGCGGTTTGGCGCGTTCCTTGTTCGGCGCGAGCGCGAGGAAGAAGGCCGGGACGCCGATGGTGAGGGTGGAGAGCAGGGTGAGGTGGCGGGGCAGGAAGAGGTACTCGACCTGCGTGCAGACGACCAGGAGGGCGAGCAGGACCGAGTAGACGGTCTTGACGAGGAACAGGGTCGCCACGCGGGTGATGTTGCCGATGACCCGGCGGCCCTCCGCGACGACGGAGGGGAGCGTCGAGAAGCTGTTGTTGAGCAGGACGATCTGCGCGACCGCGCGCGTCGCCTCGGAGCCCGAGCCCATCGAGACGCCGATGTCCGCGTCCTTCAGGGCGAGGACATCGTTCACGCCGTCGCCGGTCATCGCGACCGTGTGCCCGCGTGACTGCAGTGCGCCGACCATGTCCCGCTTCTGCTGCGGGCTGACCCGGCCGAAGACCGCGTTGTCGTCGAGGACCCGGGCCATCTCGGCCTGGTCGGCGGGGAGGGTGCGGGCGTCCACCGTGTTCTCGGCGCCGGGCAGCGACAGCTTGCCGGCCACCGCGCCGACGGAGACCGCGTTGTCGCCGGAGATGACCTTCGCGGCGACGTCCTGGTCCTCGAAGTAGCGCAGGGTGTCGGCGGCGTCGGGGCGCAGCCTTTGTTCGAGGACGACGAGGGCCGTGGCGCGGGCGCTCTCGGCGACCGAGGGGTCGTCGACCTCGCGGGCGTCGCTGCGGGCGAGGAGGAGGACGCGCAGGCCCTGCTTGTTGAGGTCCTCGATGTCGGTGAGGGCGGGGTCGTCGGGAGGCAGGAGGACGTCGGGCGCGCCGAGCAGCCAGGTCGAGTTCTCGCCGTTGCCCTCGCTGAAGCTCGCACCGCTGTACTTGCGGGCCGAGGAGAACGGCAGCGACTCGGTGCAGCGCCAGTCCTCGCTGTCCGGGTAGGAGTCGATGATGGCCTGCAGCGATGCGTTCGGCCGCGGGTCCGATTCGCCGAGTGCACCGAGGACCTTGCGTACGTACGTCTCGTCGGAGCCGCCCAGCATCCGCAGCTCGGTGACGTCCATGCCGCCCTCGGTCAGCGTGCCCGTCTTGTCGAGGCAGACCGTGTCCACGCGGGCCAGGCCCTCGATGGCGGGGAGTTCCTGCACCAGGCACTGCTGGCGGCCCAGGCGGATCACGCCGATCGCGAAGGCGACGGAGGTCAGCAGGACCAGGCCCTCGGGGATCATCGGGACGATGCCGCCGACGGTGTAGGCGATGGACTGCTTGAGGTCGTCGTCCTTGACCACGAGCTGTGAGATGACCAGACCGATCGAGGTCGGGACCATCAGCCACGTCACGTACTTGAGGATCGTGGAGATGCCGGAGCGCAGTTCGGAGTGGACGAGGGTGAAGCGGGAGGCCTCCTCGGCGAGCTGGGCCGCGTACGCCTCGGCGCCGACCTTCGTCGCGGTGTGCGCGCCGCCGCCCGCGACGACGAAGGAGCCGGACATCACCGTGTCGCCGGGCTTCTTGAGGACCGGATCGGCCTCGCCGGTGAGCAGCGATTCGTCGATCTCCAGGCCGTCGGCCTCGACGACCGTGCCGTCGACCACGATCTTGTCGCCGGGGCCGATCTCGATCAGGTCGTCGAGGACGATCTCGGAGGTCGAGACCTCGGCCGCGATGCCGTCACGCCGTACGGTCGGCTTCGCCTCGCCGATGAGGGCCAGGCTGTCCAGGGTCTTCTTGGCGCGCCACTCCTGGATGATGCCGATGCCGGTGTTCGCGAGGATCACGAAGCCGAAGAGGCTGTCCTGGATCGGCGCGACCCACAGCATGATGAACCAGAGCACGCCGATGATCGCGTTGAAGCGCGTGAAGACGTTGGCGCGCACGATGTCGGTCATCGACCGGCTGCTGCGCACCGGCACGTCGTTGACCTCGCCGCGCGACACCCGCTCGGCCACCTCGGCCGTGGTCAGGCCGAGCGCGCGTCCGGGCGCCTCCGGCGCAGGGGCGGGGTGGGCCGGGTCGAGTTCGGCGCCCGCGTCGATGGCCGGCGTCCGGCCCCCGGGATCGGGTCCGTCCGTTTCGAGGTGTGCACGCCCGCCCGTCACTCGCCACCGCCCTTGCAACGAGCGCCGCGCGCGCCCTTTCGATCCTGCGTCATGCATCAGACGGTACGGGGCCAGGATTGCTGTTTCCCGTCGAGGGCCCTCGAATCAGGGGTACGAGGCGGGAAGATCAGACCTCGGTATTACGAGAAGCCCGTTCCGCGTGCCGCTTGATCGCCGCATCCCGTTTGCGGACGTACCAGATGCCGATCAGGCCGAGCCCGGCGCCGGCCAGGCAGCTCCACACCCACCAGGTGATGCCGCGCTCGTCGAACCAGCCGTAGAAGGGGACCTGCACCAGGAAGAGAACGAACCACAGGATCGTGCCGCCGGTGATGGTGGCGACGACGGGCCCCTCAAGGGGCTCCGGTGCCTCGTGCTTGGGGGTCCACTTCGCCATGCGAACAGCTTAGGTGTTCGCATGCCGGGCGCTCGCGCGCGTCCCCCGTCCACGGTTACGCGCGTAGATGGCTTTTCGCGGGCCGTTTATTCATACTGAAACAACCCTGGTATGGCCGGATTTTTTCGTGTGATGCCACAAATTGAGCGTGCCGGACGTGCACACTCCCCTTCGTTGTCCTCTCCGTATCTGTCTCTGTCGAAGGTCCCGCATGCACCCCTCGGCCCCCGCCACGAGCAACCCCGATCTGCCCCCGCTGCACCACCCCAACGGCCTCGACCGTTTCTTCCGGATCTCCGAGCGTGGCTCGACCGTCGCCCGTGAGGTCCGCGGCGGCTTCGCAACCTTCTTCGCGATGGCCTACATCATCGTGCTCAACCCGTTGATCCTGGGCAGCGCGAAGGACATGTACGGTCATCAGCTGGACAACGGCCAGCTGGTCACCGCGACCGCGCTCGTCGCCGCGCTCACCACCCTGCTCATGGGCGTCATCGGCAACGTCCCGATCGCGCTCGCCGCCGGACTCGGCGTCAACACGGTCGTGGCGCTGCAGCTCGCGCCCCGGATGAGCTGGCCGGATGCGATGGGCATGGTGGTGCTCGCCGGTTTCGTGGTGATGCTCCTCGTGGCGACCGGTCTGCGCGAGCGCGTCATGAACGCCGTGCCGCTCGGGCTGCGCAAGGGCATCGCGATCGGTATCGGCCTGTTCATCATGCTGATCGGCCTGGTCGACGCCGGTTTCGTCTCCCGTATCCCGGACGCCGCGCAGACCACCGTCCCGCTGCAGCTCGGCGGCGACGGTCACCTCAACGGCTGGCCCGTGCTCGTCTTCGTGCTCGGTGCGCTGCTGACGCTCTCGCTGATCGTGCGCAAGATGCCCGGCGCGATCCTGATCTCGATCGTCGTGATGACGCTGCTCGCCATGGTGATCAACGCCCTCGCCGACGTCCCGAGCTGGGGTCTGACCACGCCCGAGTGGCCCGGCAACCCGGTGGCCTCGCCGGACTTCGGCCTGATCGGCCAGGTCAGCCTGTTCGGCGGCTTCGGGAAGGTCGGCATCCTCAGCGGCTGCCTCTTCGTCTTCACCGTGCTGCTCTCGTCCTTCTTCGACGCGATGGGCACGATCATGGGCGTCGCCGACGAGGCCCGCCTTGTCGACGAGAACGGCCAGATGCCCGGCATCAACCGGGTGCTGTTCATGGACGGTGTCGCGGTCGCCGCGGGCGGCGCCAGCTCCTCCTCGGCCACCACCTGCTTCGTGGAGTCCACGGCCGGGGTCGGCGAGGGCGCGCGCACCGGCCTGGCGAACATCGTCACCGGCGGCCTGTTCACGCTCTCGCTGTTCCTGACGCCGCTGGCCCTGATGGTGCCCTCGCAGGCCGCGACACCCGCGCTGCTCGCGGTGGGCTTCCTGATCCTGTCCGGCTCGATCACCGCGATCGACTGGAAGGACTACACGATCGCGATCCCGGCGTTCCTGACGATGGTGATGATGCCGTTCACCTACTCGATCACGAACGGCATCGGCATCGGCTTCCTCAGCTTCTGCGTCCTGCGCCTGGCCGCGGGTCGCGGCCGCGAGGTGCCGGTCGCGATGTACGCGGTGGCCGCCGTGTTCGGCTTCTACTACCTGATGCCGGCGCTGGGGCTCACCTGAGCCGGTGCGGCATGACGGCCCGGGCTGCTCCTCGCGGAGGGTCCGGGCCGTTCCGTTTCCTCGTACGAGGCGGTCCGGCCGTACGGGCCCGTCTCGACGTACGGGCCCGTCTCCCCGTACGAGTCCGTCTCCCCGTACGTCGTCGCCTCCCCGTCCCCGTAGAACCGCTGTGTCTCCTCGACGGCCGCCTTGAAGCGTTCGTCGAAGTCGTTCCGCACGAGCGCGCGGATCACATAGTCCTGGACGTTCATTCCTCTTATGCCCGCATGGTGACGGAGCCGATCGAGCAGCTCTCCGTCTATGCGCAGGCTGAGCACGCTGGTCCCCATGCGTTCCAGAGTTGCGGGGAGTCCTCCGTTTCCGCGTCACTTTCCGCGAGCAGCTCACCCGAATGGGTGGTCTTGGCAGGGGGAGGGCTTAGCAATCTTGAGCAACATCTGAGGTGCGTGGGAGTTAAATCGGTTTCCTTAGCTTGGGTAATGAGTTACGCTAACGACATGCCTGACCTCAGCCATGGCGACGATGCTGCCGCCGTGAACTCACTGCGTTCGGCCGTGATGCGGCTCGGACGCCGGCTCAAGCACCAGCGGGTGGACGAGTCGCTCAGCCCCACCGAGATGTCGGTGCTCGGCACCCTCGCCCGCTGCGGCTCCGCCACACCCGGCGAGCTCGCCCGCAAGGAGCATGTCCAGCCGCCGTCGATGACCCGCATCGTCGCGCTGCTCGAAGCCAAGGGGTTGGTCAGGCTCGAGCCGCATCCCGAGGACCGCCGACAGAAGGTGGTCAGCCAGACCGAGCAGGCCGAGGCCATGCTCGAACAGAGCCGCCGCAAGCGGAACGCCTGGCTGGCCACGCTCGCCGACGAACTCGACGAGGACGAGTGGGCGAAGCTGCGCGCGGCCGCCCCCGTGCTGGAGAAGCTCGCGCACTTGTAGGACCGCCCGCGGTCTCAGCCGCCGCCACAACAGAATCCCGGCCGCCCGGCCGGGAAGCACCCCGATCGCCGAGGAGGCGAGCCCTTTTGAGTACGGGATCCGGAGCAGACTCCGCCCCCGCACCGACCGCCCACAACACCACCGTCCGCACCAAGCCCTCGACCTTCTCCAGCCTGAGGATCCGCAACTACCGGCTCTTCTTCACCGGACAGGTCGTCTCGAACACCGGCACCTGGATGCAGCGCATCGCCCAGGACTGGCTGGTGCTCAGCCTCACCGGATCCGCGATGGCCGTCGGTATCACCACGGCCCTGCAGTTCCTGCCCATGCTGCTCTTCGGCCTGTACGGCGGCGTCCTCGTGGACCGGCTGCCGAAGCGGCCGCTGCTCTTCTTCACCCAGTCCGCGCTGGGCCTCACCGGCCTCGCGCTCGCCGTCCTGACCCTCACCGGTCAGGTCGAGGTCTGGCACGTCTACCTGACGGCCTTCGTCATGGGGCTCGTCACCGTCGTCGACAACCCGGCCCGGCAGACCTTCGTCTCCGAGATGGTCGGCAAGCGGCAGCTCGCCAACGCGGTGAGCCTCAACTCCGCCAACTTCCAGTCCGCGCGCCTGGTCGGCCCCGCCGTGGCCGGTGTCGCCATCGCCGCGGTCGGCAGCGGCTACGCCTTCCTGTTCAACGGCCTCTCCTTCCTCGCGCCGCTGCTCTCGCTCGCCCTGATGCGTACCTCCGAACTGCACGCGGTCGAGACGAGTCCGCGCGCCAAGGGCCAGCTCAAGGAAGGGCTGCGGTACGTGGCCGGGCGGCCCGAGCTGATCTGGCCGATCGTGCTCGTCGGGTTCATCGGCACCTTCGGCTTCAACTTCCCGATCTGGCTCTCCGCCTTCGCCGACGACGTCTTCCACGCCGGAGCCGGCACGTACGGCATGCTCAACACCCTGATGGCCGCGGGCTCGCTCACCGGCGCGCTGCTCGCCGCACGGCGCGGCACCTCGCGGCTGCGGGTCGTCGTCTCAGCCGCGATCGGCTTCGGCGGGCTGCTCGTGATCGCCTCCATGGCGCCCTCGTTCTGGGTCTTCGCCGTGCTGCTCGTGCCGCTCGGGGTCGCCGGGCTCACGGTGAACGTCACCGCGAACTCGTCCATCCAGATGGCCACGGACCCCGCGATGCGGGGGCGGGTCATGGCGCTGTACATGATGGTCTTCACCGGCGGCACGCCCGTCGGCGCGCCGCTCGTCGGCTGGATCACCGACGCGTACGGGGTACGGGTCGGGATGGCCACGGGCGGGCTCGTCGCGCTGCTCGCGGCCGGTGGGGTCGGGCTGATGCTCGCCCGCGCCGGGGATCTGCGGATGCGGTTCGGATGGCGGCACGGGCATCCGCATGTGCGGTTCGTTCCGCGGGAACAGGTGGCTGCGGCGGTGGCCGCGTAGGCTTCTGCGGGTCCGTGGGCTGAGCAGCCCGGAAGGGAGCTGGGTGTGCGACTGTTCGTTGCCGTGCTGCCGCCGTCCGAGGCCGTCGACGAGCTACGGGTGATGGCGGACGAGCTGCGGAACCTGCCGGGTGCCGACAAACTGCGCTGGGCCGACCCCGCCGGCTGGCACTTCACACTCGCCTTCCTCGGCAACGTGCCCGAGGAGGTACGGTCCGACCTGGAGGCGCGGCTCGCGCGGGCCGCGCACCGCACCCCGGCCTTCGAGCTCGGCCTCTACCGCAGCGGACGCTTCGGGCAGCGGGCCCTGTGGGCCGGGGCACAGGGGGACGTCGCGACACTGCGGCGGCTCGCGGAACGCGCGTACGCGGCCGGGAAGCGGGCCGGGCTCGACATGGGAGACGCGCACCGGTTCGTGCCGCATCTCACGCTCGCCCGCAGCGGCGGCGGACGGCACCAGACGCATCCCCCGCTCGTCGACCTCGTCCCGTACGCCGCCGAGCTGGACGGATTCGCCGGGACACCCTGGACCGTCGACCACCTCAGCCTGGTCCGCAGCCACCCGCCCAGGAGCGGTGTGCCGGGTGAGGGGCCGCGCTACGAGGAAGTCGGGCGCTGGGCACTCGAAGGCACGAGCTAACCTCGAAGCGTGGACCCGAAGACTCGTAACCGGATCATGGCCGGTGTGCTCGTGCTGATGTTCGCCGTGATCGCGGTGGCGGCCGCCGTCGGCGGCTGAGTCCTGCGCGAGGGGGGCGGGCGGCGCGAACGCCACCCACCCCCCTGCCCTGACCCTCCTCGGCCTCCTCGGCTCCCGCCTACCAGGCGAAGGCCTCCGGTGACGGCCCCGGACCCGGGAAGACCGTGTCCAGATCGGCGAGCAGCTCCTCGGGCAGCTCCAGCTCCAGCGCGCGCAGCGCCGACTCCAGCTGCTCCGCCGTGCGCGGCCCCACGATCGGGCCGGTCACGCCCGGGCGGGTGAGCAGCCAGGCCAGGGCCACCTCGCCGGGTGCCATGCCGTGCTTGTCGACGAGGTCCTCGTAGGCCTGGATCTGGGCGCGGCCCTTCGGATCGGCCAGCGTCTCGGCCGCGCGGCCGGAGGCGCGGCGCCCCTGCGTCGCCTCCTTCTTCAGGACACCGCCGAGCAGCCCGCCCTGCAGCGGCGACCAGGGAATGACCCCGAGCCCGTACTCCTGCGCGGCCGGGATGACCTCCATCTCGGCGCGCCGCTCGGCCAGGTTGTACAGGCACTGCTCGCTGACCAGGCCGAGCATGCCGCGGCGGGCGGCCTGCTCGTTCGCCTGGGCGATCTTCCAGCCGGGGAAGTTCGAGGAACCGGCGTAGAGGATCTTGCCCTGCTTGATCAGGACGTCGATGGCCTGCCAGATCTCGTCGACCGGAGTGTCACGGTCGATGTGGTGGAACTGGTAGATGTCGATGTGGTCGGTCTGCAGCCGCTTGAGCGAGGCGTCCACGGCGCGGCGGATGTTGACCGCCGAGAGCTTGTCGTGGTTGGGCCAGACATCGCCGTCGCCGGCCATGTTCCCGAACACCTTCGTGGCGAGCACCGTCTTCTCCCGGCGGCCGCCGCCCTGCGCGAACCAGCTGCCGATGATCTCCTCGGTGCGGCCCTTGTTCTCGCCCCAGCCGTACACATTGGCGGTGTCGAAATAGTTGATGCCGGCGCCGAGCGCGGCATCCATGATCGTGTGGCTCTCCGCCTCGTCGGTCTGCGGCCCGAAGTTCATCGTGCCGAGCACGAGCCGGCTGACCTTGAGTCCCGTACGTCCGAGCTGTGTGTACTTCATGGTTGCTCAGCCAACGCCTTCGAGTGCGCTCAAGGCAAGGGCATCCGCGGGGAGTTGCCCGAGTGCGTGAGGATCAGTCGCGGGGGAACTCGCCGGTCTCCAGGACGAGGCCGACAGGAGTGTCCGTGAGGTCCACCGCGTCGCCGAAGACGAACTTGCGGTCGTTCTCGTACGTGCCGTTCTTGGGGCCGGTGTAGAGGAGGCAGCGGCCCTGGTAGGGGTCGACGATGAGATAGACGGGGACTGCTGCTTCCGCGTACGCGGTCATCTTGGGCCCGTAGTCGTTGCGGGCCGTGCTCCGGGAGATCACCTCGGCGACGAACACGACGTCCCGGCACTGCCACAGGCCCTTGGCGTTCTTGCGGGCCGACTCCGATACGAGGGTGACGTCGGTCGCGAAGCCGTTGAGCTTGCCGGGGTAGTCGATGCGGACGTCGGACTTGATGCGCTTGCGTGGGTACTTGGTCCTCAGCTGCTCGACGATGTCCAGGATGATCTCCCAGTGTGTGTCCCACTGCGGCGACATGAAGATGTGCCCCCCGACGATCTCGGACTTGATTCCCTCGGGGACGGGCATCTTCTCGAGCCACTCGAACATCTCGTCCAGGGTGCGCTCGTCGTTGCTGTCGGTCATGGCGATCCTGTCTGTTTCTACGAGGGTCTTCGGGTCTCCTTCGTGGACCCCGGCTTCAGCCAGGAGGGAAACGAAGCTCCTGCGGAGCAGAGCAGCGGGAGGGGTTTCGCCGCCGGGGCGAAAGACCGTGCTCTGACGTGCAGATCACGATGGCCAGATCCCTTCGGGTTGGGTGGTGTAGGCGTAGCCGTCGGCACGCTGGAGCACCGTGAAGTACCGGTGTCGGGCGGTGGCGAGGCCATGTGCGGTGCGGACGGCGAAGCTGCCGGTGGCGCGGACGGCGACGCGGCCTGTGTGGGTGCCCGCGTACTTCCCGGTGGGGACGACGGCGCGGACGAGGTCGCCGGTTTGGAAGCCGAAGAACTGCTTCTGCCGGGGCATACGCAGACGGGGGAAGCCGTGCTTGTCGGTTCGTGTGCGGGCGTGGGTTCCGCGTCCTGAGCATCCGGCGACGAGGACCGTGCGCACGGTTTCGGTGATGTGGTCGAGCTTGCCCACGGCCAGGGCGTCGAGAGTGTGGGTCTTGGGCAGGCCGGTGCGGGTGCGGTTCCACTTCGTGCGCCCGCCCGAGGCGGTGTGGGTCGGGAGGATCGCGTCCAGGGCCTGCCACAGTGCCCACCGGGTGGAGTTGACGGCTGCCGCATCTCGCAGCGGGGCCTTCGCCTTCCTGAGGATGTCGGCGGCCCGCTTGGGGGCGAACTCTTCCACCGGTCGGTTCGACTTGGCCTCGTTGCAGGGGATGCAGGCCAGGACCAGGTTCGAGGCCCGGTCGGAGCCGCCCCGCGAGCGGGGGTGGACGTGGTCGATGTTGAGCGGGACGCCCATCGCGCCGCAATACGCGCAGGCCCGCCCGTGCTTGGCGAGGAGGTATTCCCGCACCTCGTAGCCGCGGAGGGTGCCGTGCTGGTACTCGGCGCCCTCCAGGGGTTTACCGGCGCTGATGGCGTGGGTGTCGAACGCGACGCGTTCCACGTGCACGGCCCGGACTGGTGCCCAGCGGGCCAGCCGGTTGGTCCACGACATGGTCGTCTCGACTCGGTGCCGAAGCGACGGGGCCAGCCAGCCTTTCGGCCGGGTGCGGTTGAGGAACCGGGGGGCGCGATAGCGCAGGTTTCGGGAACGCCTGCCGCGCCGGTACGCGGCGCGCTGTTCCAGCGCTTTGCGGATGGTCGCGCCCCGGTGGTCGAGCTGGACCGCGAACCTGGCCCGGCGTTCTCCACCCTCGGAGGTGAACACCGCGATGCCGGTGTGCTTGGAACCGGGATCGATGCCCAGCTCTACCCCGTTCACCTCGGAGTCGGTGGCGGTGCGGTCCTTCAACCTGATCACGAACGGGGTATGCCGGTGGACAACAGCCCTTCCCTTTCTGAGGAGCTTCCGCGCCCTGGCGGGCGTGGTGGGCTGCAACGGCTTGTGATGCTTGTCGAGCACGAACACATAGGGGTGGGACTCACGTCCCGTCTCCCCGAACCGCGAGGACTCGGGGGTGACGCCGACAACGCCAGGTGAAGCGCCGCCGGTCTCCTCTCGCACATGTTCCGCACCCGGTGCCTTACGGCCTTCGAGCCCCGTTTCGTCCCCGATCCTGGGGGTGTCTGCTAACTCGAATTCGAGAGCGAGCTGTTGAGGAAGCGCAGCGCGGTCGGTCTTCTGTCGTGAGCGGAACGTAGCCAACTTGGTTCACCTCCAACGTGCTTGTTGGCTGGTGCTGGTAACGGCGGCTCCCCGCCACTTGAGCTGAAAGCCCCCTCCTTCACGAGGGGGATCCCGTTACCGTGGCGCTCCTCCCCGGCCGTCACTCGCTCAAGTGCGGCCGCGCAATACAACGATACGCACGGTGACAAGGACACGGCCCGATTGTCGAACGCACGTGCCGGGGGCAGTGGGTGTCACCTTCCGCGCGGTTGCCGGACGCTCAGGCGCCGCCCATCCATGCCGCCGCGTCGAGCCGCAGGGCCGCCGAGGGCGGGACCACCGTGCGCAGGTCCTCGGTGAGGGTGCGCAGGCGGTCCGGGCCCAGGGTGTGGGCCCAGTCGGACTGCAGGCGGTCGAAGATCTCGGCGGAGATGCGGAGCAGGTCGATGCCGTGGGCGGTGCGGCGCACCACCTTGCGGCGGGCGTCGGCCGGGTCGTCGGTGCGTTCGGCGTAGCCGAGGGCGATGAGGCGGTCGACGGTCTTGCCCGCGGCCTGTTTGGAGACGCCGAGGCGGCGGGCGATCTCGCTGGCGGTGGTGCCTTCGGGGTCGATGGCCTGGAGCGCGAAGCCGTGGGCGGGGCGGCTCTCGGGGTGTCCGCGCTCGGCGAGTTCGGTGTGCAGGGCGTCGATGAGGGTGCGGAAGCCGGCGAAGAGGAGCAGGGGTAGCTCGAACCCGGGGCCGGGGGGTGCAATTCCCTTGCCTTGACCGTCAACCTGGTTTACCTTCTTTTCGTCAACCATGTTGTCGATCCTAGAGGGCGTACGCATGCTGAGCGAACAGGCACAGAAGAACGTCATGGCACTCATGGGCGAGTCGCCCGAACTGCTCAACGGATTCCTGAAGCTGAGCGCCGCACTGGAGGGCAGCACCCTCGAACCGGTGGCCCGCGAGGTGGTCGTCATGACGATCGCCGTACGCAACGGGTGCGAGGTGTGCGTGGCGATGCACACCGGAAAGCTGCGGGCCCTGGACGCGGACCCGGCACTCGTCGACGAGCTGCGCGCACAGCGGGAGCTGACGGACGAACGGCTGGAGGCGGCACGGCTGTTCACCCTCGACCTGCTGGCCACCGCGGGTGCCGTCCCGGACCGGCGGTTCGAGGAGTTCCTGTCCCACGGTTACACGCGACGCAACGCCCTGGAGGTCGTGATGGCCATCGGCGCGTACACGATGTCCACCTTCGCCAACCGGCTCACGCGCGCGGAGATGTGACGGCTCAGCAGCCCTGGTACGGGCCGCCCAGGTCCCATGCCTGGTGCAGGGAGTTCGCGAACGTTGCGGCGAGTTTGTGTTCGCCGTGGCTGTTCGGGTGGGTGCCGTCGTAGGTGTCGAAGTCGAGGTCGTACGCGTCCGGCGGGGAGACCAGGAGGAGCGGGGAGCGGTCGGTGTCCAGGTCGGCGACCGCCTTCGCGAGGAGTTCGTTGAAGCGGGACACCTCGGCGGCGAAGGCCCGGTCGTCGCGGGCGCGGACGTTCGGGATCACCGGGAGGATCGCGGCGGCGACCCGGGGGTTGGCTGCGCGGGCGTTGGCGATGAACGTGCGCATGTTGCGCGCGGTCTGCTCGGCGTCCGTGTAGAAGCCGAGGTCGATCAGGCCGAGGGAGATCAGGAGCAGGCCCGCGCGGCTCGCGCGGACCGTGTCCTCGATGACCGGCGCCATGTGCAGCCAGCCCTCGCCCCAGCCCGCGAGGTGCTGCTGCGGGAAGTCGGGGTCGGCGTACTCGTAGGAGACCGGGGCGTCGAGGGCCTTGTCGTGCAGGGCCGTGCGGGGGCCGACCACCTGGAACGGGGCGTCGTATGTCGTGCGCAGGTGCTGCCACATGCGGTGGCGCCAGGTGTGTTCGCCGGCGCTGCCGATGGTCATGGAGTCACCGACGAAGAGGAGCCTGAGCATCCGTTCATCATCCCGGATCGGGGCGGTGGGCGTGGTGTGAGGCTGCCCACGCCCGTGGGGTCGGGCAGCGACGTACGGTTGCCCCATGCGTCTGCTTCTCGGTGCGGCGGTCACGGTCGCCCTGGTTCTCGCCCCGGCCCCCGGCGTCCTTGCGGACAGCGAGCGGTCCGAGGACGGATTCACGATCGAGGATCCCCGGATCACCGAGTCGAGCGGCCTCGTCGCCAGCCGCAAGCACCCGGGGGTCTACTGGACGCACAACGACAGCGACGACGGCTCGTACCTCTACGCCGTGGACAGCAGGACCGGGAAGACCCGCGCGCGGGTCACCATGGCCGGGGTCGGTCGGGCGCGGGACGTCGAGGGGATCTCGATGGGGCCGGACGGTGACCTGTACGTCGGCGACATCGGCGACAACCTCGGCGGCACCTGGGACCACGTGTGGATCTACCGCCTCCCCGAGCCCGACGAGCTGCGCGACCAGACCGTCAAGGCCGTCCAGTACGACGTGACGTACGAGGACGGTGCCCGGGACGCCGAGGCGCTCATGGTGCATCCGAAGACGGGGAAGGTCTACATCGCCGACAAGCAGAAGGACCGGAAGGGCTCGCTCTACGTCGGGCCCGAGCAGCTGCGGCCCGGCCGCAACAACGTATTCCGTCGCGTCGCCGACATCGATCTGTGGACCACGGACGGGGCGTTCTCGCCCGACGGCCGAACCCTCGTCCTGCGCAGCTATTTCAGCGCGAAGTCGTACACGTGGAAGGAAGGGCGGCCCGAGGGCGGCGGCGACCGGGTCGGCGTGCCGATACAGCGGCAGGGCGAGTCGGTGACGTACACCCCGGACGGTACGAAGCTCCTCTTCGGTACGGAAGGGGAACGCAGCCGCGTGGTGGCCGAAGCGGCCCCCGGCGCGCCGTCCTCGGACGCACCGGGCACGGGCGGTACGGGCAGCGCGGGCGGGGGTGGTTCGGCCGGCAGCGGCGATGGCGGTGACGGGGACGGCGGGCTCGGGACCGGCGCCCTCGCGCTGGGCGTGGCCCTCCTCGCGGCGCTCGGCCTCGGCAGGCTGTTCAAGCGCAAGGAGAGCTGAGGAGGAGGGCCGAGGAGGAGGGCTGAGGAGGAGAGCCGAGGAGGAGGGCTGAGGAGCGCTCCGCCTCAGGTGCCCGAAGGTGCGATCTCGCCCGTCAGGTGGGCGAAGACCACGACGTTCGAATCCCAGTGGCGGTTCGGGGTGAGGCTGCCGCCGCAGGTGATGAGGCGGAGTTCCGCCCGGTCCGTCCTCCCGTAGACCTTCTCCGTCGGGAAGGCGGACTTCCTGTACGTGGAGACCGTGTCGACGGCGAACACGGCTGTCGTGCCGTCCTCGCGGCGGATCTCGATGTCCTGGCCCTTGCGCAGGTCCTTGAGGTCGTGGAAGACGGCCCGTTCGACCTGTGGGGTGTCCATGTGGCCGACGATCGCCGCCGCGCCCTGTTCGCCCGGGGTCGGGCCCTCCTTGTACCAGTCGGCCTGCATCGGCTTGTCGAACGGCGGTGTCCGCATCGCGCCCTCGGCGTCGAGGCCGACCGTGCCGAGGTCCGCGTCCACGTCGATCGAGGGGATCGTGATGTGGTCGGGCACCGAGGGCTGGAGGACGCTCGCCGCGGTGGCGTGCGAGGCGGGTGCGCCGGGCCGCGTGGTGTGCGCGGCCGCCGGGGCTCCGGCGGGCGCCGAGCAGCCCGCGGTGGCGGCGGCCACGCCCAGCGCCGCCGTCACCGCGAGCCCGCCCACCCGGGCGCGGCGCCCGGCCACGGTCCGTGTGGCCCGGTTCCGTCCGGGCGGGGTGCGCTCGGCCGTGGTCCGCCCGGCCACGGTCCGCTCAGCCATGGTTGCGGCGGTGGTGCAGCAGGCCCGCACCCGTCAGGGAACCGACACCCAGCGCGGCGAAGCCGACGACGGCTGCCGAGTTGATGCCCTGCTGGTGGTGCGAGACGGGGGCCATCCCGGTGTTCACGGAGCCCTGCGGGGTCTTGTGGTCGCTGGGGTCGAGCGGCTTGACGGGGCTGGTCGAGGTCACGTGGAAGGTGACCGGTCCTGCTCCGGTGCCGGTGGTGACCTTGTAGTCGCCCTTGGCGACATCGGCGACGGTCGCCGTGCCGTGCCACTTGCCGTCCTTGCCGAGGGCGAGCGCGATGCTGCCGCCGAAGGCGCGGGAGTCGGCGGAGACCTTGCCGGCCGGGTCGATCGAGGGGGCGTCCACGGTGACGGCGATCCGGTCGCCCTGCTTGCCGCTGCCCGGGTTCACGGCCAGGTAGGACGTGCCCGGGGCGGGCGGCGGGGTGGGCTTGGGGGTGGGCTTGTCCTTGCCCTGGACGCCGAACTTCGCCGAGTCCACCACCTTGCCGTCCAGCAGCGCGTCCACGCGGTAGTAGCCGGACTCGGCGCGGTCGGCGATGGTCGCGGTGCCGTGCCAGGTGCCCTCGTGCTGCGGGTCGCGTTCCATCTTCACGGTGCCGCCGAAGGCGCCGGACCGGACGGTGGCCACGGAGTCGGAGCCCGCGTCGTCGACGGTCACGGCGACCTTGTCGCCCGCCTTGCCGCCGTCGGTGGACAGGGAGAGGGAGGGCTGCGCCGGGTCGGGGGTCGGCGTCGGCTCCGGCTTCGGGGAGTCGCCCGAGTTCACCGGGAAGGTGGCCGTGCCCTGCGCGCCCGTGTCGCCGTAGTCCGTGGTGACGGTCAGCCTGCCGGTGCCGATGCCGTAGCTGTCCTTGACGGTGGCGGTGCCGGTGTACGTGGTGTCGTCCTGCGCGGTGACCGAGATGCCGGTGAGGGCCTCGGACTCGGCCGTGACCTCGGCCTTGCCGGACGTGGTGACCCGGAAGGTGACCTGCTCGCCCGCCCGGTAGCCGGTCCTGTCCTTGGGCGAGGACGTGACCGCGACGTTCGCCTCGGCCTTGTCGGAGGCGGGCTGCTGCTGGTCGGTGGACTGGTTCCGGCTCTGGCCCTGTCCCTGGTCCGCGGGGGCCGCGGTGGTCGCGGTGGTCGCGGTGGCCGACTGGGACGGCGCGTCGGACGGGGCGGCGTCCGCGGCGAAAGCAGTCGCCGGAACGGCGAGGGCCATCGAAGCGGCCACGGCGATCGCGGAGACGGTGAGTGCCTTGCGCATGGGGAACCTCCTTGCAGGACCGGGGATTTGTTCCCCGGTGCACCCTTCATGAGGTTCATCCTGAGGCTTCGGTTTCGCGGTTTCTCCCCGGGCTCCGCCGGCGAATCCAAAGGTCCCAGAGGGGTGGAGGGCGCCTATCTGCGGGTTTCCCGATCCCTTGGACGGGACTTTGCCTGCTTATTAGGGCCTTTGGTCCCGCCGCCCGCGTAGGAGCCGGATAAATGCCGAGGGGCCGACAGCCTTCGCTGCCGGCCCCTCGGGTGCCTGCCCGGGACAGCCGGGCACCGACACCCCCTACAGCTTCTCGATCACGTAGTCGATGCAGGTCGTCAGCGCCTGGACGTCGGCCGGGTCGATGGCCGGGAACATCGCGATGCGCAGCTGGTTGCGGCCGAGCTTGCGGTACGGCTCGGTGTCGACGATGCCGTTGGCGCGCAGCACCTTGGCGACCGCCGCCGCGTCCACGTCGTCGTTGAAGTCGATCGTGCCGATGACCTGCGAGCGCTTGTCCGCGTCGGTGACGAACGGGGTGGCGTACTTGCTGTCCTCGGCCCAGCCGTACAGCCGCGTCGAGGAGTCCTTCGTACGCGCCGTGGACCAGGCGAGACCGCCCTGCCCGTTGATCCAGTCGAGCTGCTCGGCGAGCAGGAAGAGCGTGGCGAGGGCGGGCGTGTTGTACGTCTGGTTCTTGCGCGAGTTGTCGATCGCCGTCGGCAGCGAGAAGAACTCCGGTACGTGCCGGCCGCTCGCGTGGACGCGCTGGGCGCGCTCGATCGCGGCGGGCGAGAAGACGCCGAGCCACAGGCCGCCGTCGGAGGCGAAGGACTTCTGCGGGGCGAAGTAGTAGACGTCGGTCTCGGCGATGTCGACGGGCAGGCCGCCCGCGCCGGAGGTGGCGTCGACGAGGACGAGCGAGCCCTCGTCCGCGCCCTGCACGCGCTTGATCGGCGCGGCGACACCGGTCGAGGTCTCGTTGTGCGTGTACGCGTAGACGTCCACGCCCGCCTCGGCCCGCGGCTCGGGGCGGGTGCCCGGGTCGCTCGCGATGACGGTGGGCTCGGCCAGCCAGGGTGCCAGCTTCGCGGCCTCGGCGAACTTGGAGGAGAACTCGCCGAACGTGAGGTGCTGGGACTTGTTCTCGATCAGGCCGTGCGTCGCGATGTCCCAGAAGGCGGTGGAGCCGCCGTTGCCGAGGACGACCTCGTAGCCCTCGGGGAGCTGGAACAGGCTGCTCACGCCGTCCCGTACGCGCCCGACCAGGTTCTTGACCGGGGCCTGGCGGTGGGAGGTGCCGAGCAGGGAGGTACCGGTGGCGGCCAGCGCGCCGAGCGCTTCCGTCCGCACCTTGGAGGGGCCCGCGCCGAATCGGCCGTCGGCGGGCTTGATGTCAGCGGGAATCTGGATCTCAGCCACGCGCCGAGCCTATCGGCTCGGATCGCGCGCGGGGGCGCAGGTCCAGCTTGCGAGACGCGCTTGTCAACCCTCGGCGCGCTGCGGCTGCTTGGCGCGCTCGGGCTGCTCGGCCTGCGTGGATCCCTTGGGCTGCGCGGGCCGCGCGGGTCGCTCGGCCTGCGCGGGTCGCGCGCGCCGCGCGGGTCGCTCGGCCTGCGTGGATCCCTCGCGCTGCGCGGATTACGCGGATCGCTTGGACCGGCCGCCGCGGTTCGCGGCCATCTGGGTCCGTACCGCCCCCATGCTCGCCGCGATCACCAGGCCGATCGCCACGACCTGCGCGAGCGCCAGGCCCTGGCCGAGCACCATGAACCCGGCCGCCGCGGCCATCGCGGGCTCTAGGCTCATCATGATCGCGAAGGTGGAGGCGGGCAGGCGGCGCAGCGCGAGGAGTTCCAGGGTGTACGGCAGGACGGACGAAAGCAGCGCGACGCCGATACCGAGCAGCAGCGTCGAGGGCACGAGCAGCTTCGAACCGGCCTGCGCGATGCCCAGCGGAAGCATCACAAGGGCCGCGACCGCCATCGCGAGCGCGAGCCCGTCCGCCGAGGGGAAACGCTGCCCGGTCTTCGCGCTGAAGACGATGTACGCCGCCCACATGGCGCCCGCGCCGAGCGCGTAGGCCGCGCCCACCAGGTCGAGGGAGCCGAAACCGCCCGCGCCGCCGAGCAGGAACACGCCGACCAGGGCGAGCCCCGCCCACAGCAGGTTGACCAGGCGGCGGCCGGCGAAGACGGAGAGGGCGAGCGGGCCGAGCACTTCGAGGGTGACGGCGGGGCCGAGCGGGATGCGTTCGGCGGCCTGGTAGAAGAGCCCGTTCATCGCGGCGAGGGAGAGCCCGAAGGCGATGACGGTGCCCCAGTCCCGGCGGGAATGCCCGCGCAGCCTGGGCCGGCACAGCACCAGGAGGACGAGCGCGGCGGCGACGAGCCGCAGCGTCACCACGCCGACCGCACCGGCGCGTGGCATCAGGCTCACCGCGATCCCGGCGCCGAACTGCACGGAGAGCCCGGCCGCGAGCACCAGGCCGATCGCGCCCGCGTTGCCCTTGGCGCCGCGCCGCCGGAAGCGGCCGAACGCGCCGAGCGCCTCGGGTTCGGTGACGGCGGCACCGGCGGCGACGTAGCTGTCGGCGCCGTCGGAGGTGCCGGTGGCCCGCCTTTCGGCGATCCGGCCGTAGGTGGCCTGACCGTCGGTGACCCGGCTCGCGGTGGCCTGGATCTCCGCCTCCGGGCGTGCGGTCACGGTGCGGCTCCTCGGCTTGGTGGTCCCATGGAACGAAAAGGTCCAGGATCCTGAGCTTCGGCGTTCAAAGTAGTGTCCCCCGGTCAGGCCTGTAATCCTATTTTGCAGATGACGGCCCGCTTCGGCGATTCCTCCCGGATGCCGAGATGCCGAGATGCCGAGATGCCGAGATGCCGAGATGCCGAGATGCCACGGTCCGGGCCCGTGCAGGGTGTCACCCGCCCGGGACGCCGCCGTCCAGGCCCTCCGCCAGCACCTCCGCGAGGTGCCGCCCCCGCCGCCCGGCCAGCTGTTCCAGCTGCGTACGGCACGAGTAGCCGTCCGCGAGCAGCACCGCATCCGGTGCGGCACCCCGTACGGCGGGGAGCAGCTGCTCCTCCGCGCAGGCCACGGAAACCTCGTGGTGCCCGGGCTCGAAGCCGAAGTTCCCCGCGAGGCCGCAGCAGCCGCCGCTCAGCTCGCCGCTGAGCCCGGCCCGTTCCCGCAGCGCCCGTTCCGCCGTCTCGCCGAGCACCGCGTGCTGATGGCAGTGCGTCTGGCCGACGGCCGGGCGGTCAAGGCGCGGCGGGTTCCAGTCGGGGGCGAGTTCGGCGAGGGCCTGCGCGAAGGTGCGGACCGAGGCGGCGAGGCGGTGGGCGCGCGGGTCGTCGCCGAGGAGTTCCGGCAGATCGGAGCTGAGGGCGGCCGCGCAGCTCGGTTCGAGTACGACGAGCGGGCGGTCCGCCGTTACCTGGTCGAGGGTCCGGCGCAGTACGGCACGGGCCTGGTCCAGCTGCCCCGTCGACAAGTAGGTGAGCCCGCAGCAGACGCCCTTCGGCGGCAGCGTGACCTCGAGCCCGGCGGCTTCGAGGACGCGGACGGCCGCCCGGCCGACGGCGGGGGAGAGGTGGTTGGTGAAGGTGTCGGGCCAGAGGGTCACGACGGGTGCAGTGGTCTGGGCGGCCGGGGAGTCGGCCGCCGTGTCGGCCGGGGTGTCGGCCGAGGGACGGGCCGAGGGGCGCGGCCCCGGGCGGGCCGAGGGGCGCGCCGGGGTGTGCCGCTTGAACCAGGCGCGGAACGTGCGCGGCGCCAGGCGCGGGATGGCGCGCTCGGGCGCGATCCCGGCGATCCGCCCGGCGAGGGAGGAGAGCGGCCGTACGGAGACGAGCAGGTTCACAAGGCGCGCGAAGGGCGCCGCGAGCCGCAGCCACCGCGGAAGGCGGCCGAGCGTGTAGTGCGCGCGGGGCCGCCTGCGCCCCGCGTAGTGCTGGTGCAGGAACTCGCTCTTGTACGTGGCCATGTCCACGCCCACCGGACAGTCGGACCGGCATCCCTTGCAGGACAGGCACAGGTCGAGCGCGTCCCGTACCTCCTCCGAACGCCACCCGTCGGTGATCACCTCACCCGCCAGCATCTCGTGCAGCAGCCTCGCCCGCCCGCGCGTGGAGTGCTCCTCGGCGCCCGTCGCCCGGAACGACGGACACATGACACCACCACCCGGACTCACCTCCGTATTACGGCACTTGGCGACCCCGACGCACCTGCGGACGGCCGCCGAGAAGTCCCCGCCGTCGTGCGGATAGCCGAACGCGACCGGCACCGGCTCGCGCGGCAGCGGGGCGAAGCGCAGATTGGCGTCGAGCGGATCCGGGCGCACCAGCATTCCCGGATTGAGCCCGTCCGCCGGATCCCACACCCCCTTGACCTGCTCGAAGAGCCGCACCAGCGGCTCCCCGTACATCTTCGGCAGCAGCTCGGCGCGCGCCTGCCCGTCCCCGTGCTCCCCGGACAGCGAGCCGCCGTGCGCGACCACGAGCCCGGCGAGCTCCTCGGAGAACCGCCGGAAACGCGCGATCCCGTCCCCGCTCAGCAGGTCGAAGTCGATCCGCACATGAATGCACCCGTCCCCGAAGTGCCCGTACGGCGTCCCGCGCAGCCCGTGCTCGCCGAGCAGGGCCCTGAACTCGCGCAGGTACGGCCCGAGTCGGGCGGGCGGCACCGCGCAGTCCTCCCAGCCGGGCCAGGCCTCCGAGCCGTCCGGCATCCGGGTCGCGGTACCGGAGGCGTCCTCGCGGATCCGCCACAGGGCGCGCTGCCGGGCCGGATCGTCGACGATCAGATGGTCCCGCGCCCCCGCGGCCCGCGCGATCCGCTCCCCGTGCGCCCGCGCCTCGGCCGCACTGCCGCCGCCCGTCTCGACGAACAACCAGGCCGCGCCGTCGGGGAGTTGCTGCCGCCCGCCCCGTACGAGATCGGCGGCCATCCCCTCCACGGTCAGCGGGCCGTGCGGCAGGATCCCGGGCGCGGCCTCGGCGGCGGCGCTCTCGTCCGCGTACCCGAGGACGACGAGCGCGCGGGCCTTCGGCGCCTCGACCAGCTTGACCGTGGCCTCGGTCAGCACCCCGAGCGTGCCCTCGCTCCCGCAGAACGCCCGCGCGTGATCGACGCCGTGCTCGGGGAGCAGCGCGTCGAGCGCGTACCCGGAGATCCGGCGCGGCAGCTCGGGGAAACCCGTGCGCAGCAGGGCGAGTCGGCCGTCGACCAGCGGCCGCAGGCCCTGCGGGGCCCCGTCCCAGCCCTGCCCGAGCCGGAAGGAGTCCCCGCCGTACGAGAGCACCCGCAGCTCCCGTACGTTGTCGGCGGTCGTGCCCCAGGCCACCGAATGCGAACCGCAGGAGTTGTTGCCGATCATCCCGCCGAGCGTGCAGCGGCTGTGCGTGGACGGGTCGGGGCCGAAGGTCAGTCCGTGCCGCCCCGCCGCGGACCGCAGCCGGTCGAGGACGACCCCGGGCTGCACCACCGCCTGACGCGCCTCGGGATCGAGCCGGACGATCCGGTCCATGTGCCGGGTGAAGTCGAGTACCACCCCGGCTCCGGTGGCCTGCCCCGCGATCGACGTTCCCGCCCCGCGTGCGACCACGGGGACGCCCCGCTCGCGGCACGCGCCGAGCACCGCCGCCACGTCCGCGTCGTCGCGCGGCGCGACGACCGCGAGCGGCACCCGCCGGTAGTTGGACGCGTCCATGGTGAACAGGGCCCGCGTACCGCGGTCGAAGGCGACCTCGCCCCGCACGGCGCCGCGCAGCACCCGCTCCAGTTCCCGGATGTCCGGTTCCCGGGTGTCCGTTTCCTGGGTGTCCGTTTCCTGGGTGTCCATGGGTTCCATGGTCTCCAGGGTGCCCGGTGGCCGGTCCGCTCAGAAGGTTCTATCCGTTGTCGTAGCCCGTGTCGCCGGCGAGACGCTCGATGTCCTGCCGCGCCTTCTCCATCTCGTCCGCGATGGCGTCGTCGGCGCTCTCGGCGAAGATCCGGTCGCGCTCCTTCGCGGGGAGGCCCTGGCAGTGCGGCGGCAGGCCGGTGGTGAGTTCGGTGCCGTCCGCGACCGCGGCTTCGACCTGGGCGGTCGACTCCTCGCGGCATTTGCCGGCGTCGGGGCGGACGGCCTCGGTGCCCGTGAGGAGGTAGGCGGCGAGGGCGATGGCGGTGACCAGCACGGCGGCCGCCGCGATGACCGGCTTCGGATGGGATCCGTAGATCCGCTTCGGGTTGAGAACGTGCATGGGGATCGTGCTCCTTTCCGGACCTGTGCGGCCGACCGGACGGGAGCAGGGCTCGCGTCCGGTCGGCCGGGGGTCGGGCTCGGGTTCGGGCGGCAGGGACCCGGGGCGGCCCCGGGGCAGGGCGGTCGGTCAGGTCAGGTCGAGGTAGCTGCTCCAGTCGGCCGTCATGACCACCTTCACGAGCCGGTTGGTGTTGGTCTTGCTGGGGTGGTAGACGCGCACCTGGCCGGTCGCGGTCTCGCGGGCCCACAGGTCGGGGATGCCGTCGCCGCTGGTGTCGGGGATGGAGATGACCTCGTCGATGACGTCCGCGGTCCAGCCGGTGCCGTAGTTCGTGTCCACGCCCTCACGGGAGTTGACGGCGAGCGCGATGGACATCGGGTCGAGCCCCTTGCCGGAGCTGTCAGGCTTGCCGTGCCGGATGTACATGTTGCCGTTGCCCGGGTTGCGCCAGAGCAGGTCGGCGGTGCCGTCCAGGTCGATGTCCGCGAGGGAGATCACGTCCCGTCCCGCCCAGGTGGTGCCGCCCAGGAGCAGGACCGCGTCGCTGAAGGCGCCCGCGGTGTAGCCGCCGAGGAACCACAGCTGTCCGCCGTCGGTGACGACCACCAGGTCGGGTTCTCCGTCGCCCGTGACGTCTGCGGTGGTGCGCATCTCGTCCCAGGTGGCGGGGTCCGGGGCGTTCTCGGGCAGCAGCACGCGTACGCGGTCGTCGACGTTGAAGCTGCCGTAGCCGTCGCCCTGGTAGATCCACAGGCCGCCGTCCGGTGTGCGGGCGAGGAGGTCGGTGAGCCCGTCACCGGGGTAGTAGTCGCTCCACTTGGAGATCAGGGCGTGCTTCTTGGTCGTGGCGGTGGAGTTCGCGTCGTACCAGTGGCCGGGCGGGGTCTCCTCCCGCTTGCCGTTGTACGAGGCGACGAGCCCGCCGTAGACCTCGCCGCCCTGCTCGCCGGGATAGGTGTACAGGGTGCCGTCGGCCTTGATGACGACCATGTCGGGGTAGGTGTCACCGGTTACGTCGCCGGGGGCGTCGGCGGAGCGGCCCGCGGGGACGAAGGTGCGGATCGCGGAGCGTTCGGAGCGGTTGCCGACCGCGTCGTAGGCGTAGGCGTGCAGGTAGAGGGGGCCGGCCGTGGGCGCCTTGAGGGTGATGGTCACCGGTTCGCCCTTGGCGGCCCGGGTGACCGATTCGATCAGATGCCCCTGCACGGCGTTGCGGTCGATGCGGAAGGTCTGGCCCGAGGCCGTGTCGTCCAGGTAGATGTGCGTGTAGTTGATGGAGTTGAAGCCGATGGCGTAGTGCGTGGCCGACGGGCCCGAGTCGATGGTGAGGGTGCCGGAGGTGCCGTGCGGGGCGTCGACAGCCCAGTTGGTGCCGGCCGAGTTGATCTGCGGGTAGTCGGCGGAGGTCATGGTCGGTGCCGCGGGCGCGGTGTCGTCGACGGTGAAGCGGCAGGGCTGGCTGCCAGGCGGAAAGAACGTGGAGACGGCGCCTTCGGTGTCCTCGGCCCGTATGTCCCAGGAGTAGGTCTTGCCGTCCGCGAGTTTCGTCGAGGCGACGGTCACGGACGCGGTCTGGGTCTTGCTGCCCCCGGTGCCCGTCACGACCTTGTCGAGGATCTTCGTGCTGGCGCCGGTCTCCCACAGGCGGAAGCGCAGGCCCTTGAGGTTGCTGTCCTGGTCGGTGGCCTTCGCCTTGAGCACGACGTCGGTGAGGCCGATGACCTCCTCGCCGATGGTGGTGTTGCACGTGCCGGGCGTGATGTCACCGTCGACCGGCTCGTAGGGCGGCCGGTTGAAGCTGACGGTCAGCAGGGCGCTGGCGGCGCTGTACTTGCGCCAGGTGTACGTGGAGGTCTCCGTGGTGGCGCGCAGCCCCATGGTGAGCGTGCCCCACTTGTTCTTCGCGGCGTCCGCGGCCCCGGACTTGACGTTGTAACCGACGTAGGCGTCGTTGCAGCCGTAGTTCTCGTTGCCGTGCGCGTAGGACTTCGCGTCCAGCTTGCGCTTCCAGGAGGGCTGGTTGTTCCAGGTCGTGGAGGTGGAGATCCCGCCGGTCAGCCACAGTTCGATCTGCCGCGGCTCGGTGCAGGACCAGGCGTGGGTGTTCTTGATCTTCCAGCTGGCCCCGGTGATGGTCGAGCCGTGGGCCGCGCCGGGGAAGTCCATCCGCCAGAAGGAGCGGGCGAGACCGCCGTCCTGCTTCTCGTAGCCGACCCGGGCCTCGCTGGTGCCGCCGGAGTAGTTCGTGCCGTTGAAGTAGTTGGAGTTCGGATACGGGCGGTACGCGATCGTCCAGCCCTCGTCGCCGAGTTCGAGCGTGGGGTCGATGAAGACGGGGAAGCGGACCTTCCCCGCGTCCACCTTCTTGCCGGTCAGCAGACCGGTCGCCGCCGCGTCCAGGGTGAGCGTGGCCCGTCCGGTGCCGTCGCCGTCGAGCGTCGTGGGCAGTACCGCGTTCGCCGTTCCCGGCTCGGGACCGGCCAGGCCGCCCAGCGCGAGGGTCGCCTCGGCGGTTGCCGTGCCGGTGGCGTGCCGGGTGCCGGAACCCTGGGTCTGCCCGGGCGTGGAGTCCCAGGCGAAGGGTGTCGGGATCACTCCGACCCGTGTGCCGTCGGCCGCGTCGGTGATCTCGACTCCGCCCGTGGTGGTGTCGAGGGCGAACTCGGCGGTCTCGGAGCGCAGTCCGTAGTGCACCTTCCGCAGCGCCGACTGGCGCGCGGCCCGCTCGTTCTTGACGATGAGCAGCTGGCCCAGGCCGCCTTGCTCACGCGCCACGAGCAGCAGGTCCACGCCGGGCAGCACCTCGCGGTACAGCGCCCGGTTGCCGTCGACGACCGGCTCGGGCAGGGCGCCCGGCCAGGTGTACGTGATCTTGTGGCCGTCGTGGACGGCCGACGCGAGGAACGTTTCCCGGTCCGCCGGTGACGCCTTCCCGTCCGCCGGAGCCCGGTCCGCCGGCCGCCAGGCGGCCGGGCGCACCGTGCCCTTGGGCGCGCTGGTGCCGTCCGCCGTCGCGGCGGCCGCGAACTCGACCTGCCCCGGAGTGTTCTCCGGGCTGAGCCGGGTGCCGTCCGCGCTGCGCCGCAGGTTCGTGTCGATCTCCGCCCAGGTGCCGTCGGGCTGCTTGGTCCGTACGGGGACGGCGTGGATCTCGGAGCGCCAGCTGCCGTCGGGGAGCGCGAAGGTGCGGGAGGTCTGCGTGGTCTCGGCCCCGACCACGACCTCCCGCTGCTGCGCCTGTGCCTTCCGCATCGCCTCGGGCGCCGTCAACGGGCCGGTGGGGCGCTTCGCTTGAGGCTCCACGGGATCGCGCTGCCACGGTGTCCAGGCGAGCAGCCCGGCCACCAGGGCCACGCAGAGCAGCGCGACGAGTGCGGCGATCCGGGCGCGCTTGCCTGCGGCAAGGCGGAGGAACGCGGATGGTTGAGCGGACACGGCGGCAGGCTCCCCGGGAACACGGCTGGCTAGCTGCCAAGCGCCCGCCACGCAGCGGCGGATACCTCGCTGACCTGGGGCGACTTGGGCATGAGTGCGCGCAAGCTATGCGGCGCGAACAGCCGTTGTCGAGCCGAGCGGTTGGAATCGTTTTGTGATCAAGGCCTTCGTTCTCACTGATCGTGACGACTGAATCATGACTGTTCATCGTCAATCGGGCGATATGTGCCGAGCGTTGTGGCCCGTTCTCGTGAATTGTCATCGATCACGGAAATGTAGGAACTTACGGCGATTAGGCACGGAAAGCCCAGGCGATATCTGTGTCCTGCCTGTGATTCGTCACCGAGAGTCAGCTGGGCCTACCGAGGGGAACTGGTGAAGGCTCCCGTGCTCGGTGCGTGGACGCCTCGTCCCGTACTGGATCTGTTCCGTTTGCGCCGGCACGTCCATGGCGGGCGTGGGGTGGGGGAGTTGCGAGATGCGTCGTCGGATGGGGCCGTCCTGGTCCGGACAGGGCAGGCTGGCCGCTACGGCCGCGGCCCGCGAGAGCCGTCGGCATCGGCGCGCGGCGCTCGTCGTCCTGCTGTCGTCCGTGCTGACCGTCACCTCGCTGACGGGTTCGGCCCTCGCGATCCCCGGCCCGGACATGGACCGCACGTCGAACACCGACGTGAACCTGCCCGAGCCGGACAAGGGCTCCCTCGTCGACCTCGACCCCGATGCGCAGAGCTCCCTGTCGCGCCCGGCCGACGTGCCCGTCGAGGAGTACGTCCCCGCGCATGTGACACCGTGGCAGGCGGCCGCCGACCAGACGGCCGACCTCACCGGTGTCCCCGCCGGTGAGACCGTGCCGGTCGGCACCACCCCGGTCCGGCTCGGCGTGCCCGAAGGACAGGACCCGGCCGCCCTGGAGGGAACGTGGCAGGTCGACCTCGCCTCGGTCGACGCCTCCACGCAGGCCAACGTGCCGGGCATGGTGATGTCCGTGACCCCGCCGGCCGGTGTGGACCCGGCCGCGTCGGTGGCCGTGGAGGTGGACCACACCGAGTTCGCCGACCTCTTCGGCACCCAGGCCGCCGACCGGTTCCGGCTCACGCTCCTCGAAGGGTGCACGCTCCCGGACACCGCGACGCTCGACTGCACCGTCGACGAGGGCATCACCACCCAGACCGTCCGGGCCTCGGACGACAAGGATCCCGTCGCCGAGATCGTCGAACTGCCCTCCAGCGTCGAGGTCAAGCGCCCGGCGAAGGGCGCCCGTACGAGCGAGGCGGGCGCGAAGGAGGACAAGCGGCGGCTGACCGGCGTGGTGCCGGTCTCGCTGCTCACCGGCGCCGACGCGAGCGGTCAGCCGCCGGTGCGGCGCGACACCGGGGAAGACGGGACGGAGCGGCCCGCCGCGTCCCCCTCGCCGCAGGACACAGAGGCCGGGGAGCCGACGCAGTCGGCCACCCCCACGCAGCCGGAGCCGACCGCGGACCCCGCGCAGGAGAACACCCCTGAGGCGAGCCCGTCCGCCGCCAACGACGTCAAGCCCGCCTCGTTCACCTCGGCCAGGGTGGCCGAGCCCCTGTCCGGTGCCTCGGCCGGTGTCCTCGGTGCCGTCGACATGGGCGCCTCGACGAGCGGCGACTTCACCGCCACACCCATGTCCTCCTCCGGCGACTGGGCGGCCGGTTCGTCCTCCGGTGCCTTCACCTACTCGTACGACATCCAGCCCCCGGAGGTCCCGGGCGGTCTGATGCCGAAGGTGAGCCTGTCGTACTCCTCGCAGACCGTCGACGGCCGCACCAGCGCCTCGAACAACCAGGCCTCCTGGATCGGAGACGGCTGGGACTACCAGCCGGGCTCGATCTCCCGCCGCTACGTGAACTGCAAGCGGGACGCCAAGCTCAACTCCGGCGCCAACAACGCCGACCACCCCACGCACGACCTGTGCTACGGCTCGAACAACGCCACGATGACGCTCGGCGGCCAGACCGTCAGCCTCGTCTGGGAGTCCGGCAAGGGCTGGACCACGTCCTCCGGCGACGGCTCCAAGGTGGAGCTGCTCAAGAACACCTCGCTGGGCAACGGCGACGCGGACGGCGAGTACTGGAAGGTCACCACCCGCGACGGCACCCAGTACTTCTTCGGCCGCAACCGCCTGCCGGGCTGGAGCGACGGCAAGCCCGAGACGGGCTCGGTCTTCACCGTGCCCGTGTTCGGCAACCACCCGGGCGAACCCTGCTACAAGGCCGGCGACTTCAAGAACTCGTTCTGCAACCAGGCCTGGCAGTGGAACCTCGACTACGTCGTGGACCCCTCCGGCAACGCCATGACCCTGTGGTGGCAGTCGGAGACCAACCGGTACGCGAAGGACTGGCAGTTCAAGAAGCCCGTCTCCTACGAGCGCGGCGGCTACCTGCGCCGCATCGACTACGGCATGCGCTCCGACGCCCTCTTCGCCGAGGCCCCGGCCCGCGTGTGGTTCACGGTCGCGGAGCGCTGCTTCGCCGAGGGCTCGCTGTCCTGCACCGAGGCCAACTTCACCTCCAAGGACCCGGGCGACTACCGCATCTGGTACGACACCCCCGTATCGCTGCAGTGCAAGACGACCGGTGACTGCTGGAACGCGGCGCCCTCGTTCTTCACCCGCAAGCGCCTCGACAAGATCTCCGTCAGCGCACAGCGCAAGCCCGGCGCCGCCCGCGCCACGGTCGACGTCTACCAGCTCAAGCAGTCCTTCCCGACGATGACCACGGGCGCCAACACCGCCCTGTGGCTGGAGTCCATCCAGCGCACCGGCTACGGCGTCGGCGGCGTCGCGGGCGGCGAGTCGAAGTCGCTGCCCCCGGTCACCTTCCAGGCCCACCCGGACTACATGCCCAACCGCGTCCTGCGCGGCGCCGACGACCCGCGCCCCGGCTTCGCCCGCCAGCGCATCGGCCGGGTCGTCAACGAGTACGGCGGTGAGAGCGTCGTCACGTACTCCAAGCCGACCGGCGCCTGCGCGACCGGCGAGGGCCTGCCGTCGCAGACCTCCAACAAGGGCCTGTGCTACCCGGTGGCCTGGCATCCGGACCCCTCGGTCGACGACGAGGTCGACTGGTTCCACAAGTACGTCGTCACCCAGGTCGAGGAACTGCCCGCGGTCTCCGGGGCGACGGCCACGTCCACGGCGTACGTGTACGGCACCCCGGCCTGGCAGCTCGCCGAGGCGGAGTTCTCCAAGAAGTCCACCCGCACCTGGGCGAAGTTCGCCGGATTCGACACCGTCACCACCATCACCGGCGCGGACGACCTGGCCACCTCCGCCAAGCGCTCCAAGTCCATGACCCGCTTCTACCGGGGCCTGGGCACCGGCGTCACCGTCAAGGACGTCACCGGCGCCGCGATCGGCCCCGACCACGAGGCGTTCGCCGGCCGGATCGCCGAGCAGGTGGACTACCCCTCGGCGGGCGCCGACCCGGCCACGGGCTGGATCAGCCGCTCCACCTCCGAACTGTCCGCGACCGAACTGGCGCGCCGCCCGCTCGGCGACGGCCTCAAGGACCTCATCGCCTGGCGGGTCGTCGAGACCGGCGACCACTCCTGGACGAAGTCCTCCGGCGCAGGCGACGACACCCGCACGCTCCGCGAGATGGCATCGAGCACGCAGTACAACGCCGACGGTCTGCCCACCCAGGTGGAGATGCTGGGCGACACCGGCAAGAGCGGCGACGAGACGTGCACCCGCACGGAGTACGTCGCCAACACGGGCAAGCACATGCTCGGCCTCACCAAGCAGATCCTCACGTCCCCGACGACGTGCGCGGCCGCCACGTTCGGCACCCTCACCTCGCTGACCGGCGCGTTCCGCGTCGCGTACGACGGCGGCGGCTACGGCACCACACCGGCCCGCGGGCTGCCGACCGAGTCGTGGGCGCTCAAGGGCGACGGCTCCGGCTTCACCTCGAACGGCACCACCGGCTACGACGCGCTCGGCCGCACGGTGAAGACCACCCGGCCGGGCGAGACGCAGTCCGCCACCACCACGTACGAGCCTGCCGTCGGCATGCCGTTCAAGGTGACCGAGACCAACGAGCTCGGCCACACCTCCGTGGAGACCGTCGAGCCCGGCCGCGGCACCACCCTCACCGCCCAGGACGCCAACGGCCACACCACCCGGGCCGTCTACGACGAACTGGGCCGCGTGGTGCAGGCCTGGGGCCCCGGCCGCGACCCGGCCACCGACACCGTGCCCGACCTGGAGGTCGAATACCGCCTCCAGCAGGGCGAACCCGCCGCGGTGATCTCCCGTACCCGCGGCCACGAGGACCGGGTGGAGACCGGTGTCGTCCTCTACGACGGCCTCGGCCGCATCCGCCAGACCCAGGAGGAGGCCACCGGCGGCGGCCGCCTGATCACCGACACGCTGTACAACGCGTCGGGCGAGGTGTGGAAGACCAACAACGCCTACCTCACCGACGGCGAACCCACGTCCGCACTCGTCTTCCCCGAGACCTCCGGCGCGGTCCCCAACGCGACCCGCTACACCTACGACGGCATGGGCCGCGTCCTCACCGAGACGCCCGTCCTGAACGGCACGGACGCCGAGGACCGCCGCACCGTCTACACCTACGGTCTCGACAACTCCACCGTCATCAACCCCTTCGGCACCGCGTCCTACCGCACCTGGACCGACGCCCTCGGCCGCACCAGCCGCGTCGACACCTTCACGGACACCACCCGCACCGCGCACGAGTCGGTCCGCTTCACCTACGACTCCCGCGGCCGGCTCACGGAGGCGCAGCAGGACGACGGCACCGCGTGGACGTGGAAGTACGACACCATCGGCCGCGTCACCGAGTCCACCGACCCGGACGCGGGCACCACCAGCTTCACGTACGACGACCTCAACCGCCCCGTCACCACCACGGACGCCCGCGGCAAGACGGTCTGGACGGGCTACGACATCCTCTCCCGCCCGATCCTGACCCGCGAGAACTCCTCCACGGGCAAACTGCTCGGCGCCTACTCCTACGACCAGGCCGGCGGCGGCATCGGCATGCCGTACACGGCGCTGCGCTACACCGACACCGGCAACGCGGCGCAGACGATGATCAGCGCCTACACCAGCGACTACCAGCCGACCGTCACCTCGATCGCGCTGCCGAAGGACCTCGCCGACCAGTACGGCCTCGAGTACCGCTACACGTACACCCAGACGTACAGCGACACCGGTCTGCCGCATTCCACCCGGCTGCCCGAGGTGGGCACCCTGCCCGCCGAGGAGGTCATCACCCGCTACAACGAGGAGGGCCTGACCGAGTCGGTCTCCGGACACGACTGGTACGGCTCCCAGACCCTGTACTCGCCGTACGGACAGCTGCTGCGCTCCACCCTCGGCGACAACCCCTACCGGGTGTGGTCGACCGCCTCCTACGACGAGGCCTCGGGCGAGCTGAAGAGCCTGCAGACCTGGCGCGAGTCCACCGGCACCAGCGCCAACGTCACCGGCAACAAGGTCTCCGACACCTCCTACACCTACGACCCGGCGGGCAACGTCCGCTCGATCCGGCAGGGCGCCGAAGGCGTCCGCGAACGCCAGTGCTTCCGCTACGACGCCGTCGGCCGCCTCAACGAGGCCTGGACCTCCTCCGACCAGACCGCCTGCGCCGCGGGCGGCGCGAGCAGCGCCGCGGACGTCTCCGCGGGCGAGGACGGCTCCGGCTACTGGACCGACTTCACCTACGCGGGCCTGACCGCCGAACGCGCCACGATGGTCGAGCACGACCTGACCGGTGACGCCGCCAAGGACGCCACCACCACCTACACCTACGGCGAGGGCACAGCCGGCCCGCACGCCCTGACCTCGCTGGTGCGCGAATACACCGCCGAGTCGGGCGCGCAGGTCCGGCAGGTTCTCCAGCGGACGTACGACCAGAGCGGCAACACCACGTCCGCGGCCGGGGACTCCGGTGACCCGCAGACCCTCACCTGGACCTACGACGGCCTGCCCGAGACGGTCTCCGGTGCGGGCACGGACGGCAGGACGGCGTACGTCATGCCGTCGGGCCGCTGCCTCGACCTCAGCTCCGGCTGGGCGAAGAACGACCAGCCGCTGCAGATCTACTCCTGCAACAACAGCCCGGCCCAGAAGTTCGCCTTCGTCCCCGACGACCCGGCCGCCGACACCGACACCGGCAGCCTGCGGGTCCTCGGCGACTGGTGCGCCACCCCGGGCGGAACGACGGCCGGGTCGGCGGTCGGTGTGCGCCCGTGCGCGGGCGGCGCGGACCAGAAGCTCGTACGGGACGCGGCGGGCCACTTGAAGCACGCGGCCACCGGCCTGTGCCTCGCGGTCAAGGGCGGCTCCACAGCCTCCGGCACCGACCTGGAGCTCGCCGCCTGCAACGCCTCCTCCACGGCCCAGGCCTTCGTGCCCCAGTCCGAATCCCGCTACGTCTACGCACCCGGCGGCGCCCGCCTGCTGACTCTCCAGGGCGACCAGGCCACGCTGCACCTCGGCGAGGCCGAACTGTCGGTCAAGACCGGCGGCGCGATGATCGACGTCCAGCGCACGTACGACGTCCCGGGCGGCTCCATCCTGCGCTCGGCGTACGGCAGTTACACGCCGGGCCACTCCATCCTGTCCGCCATCACCTACGACCACCAGGGCACCCCGTACGCGGAGGTCTCCTTGCGGGACGGCATGGAAGCCCGCGTCCGCAAGACCGACCCCTTCGGCGGGGAACGGCTCGCGGGCCAGACAGCCACCCGTGCCACGACGCACAAGGGCTTCCTGGGCGCGAGTCGCGACGACGCCACCGGCTACACGATGCTCGGCGCGCGCCTCTACGACCCGCTGGCGGGCCGCTTCCTGTCCCCCGACCCGGTCCTCGACCTGGCCGACCCGATGCAGCGCGGCGGCTACGCCTACGCCCACAACAACCCGGTCACCTACAGCGACCCGACCGGTCTGGCCATCAAGCTCACCTCCAAGGAGATATCCCTGGCCCTTGAGGGCGCCGGACTCTCCGCCGCGATGGTGGCGCAGGCGAAGAGCGACAAGAACCGTTCGCTGACCTCGGTCATCCTGTCCGCGGCCGGGGCGATCATCCTGGACTACCTCGGCGTCGACGCCATCAAGAGGTGCATCGGCGGCTCGATCTGGGCCTGCGCCGAAGTCGTCCTGGACAACATGCCGTTCATGAAGGCGCTGAAGTCGCCCGGCAAGGTCTACAAGGCGGTCAAGAAGGTCTTCTCCGCGGTCAGCGCCTGGCGCAAGGCCAAGGCCAAGGCCAAGCGGATCCTGGCGAAGGCCGACGCGGCCATCGAGAAGGCCAAGAAGGCCAAGAAGAAGCGCGAGGAACGCCGCAAGAAGGCAGCGCAGGCGAAGGCCAAGAAGGCCGCCGAGCAACGCCAGACCACCAGCAACCGGGCCTCACAGGAGGCCCGCAAGACCGGCAACAACAAGCAGAAGACAGCCCAGGCATCCGCCGCACCACGCTCGTCGGCAGCCGCCTCCTCGGGGGCCGGCAAGGCGAAGGGCGCGAAGAGCTCCTCCGGCGGCGGCGGTTCGAGCAAGAAGGGCGGCGGCTCCACCGGCGCTTCCTCCCGCTCCAACGGCGGCACCAGCGGCAGCTCCGGCGGCTCCTGCCCCGTCTCCAACAGCTTCGTGCCCGGCACGAAGGTCCTGATGGCCGACGGCACCGCCAAGCCGATCGAGCAGGTCAAGGCCGGCGACAAGGTCGTCGCGACCGACGAGAAGACGGGCGAGACCCGGATCGAGACGGTCACGGCCGAGATCAAGGGCGAGGGCCTCAAGCACCTCGTCAAGGTCACGATCGACACGGACGGCAAGGCCGGCGAGGCCACGGCCCAGGTCACCGCGACCGACGGCCACCCCTTCTGGGTCCCGGAACTCGGCGAGTGGATCGATGCCACGGACCTGAAGCCGGGCCAGTGGCTGCGCACCAGTGCGGGCACGTTCGTCCAGGTCGCCGCGGTCGAACGCTGGACGAGCACGGGCGCGACGGTGCACAACCTCACCGTCTCCGACGCCCACACGTACTACGTGGTGGCGGGGGCCGCGCCGGTCCTCGTCCACAACTGCCCGCCGTCGCAGGAGCTGCAGGACACGGCCGACATCGCGGAGGCGTACGGCGCGGAATACGCTGCCGAGTACACTTCGCCGTCCGGCAACACCTACCGGGCGCACAACAAGGAACAGCTCACCGCGCCTCCCGGCATGGAGGACGTGTTCGACGAATTCGACCACCACGGTGGCTGCGCCGAAACGAAGTGCCTGATCAAGGCGTATGCGGCCGAGGGGCCTGCCGCGATTCGCGGCGGACACATGGATGTCGTCCACGTGGGTGACGACGACGACGGGAACTGGGAGCACGGCGACACGGCCAGGCCGTGTGGACGGTGCAGCCGACTGAAGAAGGGACTCTTCATTGGGCCCTGAACCACCCGCGTCCGAACATGGGCTCAGCCTCCCCGTCCGTGAAGCCCTCGTGGCTGCCGGATGGCGGCCGGGGAGGCATATGGACATCTCGGACACCGTTGAACGCCTCGATCGCGCCGGGTATGTGCTCCACGAGCACTTCACCTCCTTCATCCGGGAGTTCCTGGGCCTGGAGATTCAGCCGGCCGCGGCCGCCGGGCCGAATTTCATGAACGACGAACCGTATTGGATCTGTCCCGGCCGAGGGGTGCGGTACCTGGACGAGGCGCTCCTGCTGGAGGACCTGTTCGGGGAGAAGCACAACCCGGTGGGCTGGTGGCTGAGCAGCAGCCATGTGTTCATGGGGGCCAGTGGCCGAGTGCGGGCCCACCTGGACGGCCTCGTCTGGGAACTCGGCGAAACGCCTTTCGACGCCCTGGAGTTCGCGGTGCGACCCACGCGCCCTCTGGTGTGCGTGTGGTCCGCGCCGGGTCGGCGGCCGTGGCCCAAGCGGCGGACCTGAGCTTCGGGGTTACGGCCGCCTGGGCGCCCCATCCTGATCAGTTCACCCCTACGGGTGGGCTCCGTGGCCGTAGACTGCGGGTCGGGTTTCGTCAGGTGTGCGGCGCCGTTTGGTGCTGACCGCATCGGCGACCAGGAAGAACAGGCCTTCTGTCCCCGCGGAGCCGCTGCACATGATGCTCGTCCTAGGCGCGTTCGTCATCCTCGCCATCGCCTCGATCGTGCGTACCACGGCGGGATTCGGGTTCTCGCTCGTCGCCGTTCCCCTGCTGGCCCTGCTGGTGGAACCGGCCGCCGCGGTCGTCATCGCCGGAATCATGGCCGCCCCGCTCAGCCTGTGGATCGCGATACGCGACTGGCGCCACATCGACCGGCGCCTCGCCGGAATCACCGTGCTCTCCGGGCTGGCCGGAGTGCCCCTCGGTATCTGGCTGCTCGCCACGCTGCCCTCCGAAGCGCTGATGATCGCCATCGCCGTCGTCGTCGTGCTCGGCACGTTCCTCGTGTGGCGGAAGGCCACTCTGCGCGGCGGTAGCGCCACCGTCATCGGCGTGGGACTGTTCTGCGGGGCGTCCTTCGCCGCCACCGGAATCGACGGCCCGCCGATGGTCGCGGCGATGCAGAGCATGAAACTCGAGCCCCGGGTCCAGCGGGCCACGCTGGGCGCGGTGTTCTCGGGTACGAGCCTGGCCGCGCTGGCCGGCTTCGGGTTCAGCGGGCAGCTCACCGCCACGGTAGGGCAGATGCTGCTCGCCGGGGTCCCGGCGTTCCTCGTCGGGATCCTCGCGGGGGAGAAGATCTTCCATCGGCTGAACGCGGAACGGTTCCGCAGTGCCGTCCTCGGACTCCTTGCGGTCAGCTCGGTGTCGATGCTGCTGCGGGTGGCGACGGCGTGACCCACGCCTTCCGGTGAGGCCCGACGGTCCTCCGTAGCCCGCGATTCTCCATCCTCAGGCAGGTCCTTCCAGCCCGGCCAGCGTCTCCCGCAGCCATCGCAGCTCGGCCTGTGTGGTGGCGCGGGCGATGGTCAGGACTCCGCTGCGGAAGAGGTCGTCGGCCAGCTCCTCGGCCCGCAGGGGGTGTTCGCCGTCGTAGAAGAAGCTCGTGGGCTCCTCCAGGAAGGCGAGGCGGCGGCGCAGGACGGCCGCCTGGGCCGCCGGGTCGGCGAGGTGGCGCAGGAAGGTGAGCAGGGTGAACCACCGGTTCTCGTCCGTCACCTCCGTCCCCTCCGCCTCCGCGAGGCGGCGCAGCAGCTCGCGCCGGCCCTCGGCGGTGAGGCTCAGGACGTGCCGGGGCGCGGCCGCCGGACCCTGCTGCGTCTCGCGTGCGAGCAGCCCGGCCTTCTCCAGCCGCCTGATCGCCGGGTAGAGGGTGGATTCGCCGACGGGGCGTACGTGTCCGGTCAGTGCGGTGATGCGTTTGCGCAGCTCGTAGCCGTGGAGGGGGGCTTCGTAGAGGAATCCGAGGATCGAGAGCTCCAGCATGCGGCCATTGTTCCCCATAAGCGCGGTACATCGTTGACGTAGTACTACGTCAACGATGTACTCTCTCCCGGGTGGCCGGACGGAATCGGCTGCCCGGACGGACAAGGGGAGTGGGCGCGATGCGACAGGTGCGGTTCGATGCGCGGGGCAGCATGATCCGCTGGACCGAGGCGGAAGCGGTCGTCCAGGAGGCAGGGGGAGCTGCAGGCGCGGAGGCGGGAGCGGCGGGAACCGGAGCCGGGGTCGCCGCGACCGAGCCGATCGTCTTCGTCCACGGCCTGGGCGCAAGCTCCGCCGCCTATCACGCCCACATCGCCGCCCGGCCCGAACTCACCGGCCGCCGCATCCTCTTCGTCGACCTGCCCGGCCACGGCCTCAGCGACCGCCCCGCCGACTTCGCGTACAGGCTGACCGATCACGCGGACGCGCTCGCCGCCGTCCTCGATGCGGCGGGTGTGCGCCAGGGTGTGATCGCGGGGCACAGCATGGGCGGCTCGGTCGCCATCGTGCTGGCCCATCACCGGCCCGATCTGGTGGGCCGCCTGGTGATCACCGAGGGCGGCCTCGACCGGGTCCCGCCGCACATGGCGGGGAGCGGCGCCATCTCCGCCTTCACGGAGAAGGAGTTCGTACGAGGTGGGGGCTTCGCCCGCATACTGGACCAGGTGGGCCCGGTCTGGGCGGCCACCATGCGCCTCACCGACCCCGTGGCCCTGCATCGCACGGCCACGCACCGGGCGCGCGGCACCGACCCGGTGATGCGCGAGATGCTCGAACAGGCCCCCATGGAACGCGTCTACCTCCAGGGCGCCCTCTCCGGCGAACTCCCCGGCCGTACGGCCCTGGAGGCGGCCGGAGTGCGAGTCCTCACCGCCCCGGACGCCGGCCACAACGTCATGTTCGACAACCCGGAGTTCTTCGCGCGGGCGGTGGCGGGAGCGGAGCGGTAGGGGCCCCACCGGGCGGCTCGGGGATTTCCGGCCCTGGGGCCCCTCAGCGGACCACGTCGAAGACCATCTTCTGAATGCCGTTCGCGTACGCCTCCTGCTCCACCAGCTTCAGCATCTGCTTCTCCTTGTCCGTCTCGCTGAACAGGCGCTTTCCGGCGCCGAGAAGCAGGGGGAAGACCAGCAGGTGGTAGCGGTCGATGAGGCCCGCGTCGGAGAGGTCGCGGCCCAGCCGGGTGCTGCCGTGCATGATGATCGGGCCGCGCTCGGTATCCTTCAGGGCGGCGACCGCGTCGAGGGAGCGGAGGATCGTGGTCTCGCCCCAGCCGGTGACGAGGTCCTCGTCCTTGAGGGTGGTCGAGACGACGTACTTCGGCAGCGTCTTGTACCTGGCGAACTCCTCCATCCCCGGCCACACCGGGCTGAACGCCTCGTAGCTGGCCCGCCCGAAGAGCATCACACCGGCCTCCTCCTGCTCGCGGGTCTTGAGCTCGTAGGCCTCCGGCAGGAACTCCAGGTCCTTGAAGGTCCACCCGGAGCTGCGGTGCCCGGGCTCGCCGCCGGGGGAGTCCATGACGCCGTCGAGGGAGACGAAGGCGGTGCTGATGAGAGTGCCCATGGGGTGTTCTCCGTAGGTCGTGTGCGGTAGCTGCTTCGTGTGCGTTGGTTACGTCGGGTAGACGGCCGCGTGCGGCGAAAGTCATCGGTCCGGCGAGGAATTCATGATGAGGCATTCATGATGACGGGCTTCCCGGGGTGTCAGGGGGCTTTCGGGGCTTCCGAGGGCTGCCGGGCTTCCCGGACCAAAATTGTTCAAACAAGCAAGCAAGTAAGCAAGCATGCTTGCTTGTTTTCTGGCGCGCTGCCATGCTCGCTCCACGCCGACGCCCCCATGACGCCTCGCCGAGGAGAGTGCGCGCCATGTCCCGAGTCGTACGTGAAGTGCTCGATGATCTGGTCGAGGAGTCCATTGAACTCGACACCCTGGTCGCGGAGTTGGGGAGCGAGGGGTGGCGGGCGGCCACCCCCGCCGAGGGGTGGAGTGTCGCCCACCAGATCGCGCACCTCGCCTGGACCGACCGGGCCGCGCTGCTCGCCGTGACCGATCCCGAAGGCTTCGGGGTGGAGGTGGAGAAGGCGCTGGGCGCACCGCACGCTTTCGTCGACGAGGCCGCCCAGGAGGGCGCGCTGCTTGCGCCCGGGGAGTTGCTCGCGCGGTGGCGCGAGGGGCGCGAGCGGCTGCAAGGCGCGCTGCGCGCCGCGCCCGAGAAGGCCAAGTTCCCCTGGTTCGGGCCGCCGATGAGTGCCGCGTCCATGGCGACCGGGCGGCTGATGGAGACCTGGGCGCACGGCCAGGACGTGGCCGACGCGCTGGGCGTACGGCGCGTTCCCACGGCGCGGCTGCGGCATGTCGTACGGATCGGGGTGCGGGCACGGGACTTCTCGTTCCTGGCGCGGGGGATGGAGGCGCCCGGGGAGGCGTTCCGGGTGGAAGTGCGGGCGCCGGGCGGGGAGGTGTGGGGGTTCGGGCCCGAGGAGGCCGCTCAGCGGGTGACCGGGAGCGCGTACGACTTCTGCCTCCTCGTGACGCAGCGGGCCCACCGTGACGACCTCGGCGTACGGGCCGAGGGGCCGGATGCGGACCGTTGGCTGGACATCGCGCAGGCCTTCGCCGGGCCGCCCGGGAAGGGGCGGCCGCCGGCGGGCGATGGCGTGAATGACGACGGTGGCGCGAACGCCGGCGGTGGCGCGCAGTGAGCGTCCCCCCGGCGGGCGACCCGCCCCGCCCGCTCCGTATCGCCAACGCCTCCGGTTTCTACGGCGACCGGCACGACGCCCTGCGCGAGATGCTCACCGGCGGCCCCGTGGACGTCGTGACCGGGGACTATCTCGCCGAGCTGACCATGCTCATCCTCGGCCGGGATCTGCTGAAGAACCCGGACGACGGCGGATACGCCAAGACGTTCCTGCGGCAGTTGGAGGACTGCCTCGGGATCGCCCGCGAGCAGGGCACGAGGATCGTGGTCAACGCGGGCGGGCTCAACCCGGCCGGACTCGCCGCCAAGGTACGGGAGTTGGCCGGGCGGGTCGGCGTCGAGGCGCGGGTCGCGCATGTCGAGGGCGACGACCTGCGGGCATGGCCCGGCTGGGGCGAGGGCGTCCTCACCGCGAACGCCTACCTCGGCGGTGGCGGCATCACCGCCTGCCTGCGGGCGGGCGCGGACATCGTGGTCACCGGCCGAGTGACCGATGCGGCGCTGGTCACCGGGGCCGCCGCCTGGTGGTTCGACTGGCCGGGCGGGCAGTACGGCCCGGACGGCGACGGTGGCCCGGACGGGCAGTACGACTCGGACGGCGACGGTGGCCCGGGCGGGACGCACAGCCCCGAGGCGGCGTACGACGCCCTCGCCGGAGCCGTCGTCGCCGGCCACGTACTGGAGTGCGGCGCGCAGGCCACCGGCGGCAACTACGCCTTCTTCGGCGAGCACGACCCACGCAAACTGCTCCACCCCGGCTTCCCGCTCGCCGAACTGCACGCCGACGGCAGCAGCGTCATCACCAAGCACCCGGGCACCGGCGGCCTCGTCGACCTCGGCACCGTCACCGCCCAACTCCTGTACGAGACAGGCCCGGTCCGGTACGCGGGCCCGGACGTCACCGCCCGCCTCGACTCCGTACGGCTCACGCAGGACGGCACGGACCGGGTGCGGATCGAGGGCGTACGGGGCGAGGCGCCGCCGCCCATGCTCAAGGTGGGACTCAACCGGCTCGGCGGGCACCGCAACGAGGTCGAGTTCGTGCTCACGGGCCTGGACATCGAGGCCAAGGCCGCCTTCGTACAGGCGCAGTTGGAGGAGTCGCTCGGCAAGCGGCGGCCCCGGGAGCTGCGCTGGGAGCTGGTGCGGACCGACCGGGAGGACGCGCCCACGCAGGAGACGGCGAGCGCGCTGCTCCGGCTCGTCGTGCGCGACGATGACCCGGAGCTGGTGGGGCGGCGGCTCAGCGGGGCCGCCGTGGAGCTGGGCCTGTCCGGCTATCCGGGGTTCACGCTCACCGCGCCGCCGGGACGCGGAGCGCCGTACGGGGTGTTCGAGGCCGCGTACGTACCGCAGGGGGAGGTCGAGCACACCGCCGTACTGCCCGACGGGACCCGGCAACGCATCCCCGCACCGGCCAGCACGCGCCCGCTCGAACCCGTACCGCCCCCGCATCTGCCTCCGCCGCTGCCGCACGGCGCCGTACGGCGTGCCCCGCTCGGGCGGGTCGCGGGCGCGCGCAGCGGCGACAAGGGCGGGGACGCGAACGTCGGGGTGTGGGTGCGCTCGGACGCGGCCTGGCGGTGGCTCGCGCATGAGCTGACGGTCGAGTGCTTCGTGCAACTCCTGCCGGAGGCCGAGGGGCTGAAGGTCACGCGCCATCTGCTGCCCGAGCTGCGGGCCCTCAACTTCGTGGTCGAGGGGCTGCTCGGCGAGGGCGTCGCCTCACGACACCGCTTCGATCCGCAGGCGAAGGGAGTGGGGGAGTGGCTGCGGGCGCGGTACCTGGATGTGCCGGAGGTTCTGCTGTGAGTCCGCCCGTGACCCGCACAGTCCCCTCCCTCCCGGGGGCCGGAGCCCTTCTCAGGATATCCGGCCCACACAACCCCCACCGCCCCCTGTGGACAACCCACCCCACCGGAGCCCGCCCATGACCACCTTGTCCACAGCCCTTGACACCACCTCCCCCGACTACCGCTCCCACCGCGAGGCCATGCTCACCAGGCTCGAAGAGCTGGCCGCCGAGCACGCAAAGGCCCTTGCGGGCGGCGGCGAGAAGTACACCGACCGGCATCGCACGCGCGGCAAGCTCCTCGCCCGCGAACGGATCGAGCTGCTGCTCGACCCCGACACCCCGTTCCTCGAACTCTCCCCGCTCGCCGCCTGGGGCAGCGACTACCCGGTGGGTGCCTCGATGGTCACCGGCATCGGCGTCGTCGAGGGCGTCGAATGCCTGATCACGGCCAACGACCCGACCGTACGCGGCGGCGCCAGCAACCCCTGGACCCTGAAGAAGGCCTTCCGCTCGCACGAGATCGGCCACGCCAACCGGCTCCCCTCCATCCACCTGGTCGAGTCCGGCGGCGCGGATCTCCCCTCCCAGAAGGAGATCTTCATCCCGGGCGGCGCCCTCTTCAAACACCTCACGCAGTCCTCCGCCGCCGGCATCCCCACCATCGCCGTCGTCTTCGGCAACTCGACCGCCGGCGGCGCGTACGTCCCCGGAATGTGCGATCACGTGATCATGGTCAAGGAGCGCGCCAAGGTCTTCCTCGGTGGCCCGCCCCTGGTCAAGATGGCCACCGGTGAGGAATCCGGCGACGAGGAACTCGGCGGCGCCGAGATGCACGCCCGCACCTCCGGACTCGCCGACTACCTCGCCGCCGACGAACACGACGCACTCCGGCAGACCCGTCGCGTCGTAGCGCGCCTCAACTGGCGCAAGGCATACGAGGATCCGGCAGTCCCGGCCGAGCCGCCCAAGTACGACGAGGACGAACTCCTCGGCATCGTCCCCGGCGACCTCAAGATCCCCTTCGACCCGCGCGAGGTCATCGCCCGCATCGTCGACGCCTCCGACTTCGACGAGTTCAAACCGCTCTACGGCCCGTCCCTGGCCACCGGCTGGGCGAGCCTGCACGGTTACCCCGTCGGTATCCTCGCCAACGCCCAGGGCGTCCTCTTCTCCGAGGAGTCCCAGAAAGCCGCCCAGTTCATCCAGCTCGCCAACCAGCGCGACATCCCCCTCCTCTTCCTCCACAACACCACCGGCTACATGGTCGGCAAGGAGTACGAGCAGGGCGGCATCATCAAACACGGCGCGATGATGATCAACGCCGTCTCCAACTCCCGCGTCCCCCACCTCTCCGTCCTCATGGGCGCCAGCTACGGCGCCGGGCACTACGGCATGTGCGGACGTGCCTACGACCCCCGCTTCCTCTTCGCCTGGCCCAGCGCCAAATCCGCGGTCATGGGCCCGCAGCAGCTCGCCGGCGTCCTGTCGATCGTCGCGCGCGCCTCCGCCGCCGCGAAGGGACAGCCGTACGACGAGGAGGCGGACGCGGGCCTGCGCGCCATGGTCGAGCAGCAGATCGAGTCCGAGTCGCTGCCGATGTTCCTCTCCGGACGGCTCTACGACGACGGCGTCATCGACCCGCGCGACACACGCACCGTCCTCGGGCTGTGCCTGTCCGCGATCCACACGGCGCCCTACGAGGGCGCGAAGGGCGGCTTCGGTGTCTTCAGGATGTGAGGTCCGTGTCTCTTCAGGAAGTGAGGATCGGATGATCGGTTCCGTGCTCGTCGCCAACCGGGGCGAGATCGCCTGCCGCATCTTCCGTACGTGCCGTGAGCTGGGCATCTCCACCGTCGCCGTGTACTCCGACGCGGACGCCGGCGCCCTGCACGTACGCGAGGCGGACACGGCCGTACGGCTCCCGGGCGCGGCGCCCGCGGACACCTACCTGCGCGGAGAACTCGTCGTGAAGGCCGCCCTCGCCGCGGGCGCGGACGCCGTCCACCCCGGCTACGGCTTCCTCTCCGAGAACGCCGGCTTCGCCAGGGCCGTACGGGACGCGGGCCTGAACTGGATCGGCCCGCCGCCCGAGGCCATCGAGGCCATGGCCTCGAAGACCCGAGCGAAGCAGCTGATGGGCCTCGCGCCCCTCGACGTCGGCAAGCTCACCGAGGCCGACCTGCCCGTCCTGGTGAAGGCCGCCGCGGGCGGAGGCGGGCGCGGCATGCGGATCGTGCGCGAACTCGCCCAGCTGGAGGCCGAGTCGGCGGCAGCGCGGGCCGAAGCGCTGAGCGCCTTCGGGGACGGCGAGGTCTTCGTCGAGCCGTACGTCGAGGGCGGACGCCATGTCGAGGTGCAGATCCTCGCCGACACCCACGGCACGGTATGGACGCTCGGCACGCGCGACTGCTCGCTGCAGCGGCGTCACCAGAAGGTCGTCGAGGAGGCCCCCGCACCCGGGCTCACACGGGCGGTCGAGGCCCGGATGCGCGAGCTCGCCGTACGGGCGGCTCGATCCGTCTCGTACGTGGGGGCGGGGACCGTCGAATTCCTCGTCGCCGGGGACGACACCGCGCACTTCCTGGAGATGAACACCCGCCTCCAGGTCGAACACCCGGTGACCGAGGCGGTGTTCGGGATCGACCTGGTCGAACTGCAGCTGCGGGTCGCCGAGGGCGAGGCGCTCCCCGCCGCACCGCCTCCGCCGAGCGGGCACGCGGTGGAGGCCCGCCTCTACGCCGAGGACCCGGCGGCGGCCTGGACCCCGCAGACCGGGACACTGCACCGCTTCGAGGTCCCCGGGAGCGTACGCGTCGACACCGGCTTCACCGGCGGGGACACGATCGGGGTGCACTACGACGCGATGCTGGCCAAGGTGGTGGCGTACGCCCCGACGCGGGCGGCGGCGCTGCGGAAGCTGTCCGGGGCGCTGGAACGGGCCCGGCTGCACGGGCCCGTCACCAACCGCGACCTTCTGGTGCGGGCGTTGCGGCACCCGGAGTTCGCGGCGGGTGGCGCGGACACCGGGTTCTTCGACCGGAACCTGGCCGCGCTGGTCGCCGAGGACGATTCCGGCGCGGAGGTATATGCAGCGGTGGCGGTGGTGGCGGCGAAGGCCTTCTTCCCCCACCCCGCCCTCTCATCGTTTCCCGGGGCTCCGCCCCGGACCCCCACGCGGCGGAGCCGCACAATGTCACAGCCGAACTCCGTTCGGATTGCCTCAAGCGCCGGCGGGGCCGGAATTTCGGCCCGTGCGGCGTTTGAGGACGAGCGCGTTCAGCGCGATATGGGGGTCCGGGGGCTTGCCCCCGGTTCCGGGAAGGGGCGGGGTGGGGGAAGAAGAAGCCTTTGGACCCGCACCGGCGCTTGGCGGAACCTGCCGTCGCAGCCCCAGCTCAGAACCTACGAGGGCACCGAAACTCACCGCATCAGGTACTTCCGCACCCGCACCGGCCTGGACTTCCCCGACCTCCCTGAGGTCCGCCTCATGGAGGCCGCCGAGGACCACATCGTCCTCGAAATCGACAACATCCGAAGGGACTTCCACCTCTCCGCCTACGGAGACGGAAAGCTCCACGTGGACACCCCCACCCACACCTGGACCCTCACCGAACACCCCCGGTTCCCCGAACCGGAGACCGCTGCCGCCCCCGGCGACCTCCTCGCCCCGATGCCCGGCGCGGTCGTCCGCCTCGCCGAAGGCATCACCGAGGGGGCCCATGTCCGGGCCGGACAGAACATCCTCTGGCTGGAGGCCATGAAGATGGAACACCGGGTCACCGCCCCGGTCTCCGGCACCCTCACCGCCCTCCACGCCACCCCCGGCCGTCAGGTCGAGCCGGGCGCCCTGCTCGCCGTCGTACAGCCCGAGCCCGCGGATGCCGCACAGCCCGCATCCGCTGATGCCGTACCGCCTGTACAGCCCGTACCCGAGGAGGAACAGCCATCATGACCGTTCTGGAAACCCAGGAGCAGAACGACCTGCGCGCCGCCGTATCCACACTGGGAACCCGCTACGGCCGCGACTACCTCACCCGCGTCGTCCGCGAGGGCGGCCACCCGGAGGCCCTGTGGACGGAGGCCGGCAAGCTCGGCTACCTCGGGGTCAACCTCCCCGAGGAGTACGGAGGCGGCGGCGGAGGAATCTCCGAACTCTCCATCGTCCTTGAGGAGTTGGGCGCCACCGGCGCACCGCTGCTGATGCTCGTCGTCAGCCCCGCCATCTGCGGCACCGTCATCGCCCGCTTCGGCACCGAGGAGCAGAAACGCGCCTGGCTGCCGGGCCTCGCGGACGGCTCCCGCACGATGGCCTTCGGCATCACCGAACCCGACGCGGGTTCCAACTCCCACCGCATCACCACCACGGCCCGCCGCGAGGGCGAGGACTGGATCCTCACCGGCCGCAAGATCTTCGTCTCGGGTGTGGACATCGCCGACGCGACGCTCATCGTCGGCCGCACCGAGGACGCCCGTACGGGCAAGCTCAAGCCGTGCCTGTTCATCGTCCCGCGGGACGCCGAGGGCTTCCGGCGCAACCCCGTCGACATGGAACTCCAGGCCGCGGAGAAGCAGTTCGAACTCGTCCTCGACGACGTGCGGCTGCCCGCCGACGCGCTCGTCGGCGACGAGGACGCGGGCCTGCTGCAGCTCTTCGCCGGGCTCAACCCCGAGCGCATCATGACCGCCGCCTTCGCGATCGGCATGGGCCGCTACGCGCTGGGCCGCGCCATCGCGTATGCCAAGGAACGCAGCGTGTGGAAGGAGCCGATCGGCGCGCACCAGGCCATCGCGCACCCCCTCGCGCAGGCGCACATCGCGCTCGAATCGGCGCGTCTGATGATGCAGAAGGCCGCCGCGCTGTACGACGCGGGCGACGACGTCGGCGCGGGCGAGGCCGCCAACATGGCCAAGTACGCGGCCGCCGAGGCCTGTGTGCAGGCCGTCGACCAGTCCGTGCACACCCTCGGCGGCAACGGGCTGACCCGCGAGTACGGCCTGGCCTCCCTCATCACCGCGTCCCGCGTGGCGCGTATCGCGCCCGTCAGCCGGGAAATGATCCTCAACTACGTGTCCCACCAGACCCTCGGCCTGCCCAAGTCGTACTGAGGAAACCAATTCTGTTCGTACGGAGGTCAGCATGGTGTTCCAGAGCGAGTACGCAGCCGTACCACCCGTAGAACTTCCCATCCACGAAGCCGTGCTCGGGCCCTGCGCCGCCTACGCGGACGCGCCCGCCCTGATCGACGGTGTGGAGGGCAGGACGCTGACGTACGCGCAGCTCGACGCCTTCCACCGCAAGGTGGCCGCCGGGCTCGCGGACGCCGGGGTGCGCAAGGGTGACGTGGTCGCCCTGCACAGCCCGAACACCATTCTGTGGCCGGTCGCCTTCTACGGCGCCACACGGGCGGGCGCCACCGTCACCACCGTGCACCCGCTCTACACAGCCGAGGAGTTCGCGCGGCAGCTGCGCGACGCGGAGGCGAGCTGGATCATCACGGTCTCGCCGCTGCTCCCCGTCGCGCAGGCGGCCGCGGAACGCGCGGGCGGGATACGGGAGATCATCGTCTGCGACGAGGCGGATGGCCACCGCTCGCTCCTTTCGATGCTCGGCGCGGAGCTGCCCGAGCCGTCCGTCGACATCGACCCGGCGCGCGACCTCGCCGTCCTCCCGTACTCCTCGGGCACCACCGGCGTCCCCAAGGGCGTGATGCTCACCCACCGTTCGGTGGCCACGAACCTCGCGCAGCTCGCCCCGACCCTGCCGATGGGCCCCGGCGACCGCATCCTCGCCGTCCTGCCCTTCTTCCACGCGTACGGGCTGACCGCCCTGCTCAACGCGCCGCTCGGGCACGGCGCCTCGGTGGTCGTCCTCCCGAAATTCGACCTGGAGAACTTCCTCACCGCCGTCGAGAAACACCGCATCACCGGCCTGTACGTGGTCCCGCCGATCGCCCTCGCGCTCGCCAAGCACCCGGCCGTCGAGAACTTCGACCTCTCCTCGGTCCGCTACGTCATCAGCGCCGCCGCACCCTTGGACGCCGAACTCGCCGCCGCCTGCTCGGCCCGCCTCGGCGGCGTGCCCGTCGGCCAGGGCTACGGCATGACGGAACTCTCGCCCGCCACCCACGTCACCCCCGTCGCCGAGGGCCCGATACCGGCGGGCAGCGTCGGCAAGCTGATCGCGGGGACCCAGCTGCGGATCGTGTCCCTCGAAGACCCCGGCCGCGATCTCGGAGTCGGCGAGGAGGGCGAGGTGGTGGTCCGCGGGCCCCAGGTCATGAAGGGCTACCTCGGCCGCCCGGACGCGACCGCCGACATGATCGACGACGAGGGCTGGCTGCACACCGGTGACGTCGGCCGGGTCGACGCGGACGGCTGGCTCTACATCGTCGACCGCGTCAAGGAACTGATCAAGTACAAGGGCTTCCAGGTCGCCCCCGCCGAACTCGAAGCCGTCCTCATCGCCGACCCGCGGATCGCGGACGCGGCGGTGATCGGGGTGTACGACGCGGAGGGCAACGAGTACCCGAAGGCGTTCGTGGTCCGCGCCGACCCCGGTCTCACCGCCGAGGACGTACAGGAGTACGTGGCTTCGCAGGTGGCGCCGCACAAGAAGGTGCGGGAGGTCGAGTTCATCGAGACCGTGCCGCGGGCGGCCACGGGGAAGATCCTGCGCAGGGAACTGCGGAAATAGCCGCGTCGGCGCACGAGCCGATGCGACCGTAGCCCGGGGCGGGGGGCTCCCCCCCCCGCCCGCCTGTCAGCCCCTGCCGGCCTGCCACTCCCGCCCCACCCGCCCCACCCGAAAGGCCCTCCGTGACCAACCCGACCACCCCGTCCCGCCTGACCCGGACGCACGAGCGCGGCATCACCACCCTCACCCTTGACACCCCGCACAACCGCAACGCCCTCTCCGCCGAACTCGTCGACGAGCTGACGACCGCCCTGCGCCGCGCCGCCGTCGACGCCGACGTAAGGGCCGTCGTCCTCAGCCACACCGGCCCCACCTTCAGCGCGGGCGCCGACCTCAAGTCCCCGGTCAACCCGTACACCTTCGTCGACCTGCTCCGCGCCCTCGTCGAACTCCCCAAGCCGGTCCTCGCCCGCGTGGACGGCTCCGCACGCGCCGGCGGCCTCGGTCTCCTCGGCGCCTGCGACCTCGTGCTTGCCTCCACCGACTCCACCTTCGCGTTCACGGAGGTGCGGATCGGGGTCGCGCCCGCGATCATCTCGCTGACCCTGCTGCCCCGTATGGACGCGCGCGCCGCCTCCCGCTACTACCTCACCGGAGAACGCTTCGACGCCGCCGAAGCCACCCGGATCGGCCTGATCACCGAGGCCGTCGACGACCTGGACGCGGGCGTCGCCGCCGTCTGCGAGTCCTTCCGCAAGGCCGCACCGCAGGGGCTGGCCGAGGCGAAGCGGCTGGTCACGGCTAGAGTCCTGGAAGCCTTCGAGCGAGATGCGGAGGACCTGGTCCAGCGTTCGGCCTCCCTGTTCGCCTCCGCCGCCGCACGCGAGGGCATGACCGCCTTCTTCGAACGACGGGACGCCCCATGGGTGCTGTGACACCGGCCGCGCGGACGGGACGTACGCAGGGATCCGCGTCAGCGGACCGTACGCCCGGAGCCGCGTCAGCAGGCCGTACGCAGCCGGCGGACCGCGCCCCGAAACCGGACCGGGCCCCCAAGCAGGACCGGGCCCCCAAGCAGGACCGCAGCCGCGCCACCCGCCGGCGCCTCCTCGAAGCCGCCGTCGCCTGTCTCGCCGAACTCGGCTGGGCGCGCTCGACCGTCTCCGTCGTAGCCGAACGCGCCGGCGTCTCCCGCGGCGCCGCACAGCACCACTTCCCGACCCGCGAGGACCTCTTCACGGCCGCCGTCGAATACGTCGCCGAGCAGCGTTCCGAGGCCCTGCGCGAGGTCTCCGCGAAGACCCGCGCCGATGCCGTCGCGGCGCTCGTCGACCTCTACACCGGCCCGCTGTTCCGCGCCGCCCTCCACCTGTGGGTCGCCGCCTCCCACGAGGAACAGCTGCACGCCCGCGTCGCCGAGCTGGAGGCCCGCGTCGGCCGCGAGACCCACCGCATCGCCGTACGCCTCCTCGACGCCGACGAATCCCGCCCCGGCGTCCGCGAAACCGTCCAGGGCCTCCTCGACATGGCCCGCGGCCTCGGCCTGGCCAACGTCCTCACCGACGACACGGCCCGCCGCGAACGTGTCGTACGGCAGTGGGGCCACCTCCTGGACGAGGCGCTGGGCTGACGGACGGGCTGACGGACGGGCTGACGGACCGGTTGATGCACGGGCTGATGCTCGGGTTGACGCACGGCTGACGCTACGGGGCGAGCCGCTCCACGACCCACTCCCCACCACGCTCGACGTACCGCAGCCGGTCATGCAGCCGGTTCTGCCGCCCCTGCCAGAACTCCACCGTCTCCGGCACGACGAGAATCCCGCCCCAGTGCGGAGGAACCGGCACCTGCCCGCCCTCCGAACCCTCCGAACCCTCCGAACACCCCGAACCCTCCGCTCCCCCTGGACCCTCCGGGTACCGCGCCGCCAACTCCTCGTACGCGCCCTCGATCTCCGCCCGCGAACCGATCACCGAGGACTGCGCACTCGCCCAGGCGCCGAGCTGCGAGCCGTGCGGCCGGGTCCGGAAGTATTCCGCCGTCTCGTCTCTCCCGACCCGCTCCGCACGCCCGGAGACGATCACCTGCCGGGCGAGCGGATGCCAGGGAAAGAGCAGTGAGACATGCGGGTTGGCGGCAATCTCCCTCCCCTTCCGCGACTCGTAGTTCGTATAGAAAGCGAACCCCCGCTCGTCGTAACCCTTGAGCAGCACGGTCCGCGAACTCGGCCGCCCTTCCGTATCCGCCGTCGACAGAACCATGGCGTTCGGCTCGTAGAGATGGGCTTCGGCGGCCTCGGTGAACCAGCGGTGGAACTGGGCCATCGGACCGGCGGCGAGCTCGTGCTCGTCGAGCCCGGCCGTCCGGTACTGCTCGCGCATCGCGGCGGGGTTCAGGACGTGGGCCTGCGCGCGGTCGGGTGCGTGCTCGTGGGTGCGCTCGTGTGCGTGCTCTGGTGCGCGCTCGTGTGCGTGGTCGGTCACGGGCGTCATCCTGTCGCACGGCGGATGGTTCGCACGGGTGGGCTCCGTGTTCCGGACGAGTGTGGCTCGCGGCACTCAGTGCCAGGAACCATCGCCATCGGTGACACCAAGGGATATCGTCCCTCTCGACCGGGCATCACCGGGGTGGCCGAGGGCGGACGCGAGTCGGGAGAGACCGCGCAACCGCCGCCGACACCACGCACCTACCACCGCACGCCCTGCCCCTGCTGCCCCTGCTGCCCCTGCCGACCCCAACCCTGAGGAGCCGCCCGATGTCGGACTTCGTCCCCGGTCTCGAGGGAATCACCGCGTTCGAAACGGAGATCGCCGAACCGGACAAGGAAGGGGGAGCCCTCCGCTACCGCGGCGTCGACATCGAAGACCTGGTCGGCAACGTCTCCTTCGGCAACGTCTGGGGACTCCTGGTCGACGGCGCGTTCGACCCGGGCCTGCCGCCCGCCGAGCCGTTCCCGATTCCCGTGCACTCCGGCGACATCCGCGTCGACGTCCAGTCCGCGCTCGCCATGCTCGCCCCGGTCTGGGGCCTCAAACCGCTCCTCGACATCGATGCCGCCCAGGCCCGCGACGACCTCGCCCGCGCCGCCGTCATGGCCCTCTCGTACGTCGCGCAGTCGGCGCGCGGACAGGGGCAGCCGATGGTTCCGCAGCGCGAGATCGACAAGGCGGCCAGCGTCGTCGAACGCTTCATGATCCGCTGGCGCGGCGAGCCCGACCCCAAGCACGTCGCGGCCGTCGACGCGTACTGGACCTCCGCCGCCGAGCACGGCATGAACGCCTCCACCTTCACCGCCCGCGTCATCGCCTCGACGGGCGCGGACGTGGCGGCCGCCCTCTCCGGCGCGGTCGGCGCGATGTCCGGCCCGCTGCACGGTGGCGCGCCGTCCCGCGTCCTGGGCATGATCGAGGAGATCGAGCGCACGGGCGACGCGGAGGCGTACGTACGCGGCGCCCTCGACCGCGGCGAGCGCCTCATGGGCTTCGGCCACCGCGTCTACCGCGCCGAGGACCCTCGCGCCCGCGTCCTGCGCCGCACGGCCCGCGAACTCGGCGCACCCCGCTTCGAGGTGGCCGAAGCCCTCGAAAAGGCGGCCCTCGCCGAACTCCACGCCCGCCGCCCGGACCGCGTCCTGGCCACGA
>NZ_JBLMKT010000037.1:0-297582 GCF_047779955.1 Streptomyces lothianensis | reverse complement strand
GGGGGGGGCGGCGTTTACGCCGGGTTCAGGCCCGCCGCGTCCAGGAGGAACGCCGTCATCGGCTCGTAGAAGCGAGGGTCGAGGACGTGGTCGTCGAGGGGGACCGTCACCTCGACGGTTCCCTCGGCCTCGCCGAGGAACAGCGCCGGGTCGTTGCAGTCCGCGTAGCCCACCGCGTCGATGCCGCGCTGGCCCGCACGCCCTGCCCAGCCGTGGTCGGCGACCACGAGGTCGGGCAGCGGGCTGCCCTCGGCCTCCATTGCGTCGAGGATCGCGTTCATCGGTTCGGGGGAGTGCGTGTGCCACAGGCTCGCTCCGCGCTCGAAGACGGCGACATCGGCGAACTGGAAGACATAGCCCTCGTCCGCGACCAGGCCGCCGGGAATCCGTACGATCTCGCAGCCCGCGCGGCGCATCGCATCGGCGGTCGACCGGTGCACATCCAGCAGCGCGCCGGGGTGCCCGGTCGCGAACAGGACGCGCTGGCGCGCTTCGGCGGCCTTCCGCAGCCGCGCCGCCATCCGCTCCAGACCGGCCACGGTCAGCTCGGGGTCGATGGTGTCCTGCCCGTGCCGGTGCGCGGGATCGTCGATCACACCGCAGCGCTCGGCCATCACCGCGAGCACGTCCTGCTCGTCACTCCAGCGGTCGCCGAGGTCGATTCCCAGCCAGTAGTGGCGGTCGCCGTTGGAGAGCTTGCGGTAGTGGGAGAGGTTGTTCTCACGGGGTGTGGCGACCTCGCCCGCGATACGCGTACGGACGAGGTGGTCGACGAGAGCTTCGCGGCTGGGTATCGGCATGGGTTCATTGTGCACTCAGGGCGGCGGGGGCGGTTCAGCACCGCTCGTGTGAGTGGCGCGGTTGTCCACAGGCCGGTGGTTGTCCACAGGCCGAGTCGCCCGCGGCCGACCTGAGCGACACTGTCTTCGCGGCCGTTCGCACGATCGCAGGCATACGCACCACCCGCACCACCTCGAAGGAGCTCGACGATGAGCAGCAGCCAGGTCCCCGACAGCCCCGCCACCTCCGGCCCGCGCGGCCCCGTGGACTCCTCCCGGATCCCGCGGTACGCGGGCCCGGCGACGTTCGCGCGGCTGCCCCGGCTCGACGAGGTCGGCACCGCGGATGTGGCCGTCGTCGGTGTGCCCTTCGACAGCGGAGTCTCCTACCGCCCCGGCGCCCGCTTCGGGGGCAACGCGATCCGCGAGGCCTCCCGGCTGCTCCGCCCCTACAACCCGGCGCAGGACGCCTCGCCCTTCGCGCTCGCCCAGGTCGCGGACGCGGGAGACATAGCCGCCAACCCGTTCAACATCAACGAGGCGGTGGAGACCGTCGAGGCCGCCGCCGACGACATACTCGGCACCGGCGCCCGGATGATGACCCTCGGCGGTGACCACACCATCGCCCTGCCGCTGCTCCGCTCCGTCGCCAAGAAGCACGGCCCGGTCGCGCTGCTCCACTTCGACGCGCACCTCGACACCTGGGACACGTACTTCGGCGCCGAGTACACGCACGGCACCCCGTTCCGCCGCGCGGTCGAGGAGGGCATCCTCGACACCGAGGCCCTCTCCCACGTCGGCATCCGCGGCCCGCTCTACGGCAAGCAGGACCTGACCGACGACGAGAAGATGGGCTTCGGCATCGTCACCTCCGCAGACGTCTACCGGCGCGGCGCGGACGAGGTCGCCGACCAGCTGCGGCAGCGCATCGGCGACCGCCCGCTGTACATATCCATCGACATCGACTGCCTCGACCCGGCGCACGCCCCCGGCACCGGCACCCCGGAGGCGGGCGGCATGACCTCCCGCGAGCTCCTGGAGATCCTGCGCGGGCTCGCCTCCTGCAACCTGGTCTCGGCGGACGTCGTCGAGGTGGCGCCCGCGTACGACCACGCGGAGATCACCGCGGTGGCGGCCTCCCACACGGCGTACGAGCTGACGACGATCATGAGCCGCCAGATAGCCGAGAGCCGCCGGGCGGTCTGATCCCTCAGGCCGCCCGCCACCGGGCCGCCCGCCACCGGGCCGCGTGAAACCGGGCCGCCCCCCCCACCGGGCCGCCCCCCACCGGGCCGGGTGAAACCGGCGGCACGCCTGAGGCCCCCGAGCCCCGCACCCCGCGGCGGGATGAAATTCGCCGCGGGGTGCGTTGATCCATCCGGCAGCAGACGACGGCGGGAGGCGGCAGTGGTGGCGGGGCAGCAGGGGTGGGCCAGACGGCTGGGCGGGTATGCGTGGCGGTACCCGAAGGACGTCGTCCTGGCACTCGGCGCCAGCCTCGGCGGCATGGCCGTCATGGCGCTCGTACCGCTGATCACCAAGGTCGTCATCGATGACGTGATCACGGCCAAGGAGCGTTCGCTCGGGACGTGGACGGGGCTGCTCGTGGCGGCGGCGCTCGTCGTCTACGCCCTCACCTACATCCGCCGCTACTACGGGGGCCGCCTTGCCCTCGACGTCCAGCACGACCTGCGCACCGACATGTACGCGGCGATCACCCGGCTGGACGGGCGGCGGCAGGACGAGCTGTCCACCGGTCAGGTCGTCGGCCGGGCCACCAGCGACCTCCAGCTGATCCAGGGCCTGCTCTTCATGTTGCCGATGACCATCGGCAACATCCTGCTCTTCCTGATCTCGTTGGTCATCATGGCCTGGCTGTCGCTGCCTCTGACCATCGTCGCGCTGGCCGTCGCCCCCGCCCTGTGGTTCATCGCCCGGCGCAGCCGGACCCGGCTGCACCCGGCCACCTGGTACGCGCAGGCTCAGGCCGCCGCCGTCGCCGGTGTCGTGGACGGCGCGGTCTCCGGCGTGCGGGTGGTGAAGGGCTTCGGGCAGGAGGAGCAGGAGACCGGGAAGCTCAGGGAGGTCGGGCGGCGCCTGTTCGCGGGCCGGCTCAGGACCATCCGGCTCAACTCCCGCTACACCCCGGCCCTGCAGGCCGTCCCCGCCCTCGGCCAGGTCGCGATGCTCGCCGTCGGCGGCTGGCTCGCGGTGCGCGGGGACATCACGCTCGGCACGTTCGTCGCCTTCTCCACGTATCTCGCCCAGCTGATCGGCCCGGTGCGGATGCTCGCCATGGTCCTCACCGTCGGGCAGCAGGCCCGCGCCGGTGTGGACCGCGTGCTTGAGCTGATCGACACCGAGCCGGTGATCGAGGACGGCACCGAGGAGCTGCCCGCCGACGCCCCGGCGACCGTCGAATTCGACCGGGTCTCCTTCGCCTACGAGGACGGGCGGCCGGTGCTCGACGACTTCTCGCTGTCCATCGCGCCCGGCGAGACGGTCGCCGTCGTCGGCTCCTCCGGCAGCGGCAAGTCGACTCTCTCGCTGCTCCTGCCTCGCTACTACGACGTCACGCGCGGCGCCGTCCTGGTCGGCGGCAAGGATGTACGCGAACTGAGCATCTCCTCGCTCCGGGCCGCGATCGGCCTGGTTCCTGAGGACTCCTTCCTGTTCTCGGACACCGTGCGCGCCAACATCGCGTACGGCGTTCCCCCCGAAGGGGCAGAGCGCAGCGCTTCGGCTGAGGGTGGTGGCGGGCCTCGGGCGGGCGCCGGACAGGAGCAGATCGAGACGGCCGCGCGCGCCGCCCAGGCGGACCGGTTCATCACCGAACTGCCCGAGGGCTACGACACCAAGGTCGGCGAGCAGGGCCTCACCCTCTCCGGCGGGCAGCGCCAGCGCCTCGCGCTCGCCCGCGCGATCCTCACCGACCCCCGGCTCCTCGTCCTCGACGACGCCACCTCCGCCGTGGACGCACGCGTCGAGCACGAGATCCACGAGGCACTGAGGCACGTCATGGCGGGCCGCACGACGCTGCTCATCGCCCACCGCCGCTCCACCCTCGGCCTCGCCGACCGGATCGCCGTGCTCGACGAGGGCCGGCTCGCCGACATCGGCACCCACGAGGAGCTGGAGCGGCGCTCGCCTCTCTACCGCCGTCTCCTGACCGACCCGGATGAGCTGGGCGCCGTATCGCCCGGCCACATCGACGCGCATGTCGAGGCACCCGAGGACAGCTCTGTACGCGAGGAGCTCGACGCCGAGTTCGATGCCGAGCGCGGGGTCACCCCCCAGCTGTGGGCGGGTGACCGCACACCGAAGGACACCGCGCTCAGCGACAGCCCGTCGACCCCCGAGCTGCTCGCCGCCGTCGACGCGCTGCCCCCGGCCACCGACACCCCCGGCATCGACGAGGCCAGGGCGGTCGAGCCCGAGAGCTCGTACGGACTGCGTCGGCTGCTCAGGGGTTTCGGGAAGCCCCTCGCGTTCGCCCTCGCGCTCGTCGCCCTCGACGCGGGCATGGGGCTGCTGCTCCCCGTCCTCATCCGGCACGGCATCGACGAGGGCGTCACCGAGGCCGCGCTCGGCGCCGTCTGGGCCGCCGCCGCGCTCGGCCTGCTCACCGTCCTGATCCAGTGGGCCGCGCAGACCGGCGAGATCCGCAAGACCGGCCGCACCGGCGAACAGGTCCTCTACTCGCTGCGGCTGAAGATCTTCGCCCAGCTCCAGCGCCTCGGCCTCGACTACTACGAGCGCGAGCTGACCGGCCGCATCATGACCCGGATGACCACGGACGTGGACGCCCTGTCCACGTTCCTGCAGACCGGTCTCGTCACGGCCTTCGTCTCCGTCGTCACCTTCCTCGGCATCATGGTCGCGCTGCTCGTGATCGACCTCCAGCTGGCCCTGGTGGTCTTCGCCACCCTCCCGGTGCTGATCGTCGGTACGTACTTCTTCCGCAGGTCCAGCGTGAAGGCCTACGAACTCGCCCGTGAACGCGTCTCCGCCGTCAACGCCGACCTGCAGGAGTCCGTCGCGGGCCTGCGTATCGTGCAGGCCTTCCGCCGCGAGGGCGCGGGCCGGGAGCGGTTCACCGAGCGCAGCCACAGCTACCGGAAGGCCCGGATCAAGGGCCAGTGGCTGATCTCCGTCTACTTCCCGTTCGTACAGCTCCTGTCCTCCGTGGCCGCCGCGGCCGTGCTGATCGTCGGCGCCCACCGGGTCGACGCCGGCACCCTCACCACCGGCGCCCTGGTCGCGTATCTCCTCTACATCGACCTGTTCTTCGCGCCCGTGCAGCAGCTCTCCCAGGTCTTCGACGGCTACCAGCAGGCGAGCGTCTCGCTCGGCCGGATCCAGGAGCTCCTGCGCGAGCCGGCCTCCACACTGACCGCGGAAACGCCGCGCAAGGTGCGGGAACTACGCGGCGAGGTCGCCTTCGAGAACGTGCGCTTCGGCTACGGGGACGGGGAGGAGGCCCTGCGGGGGATCGATCTGACCGTGCCCGCCGGGCAGACCGTCGCCTTCGTCGGCGAGACCGGCGCCGGCAAGTCCACCCTGGTCAAGCTGGTCGCCCGGTTCTACGACCCGAGCGGCGGCCGGGTCACCGCCGACGGCACGGACCTGCGCGAACTCGACCTCACCTCGTACCGCCACCGCCTGGGTGTCGTGCCGCAGGAGGCCTATCTCTTCGCCGGGACGGTGCGCGATGCCATCGCCTACGGGCGTCCGGACGCCACCGACGCCCAGGTCGAGGCGGCCGCCCGCGCGGTCGGCGCGCACGACATGATCGCCAGGCTGGACGGCGGCTATCTGCACGAGGTCACCGAGCGCGGCCGCAACCTCTCCGCCGGGCAGCGCCAGCTCATCGCGCTCGCCCGGGCCGAACTCGTCGACCCGGACGTCCTGTTGCTCGACGAGGCCACCGCCGCGCTCGACCTCGCCACCGAGGCACAGGTCAACCAGGCCACGGACCGGCTCGGCGCCCGCCGCACCACCCTCGTGGTCGCCCACCGCCTCAGCACCGCCGCCCGCGCGGACCGGGTCGTGGTGATGGACCACGGCCGGGTCGCGGAGGACGGCACGCACGACGAACTGCTCGCCCTGGACGGGCAGTACGCGCGGCTGTGGCGAACGTTCATCGGGGAGGCGGAGGCGGAGACCGAGCCGGCGGGCGTCGGGCGCTGAGCCTCGGATCCGTGGGGGAGGCCTTGCCCGGCTTCGTGGAGGGAGGCACCGCGCCCGGCTTCGTACGGGAATCGTCCCGCGGCCGCAGTGCGGGGAACTATCCACGGGCCCGGTGCGTCCCTACCTTCGTATGGCTGAGGCGGGAGGGGCGCACGTGGCCGACGGGGTGACAACGATGTGCAGGCCGCTGCGCGTGGCGCGGGCCGGACTCGTGCTGCTCGCCGTCGCCGTGCTGCTCACTCTCGTCGGGCCGTTCGCCGGCAGTGCGCAGGCCGCGGGCCGGTGCCCCGGCCGCAAGGTCGACACTCTGAAGTTCTCGACCGGATCCGTGCACGTCTACCGCAGCGGCAGCTTCCTGTGTGCCCTCACCCGCGCCAAGAACCCGGGCAGGACCCGCACGATGAGCGTCAGCATCCAGCCACGCGGCAGCCGCCCCGTGGTCAGGTCCGGCCGCCACAAGACGTCCGTCGGACCGGTGCGCACGCACGTCGGTCATCGCAAGGTGTGGATCAAGGGCTCGGTGGGTGGCGGCAAGGTGAGCAAGGGCTGGTTCGCCTACATACGCTGAACGCGCATGCGAGCGCCCGAGCGCGCCGGGCGTTCGAACTCCCTCTGGTGCGGGGTCAGTTGCTCCGCTAGGTTCCGGGACTGTCCGTGACCTAGGGGAGGGACCTGTATGCGCACTGCGCTCCGATGGCTGCTTGCGCTCGTCGTGTTCGCAGCCACCGTGTTCGCGGGATCGGCCACCGCCGCCGCGAGCCCGCAGCCGACCGACATCCTGGACCGGCTGCTGTCGATCAAGGGCATGAGCCTGATCGAGGAGAAGCCCTACGAGGGTTATCGCTACTTCGTGCTCAACTACACCCAGCCCGTGGACCACCGAGACTCCTCGGCGGGCAGCTTCCAGCAGCGGATCACCCTGCTGCACAAGGGCACCGACCGTCCCACGGTCTTCTACACCTCCGGCTACGGCGTCTCCACCAGCCCCCGCCGCAGCGAACCGACCCGCATCATCGACGGCAACCAGGTCTCCATGGAGTACCGGTTCTTCACGCCGTCCCGGCCGCAGCCGGCCGACTGGTCGAAGCTCGACATCTGGCAGGCCGCCAGCGACCAGCACCGCATCTTCCAGGCGCTCGACGGCGTCTACCCCGGGCGCTGGCTGGCGACCGGCGGCTCCAAGGGCGGGATGACCGCCACGTACTACGAGCGCTTCTACCCGAGGGACATGGACGCCGTCGTCGCGTATGTCGCCCCGAACGACGTCGTCAACGCCGAGGACTCGGCCTACGACCGCTTCTTCACCACTGTCGGTACCCAGGAGTGCCGCGAGAAGCTGAACAACATCCAGCGCGAGGCGCTCATCCGACGTGCACCGCTGGAGCGGAAGTACGCCGCGTACGCGAAGGAGCACGGCTACACCTTCACCATCCTCGGCTCCCTCGACAAGGCCTATGAGGCCGTCGTGCTCGACCTCGCCTGGGCGTTCTGGCAGTACAGCCTGGAGTCCGACTGCGCCTCGATCCCGGCTGCGGCGGGCGCGACGGACGAGGAGATCTGGGACACGGTCGACGCGATCTCCGGTTTCGCCTTCTACACCGACCAGGCGATCTCGCGGTACACGCCGTACTACTACCAGGCGGGCACCGAGCTGGGCTCCCCGGACATCGCGCAGCCGCACCTCAAGGGCCTCTCGCGCTACGGCTACCAGCCGCCGCGCAACTTCGTGCCGCGTGACATCGCGATGCGGTTCAAGCCGTGGGCCATGCGGGATGTGGACAACTGGGTGCGCAAGCACGCCACCCGCATGATGTACATCTACGGCGAGAACGACCCGTGGGGCGCCGAGCGCTTCCGGCCGGGCAAGCGCACGCACGACAGCCATGTGTTCACCGCACCGGGCGCCAACCACGGGGCGAACGTGGCGGGTCTGAATGCCGAGGACGAGGCCTTCGCCACCGCGCGCATCCTGGATTGGGCGAACGTCGCGCCCGCCGCGGTCACCTCCGACCCGGGCAAGGCGAAGCCGCTCGCCCCGTACGACGCCCGGCTCGACGTGCGGGAACAGGCGCGCATGCCGCGGCTGTAGCACCGCCGGGCGTGTGCCGGGCCGGTGGCGTCCTGCACCGGCCCGGCGCACCCCACCGGCCTGCTGGAGGGTTCACGCCGGGTGTGCGGCGTGCTCCGGAGGCGTCGCGTACTGCGGATGCGTACGCGTACGCCGGACACGTCGCACGCCCGGCCCCGGCTAGTACGACAATCCGTGGCCGATGGGGAACAGGGTGCTGTCCGGATCGTCCGCCTTCTGCACCGGTACCGGCAGCCGCCCCCGCGGATCCGCCCGGCCCGCGATCACCCGGGCCGCGGCCTCCAGTTCGGTGTCGGTCCAGGAGTACGCGGCGAGCGCGGCGCGCGCATCGGGCAGCTGCGCCACGTCGTACGGGCGGTTCACGGCGATCGCGATCACCGGGACGCCGGTGGCGGCGAGGCGGCTGACGAGCGTGCGCTGGGAGCTGCCCGAGGAGACGTTGTACGTCAGGACGGCCACCGCGTCCTTGCCCGCGGCCGCCGCCACCGCCTCGTCGATCTTCCCGGCGCCGGGCGAGGTGCCGGTCGGCAGCACCTCGGTCGTGAAGCCGAGGCCGGTCAGTGCCTGGGCGAACACGGTCGTGGGCGGGCCGGTGGTGCCGGAGGGCGAGGACCGGTCGGCGCCCACCACCAGGACGTTCGGTGTGCGCAGGCGGGACAGCGGCAGCACGCGGCCCGTGTTCACGAGCAGGGTCGTGGTCCGGTCCGCGATCTCCTCGGCCTCCCGCAGATGCTCGGGCCTGCCGACGGTCCGGTCCACCTCACTGCTCGCGGTGAACGGGTCATGGAACAGGCCCAGTCTCGTCTTGAGCCGCAGGATGCGCAGGATCGACTCGTCGAGGCGCTCCTCGGTCAGCTCACCGTCCTCGACCGCCTTGAGCACGGCGTTCCAGGCGACTTCGAGATCGGGCGGGTTGAGCAGCTGGTCGACGCCGGCCTTGAGGGCGAGGACGGGGACGCGGTCGTCGCCGTACTTGGTGCGCACACCCTGCATGCCGAGCGAGTCGGTGACCACCACGCCGTCGTAGCCGAGCCGTTCGCGCAGGACGCCCGTGAGGATCGGCCGGGAGAGCGTGGCCGGATCCTCGGCGGGGTCGAGGGCGGGGACCACGATGTGCGCGGTCATGATCGAGTCGATGCCGGCCTTCACCGCGGCCCGGAACGGCGGCAGGTCGAATCGCTCGAACTCCTCGACGGTGTGGTGGATGTACGGGAGTTCGTAGTGGCTGTCGGCCTCGGTGTCGCCGTGGCCGGGGAAGTGCTTGGCCGTGGCGGCGACATGCGCGCTTCGGTAGCCGTCGACCTGTGCGGCGACCATCCGGGCCACGGCCTGCGGATCGGCGCCGAAGGAGCGTACGCCGATGACGATGTTGCCCGGGTTGACGTTGACGTCGGCGACCGGGGCGTAGTTCTGGCGGATGCCGAGCGCGGCCAGTTCACGGCCGGCGATCCGGGCCGAGCGGCCGGCATCGGCTCGCGAACCGCTCGCGCCGAGCGCCATCGCGCCCGGCAGCAGGGTGGCGGGCTTGCCGACGCGGCAGACGATGCCGTGCTCCTGGTCGGTGGAGATCAGCAGGGGGAGAGGGGAGTCCTGCCGGAGGGCTGCCTCCTGGATCCCATTGGACAGGCCGGCGATCTGGTGCGGCGCGCGGACGTTGTGTGCCCAGCCGAAGTAGATGATTCCGCCGACGTGGTACCGCGCGATGAGCTCGGCGGCGTCGCGGACGCCCAACTGGGCTAGATTGGCGTCGATATCGGCCTGGGCGGGGTCGGTGGCGGTCTCGCCGTAGACCCGGGAGACGAAGACCTGGCCGACCTTCTCCTCGAGGGACATCCGGGCGATGAGGCGGCGCAGGGCGAGGTCGCGGCCGGTCTGTGCGGTGCTGTCCGGGCTGCTGCCGTCCGGTGTGCTGCCGTCCGGTGTGCTGCTGTCCGGGTGGGTGGTGTTCCCGGCGGCGTGGGCGGCGGAGGTGGTGCCGAGCGCGGCCGCTGCGGCGGCGGTCGCGCCGGCGGTCAGAAGCGTACGTCTGGAGGTGCGGAGCGGGCCTTGCTGCACGAGCACTCCCAACTGTCCGTGGGAGTCCGGGGCGGATGGGCCGCGAACTCCCTGGCATGTCCTGGGTGAAGGAAACTTCCAGGGATCACGGATAGTCGGAAAATTTCTGCCGGTCAAGTCTGCCGGGCGGCCACGGAACAGGCGCCGGGCAGGATGCGGCCACCCTCGTCGGGGCTACGCGGCCTCGTCCAGAAGCCGGCACAGATGCTCGCGACCGGCTCCCAGGAGACCGGACAGCTCGGCGGCCTGCGGGTACCAGCGCTTCTCGTACTCCCAGCACAGCCAGCCGTCCCACCCCCGCCGACTGAGCACCTCCACGCACTCGGTGAGCGGCAGCACCCCCGCGCCGAGCGCGAGCGGGGCGGTGTCCTCGGCGGTGGCGATGTCCTTCACCTGGACGTATCCGAGATACGGGGACAGCGCCCCGAACGAAACATCCGGCTGCTCCCCGCCCAGCCACGTGTGCATCACGTCCCAGAGCGCACCCGTGCCTTGATGGCCGACGGCTTCGAGCACGCGGCCCACGGCGGCACCCTCGCGGTGCGAGTCATGCGTCTCGAGCAGAATCCGCACACCGAGCTCCGCGGCCTGGGGCGCGGCGCACGCGAGCCGCCGCACGGCCGCGGCATCGGCCTCACCGGCGCTCTGACCGCTACCGCCCCCGGGGAAGACCCGGACGAACGGCGCCCCGAGATCGCGCGCGAGCCCGAGCAGCTCCCGGATCTCGTCGAGTACGGGACCGTCGGCGCCGGGCGCGGCCACGCGCGGGTAGCCGGCGATCCCCACCACCTCGACCCCGGCCTCCTCGAACTGCCCGGCCGCGCGGGCCCGTTCTGCGCCGCTGAGCCCGGGGTGAACTGGCTCCTCGGGATGCGCCCGGAGCTCGATGCCGTGATAGCCGTGGGTGCGGGCCAGGCGGAGGGCGTCGGGCAGCGGGAGGCCCGGGGTGCCGAGGGTGGAGAACGCGAGCTTCATGGGTGCTCCTCAGGGGTACGGCCCGGGCCGACTCAGATCCGCGGCGCGGCCGTCGAACCACGCACCACCAACTCGCCGGGGATCACCGACATCCGCTCCGGCGGCTCCGCCTCCCGCCGCATCGCGATGCGCCCCGCCCGCGCGCCCGCCTCGTGCAGCGGCAGCCGCACGGTGGTGAGCGCGGGCGCCACATCCACACAGAACGGCAGATCGTCGAAGCCCGCCACCGACACATCCTCGGGTATCCGCTTCCCCGCCTCGCGCAGCGCGGCACAGACTCCGAGCGCCACGGTGTCGTTCGCGGCCACGATCGCTGTCAGATCCGGCTCGCGCCGCAGGAGTTCCCGGGCCGCCTCGTATCCCGCCTGCCGGTCGTACGGCGCGTGCACGGTCTCGCCCTCCGCCACCCCCGCCGCCCTGAGTGCATCCCGGTGACCTTCGAGCCGGTGCCGTGTGGTGGTGCGCTCCTCGGGGCCCGCGATGTAGCCGATGCGACGGTGGCCCAGGCCGAGCAGATGCTCGGTGAGCCGCTGCCCGCCGCCCCGGTTCTCGAAGGGCAGGGCGATCGCGCCGGTGTCGGGCACGGGCGGGCGGCCGCACAGGACGATCCGGGTGCCCGCCTCGCCGAGCCGTCGCAGCTTCGCGGCCATCGCCGCGGCGTGCTCGGGATCCTCGACCGCGCCACCGGTGATCACCACGGCCGCGGCGCGCTGGCGCTGGAGCAGCGTGAGGTAGGTGAGCTCACGCTCGGGGGAGCCGCCGGTGTTGCAGACCACCGCGAGCCGCTCACCCCCGGCCCGCCCGCCGGGGCCGCAGATCTCCGCCTGCACGGCGCCGGCCATGATGCCGAAGAACGGGTCCGCGATGTCGTTGACCAGAATTCCCACCAGGTCCGAGGTGGAAGCGGCGAGCGCGCTCGCGGGGCCGTTGAGCACATAGTCCAGCTCGTCCACGGCACGGAGCACCCGCTCACGGGTGGCCGCGGCGACCGGGTAGTTCCCGTTCAGGACGCGGGAGACGGTCGCGGGGGAGACCTGGGCACGCGCTGCCACATCCGCCAAGGTCACGGTCATCTGGTCCTCCGGGGGCGCCGGGAGCTGGTTGGTCACGTCACCGCCCGCCAGGGGGTGTCCGGGCGCAGTCACCTGCGTGGACTGTGCCGTTGCAGTAAGTGATACCGGCTGTGCGCTCGTCGTGGTGCCGATTTCCGGCCACGAGATGGCAACGACCTGGGTGGCGGCCGTCACACCGGGGCGTCTCCCCGAACCTGCGCAGGGATTCGCGCTGCCCCCTTGTCCGGGTCTCGCCCACCAGGCTAGCTTTCCGGCAGACATTGATAGAAAGCGCTTGCTATCGAGGATGCCCGCTCCCCGGGCCGACCGGCGCGCGCCTGCCATACGGAGGGACCACGTGACACGCAAAACGGTGCGCATCGCCATGAACGGCGTGACCGGGCGCATGGGCTACCGCCAGCACCTGCTCCGCTCGATCCTCGCGCTCCGCGAACAGGGCGGCCTGGACCTCGGCGGAGGCACGGTCCTGTGGCCGGAACCCGTCCTGGTCGGCCGCCGCGAGCACGCCCTGCGCGACCTCGCCGAACGCCACGGCCTGGAGTCCTGGACCACCGACCTGGAAGCCGTCCTCGCCGACGACTCGGTCGACATCTACTTCGACGCCCAGGTCACCTCGGCGCGCGAGGAAGCAGTGAAGAAGGCAATCGAGGCCGGTAAGCACCTTTACATCGAGAAGCCCAGCGCCACCTCCCTCGAGGGCGCCCTCGAACTGGCCCGCCTCGCCCGGAACGCGGGCATCAAGCACGGCGTCGTCCAGGACAAGATCTTCCTGCCCGGCCTGCTCAAGCTGAAGCGCCTCATCGACGGCGGCTTCTTCGGCCGGATCCTGTCCGTGCGCGGCGAGTTCGGCTACTGGGTCTTCGAAGGCGACTGGCAGGAGGCGCAGCGCCCCAGCTGGAACTACCGCGCCGAGGACGGCGGCGGCATCGTCGTCGACATGTTCCCGCACTGGGAGTACGTGCTCCACGAGCTGTTCGGCCGGGTGAGGTCCGTGACCGCACTCGCCTCCACCCATGTCCCGCAGCGCTGGGACGAGCGGTCCAAGCCCTACGCCGCCACCGCGGACGACTCCGCGTACGGCATCTTCGAGCTGGAGAGCGGCGCGATCGCCCAGATCAACTCCTCCTGGGCGGTCCGCGTCAACCGCGACGAACTCGTCGAGTTCCAGATCGACGGCACCGAGGGCTCGGCCGTCGCCGGACTGCGCAACTGCCGCGCCCAGCACCGCTCGGCCACGCCGAAGCCCGTCTGGAACCCGGACGTCCCGGCCACCGAGTCCTTCCGCGATCAGTGGCAGGAAGTGCCCGACAACGGCTCCTTCGACAACGGGTTCAAGGTGCAGTGGGAGCTCTTCCTGCGCCATGTCGCACTGGACGAGCCCTACCACTGGGACCTCCTCGCCGCCGCCCGCGGCGTCCAGCTCGCGGAGCTCGGCCTCAGGTCCTCCGCGGAGGGCCGACGCCACGACGTCCCCGAGCTGTCCCTGTGATGGGCCACCGCACCGGGCCCAGGGAGCCGGCCCTGATGGCCCGCGGCCCGTCCGCCCCGGTGCCGACCGCCGAGCCCCCTACCCCCATCTCCCCGGAGCCGACCGTCGAGGTCCCCCACCGCCCCATCTCCCCGGAGCCGAAGCCGTGACCCTTCACCTGCCACGTGCCGGAGGCGGCACGTTCGCCTACGAGCCGCGCGCCGAAGCCCGAGCCGAACCCCGCACCGCGTCCGGCGCCGCACCGCTGGTCTCGCGCGCGGTGTTCTCCGCCGCCCATGTCGTCGCCGATCCCTACGCCGATGCGTCTCCCGACACCCCGGCCGCCGTCGACTGGGACGCGACCCTCGCCTTCCGCCGCCACCTCTGGTCGCACGGCCTCGGGGTCGCCGAGGCCATGGACACCGCGCAGCGGGGCATGGGCCTGGACTGGGCGCGCGCGGCCGAGCTGATCCGCCGCTCCGCCGCCGAGGCCAAGGCAGTGGGGGGACGGATCGCGTGCGGAGTCGGCACCGACCAGCTCACCGCAGCGGTCGGCCCGCCGAGCCTCGCCGAGGTGACGGCCGCCTACGAGGAACAGCTCGCGCTCGTGGAGGGGACGGGCGCGCAGGCGATCCTCATGGCGTCCCGTGCCCTCGCGGCACGCGCGCGCGGCCCCGAGGACTACCTTGCCGTCTACTGTGGCCTGCTCCGTCAGGCCGCCGAGCCCGTGATCCTGCACTGGCTCGGCCCCATGTTCGACCCAGCCCTCGAGGGCTACTGGGGCTCCGACGATCTGGACGCCGCGACCGAGACCTTCCTCGAGGTGATCTCCGCCCACGCGGACAAGGTGGACGGCATCAAGGTCTCGCTGCTCGACGCGGAGCGCGAGATCGCGCTGCGCCGCCGCCTGCCGGACGGCGTGCGGTGCTACACCGGCGACGACTTCAACTATCCCGAACTCATCGCAGGCGACGACCACGGCTTCAGTCACGCCCTGCTCGGCATCTTCGACCCGCTCGGCCCGCTGGCGGCCGAGGCGGTCCGCACCCTGGACACGGGCGATACCAAGGGCTTCCGTGAACTCCTGGATCCCACTGTTGAATTGTCGAGGCACTTGTTCCAGACACCCACCCGCTTCTACAAAACCGGAGTCGTCTTCCTCGCCTGGCTCGCCGGCCACCAGTCCCACTTCTCCATGGTGGGCGGATTGCAGTCGGCGCGCTCGCTTCCGCATCTGGCGCGCGCGTACCAACTGGCCGACGGCCTGGCCCTGTTCCCGGATCCGGCGCTCGCCGCATCCCGTATGAGATCCCTGCTCGACGTGCACGGAGTCGCCCAGTGAACAGCCCGCTGCGAACTTCCGCGGACCCCGCGCCCAGCACCCCCCTTTCCGGCCTCTCGCGCTTCAGCATCAATCAGATGACGGTCAGACAGCTCTCGCTGTCTGACCTTGCCAACGCTTGTGGGCATTGGGGAGTTCCCGCTGTCGGACTCTGGCGCGAACCGGTTCGCGAACACGGCATCGAGGCGGCCGCGAAACTGGTCAGGGACGCGAGGCTGACCGTCACGACCCTGTGCCGCGGCGGCTTCCTCACCGCCGTCGACCCGGCCGAACGCCGCCGCGCCCTCGACGACAACCGTGCCGCCGTCGACGAGGCCGCGATCCTCGGCACCGACACCCTCGTCCTCGTCTCCGGCGGACTGCCCGCAGGCGGCAAGGACTTGACCGGCGCCCGGGAACGTATCGCCGATGCCCTCGCCGAACTCGGCCCGTACGCAGCCGAACACGGCGTGCGCCTGGCGATCGAACCGCTGCACCCCATGTACGCCGCCGACCGCTGTGTCGTATCGACCCTGGAGCAGGCCCTCGACCTCGCCGAACGCTTCCCCGCGCGGCAGGTCGGCGTCTGCGCCGACACGTATCACCTCTGGTGGGACGATCGCGCGCCCGCACAGATGGCCCGCGCGGGCGCGGCGGGCCGGCTGCACGCCTTCCAGCTCGCCGACTGGACCACGCCCTTGCCCGAGGGGGTCCTGACCGGCCGCGGCCAGCTCGGCGAGGGTGCGATCGACCTCGCCCGCTGGTGCGGATACGCGGACGAGGCCGGGTACACGGGCCCGATCGAGGTCGAGCTCTTCAACTCCGCACTGTGGGCGAGACCGGATGGCGCGGAGATCCTCCGCGAGACGGCCGAAGCCTTCGTGCGAGTGCTGGGCACGCCGCAGTCGTAAGGAACCGGGGGTGGGGACGGATCGTCCCGCTATTCTCGGGGGCCGCCGCCCAGCGGGTTGTCCGTGGGCTTCGAGGCGGCCGCGCGTTTCGTGAGGACCGTGAGCAGGACCGGGATCAGCAGTTCGACGGCGCGGGTGACGGTAGGGGCCGGGATGCCGGTCTTCCTGGAGACCGCCTGCGCGACCGGTCTGCTCATCTTGGCGAGCAGCGCGGTCATCAAGCCGCCGCCGAGCAGGCCACCGAGCCCGCCGCCCGAGCCACCGCCGAGTCCGCCGAGGGTGGCGATGCCCTGCAGGGGTGCGGCGCCCGCCACCTCGTCGACCTCGGCGAAGGCCTGGCGCACCTCGTCCACGTCCTCGGGGGCGCCCTGCGCCTTCTCCCGCATGCCGCCGGAGAGCGCGGAGACCGTCTCGGTGACGAGGCTCCGTGCGCCGGCGGTGTCGGAGTCGAGCAGGCCCGCGATCTCCTGGAGCTTCTCGTCACCGAGCTCGTCGATCACGGCCTTCTCGAGCGGCTCGTCCGCGGCTTCCGCATCTTTGACCATGGTGGAAACGCTACGACCGCCCTGCTTTGTCGGCACCCGGAAGCGGAGCCTCGATACTCACGAAAATTACTGCCCGCAGCCGTACAACCCTTTCCGGGTGACGTGGGTCGTACTGGGTGTCAGGCTTCCTGGAGGGGGATCTGGGGGGATCGGGGAAGCCTGCGGGGAGGGGACGGGAGGGGGTCCGGCGGGGAGGCCGGACCCCCTCGATCATGTTTTCCACAGGCCGGGTTCGAGGTTTTCCACAGGCTTCCCGCGCTGTCGGTGCCGAGCGCTAGATTCGCCTCATGACCAGCCGAACCGGCACCAGCGCAGGGTCGCCCCAGCCCCGGCTCGCGGTACTCGAAGGAGTCCTCGAGCGGATCACGTACGCCAATGAGGAGAACGGGTACACGGTCGCCCGCGTCGACACCGGACGCGGCGGCGGCGATCTGCTCACCGTCGTCGGCTCGCTGCTCGGTGCCCAGGTGGGGGAGTCGCTGCGGATGGAGGGTCGCTGGGGCTCGCATCCGCAGTACGGCAAGCAGTTCACGGTGGAGAACTACACGACGCTGCTGCCCGCCACGATCCAGGGCATCCGCCGCTATCTGGGATCAGGACTGGTCAAGGGCATCGGCCCGGTGTTCGCGGACCGCATCACGCAGCACTTCGGCATCGACACGCTCACCATCATCGAGGAGGAGCCCAAGCGCCTGATCGAAGTGCCCGGCCTGGGGCCCAAGCGGACCAAGAAGATCGCGGACGCCTGGGAGGAGCAGAAGGCCATCAAGGAGGTCATGGTCTTCCTGCAGGGCGTCGGCGTCTCGACGTCGATCGCCGTCCGTATCTACAAGAAGTACGCGGACGCCTCGATCTCCATAGTGAAGAACGAGCCGTACCGGCTCGCCGCGGACGTCTGGGGCATCGGATTCCTCACCGCCGACCGCATCGCCCAGTCCGTCGGCATACCCCACGACAGCCCGGAGCGGGTCAAGGCCGGCCTGCAGTACGCGCTCTCGCAGTCGACGGACCAGGGGCACTGCTTTCTGCCCGAGGACCGGCTGATCGCGGACGCGGTGAAGCTGCTCCAAGTGGACACCGGCCTGGTCATCGAGTGCCTGGGCGAACTGGCCCAGGACCCGGAGGGAGTCGTACGGGAGGAAGTGCCCGGTCCGGAGGGGGAGCCGGTCACCGGGATCTTCCTTGTGCCCTTCCACCGGGCCGAGCTGTCCCTCGCGGGGCGGCTCAGACGGCTCCTGGGCACCGGGGAGGAGCGGATGCCCGGCTTCCTGGACGTCGACTGGGCCAAGGCGCTCGGCTGGCTTAAGGGGCACACCGGGGCCTCGCTCGCGCCCGAGCAGGAGGAGGCCGTGCGGCTCGCCCTGACCCGCAAGGTCGCAGTGCTCACCGGAGGGCCCGGCTGCGGGAAGTCCTTCACGGTGCGTTCGATCGTGGAGCTGGCGCGCGCCAAGAAGGCCAAGGTGGTGCTCGCCGCCCCCACGGGGCGAGCCGCCAAGCGGCTCGCCGAGCTCACCGGGGCGGAGGCCTCGACCGTGCACCGGCTCCTGGAGCTGAAGCCGGGCGGGGACGCGGCCTACGACCAGGACCGGCCGCTGGATGCCGATCTGGTCGTGGTCGACGAGGCCTCGATGCTGGATCTGCTGCTCGCGAACAAGCTGGTCAAGGCCGTGCCCCAGGGGGCCCACCTGCTGTTCGTCGGCGATGTCGACCAGCTGCCCAGCGTCGGTGCGGGCGAGGTGCTGAGGGATCTGCTCGCGGAGAAGTCCCCGGTGCCGGCCGTCCGGCTCACCCGGATCTTCCGCCAGGCACAGCAGTCGGGTGTCGTCACCAACGCCCACCGGATCAACTCCGGAGTGCCGCCGATCACCCGGGGGCTCAGCGACTTCTTCCTCTTCGTCGAGGACGAGACCGAGGACGCCGGGCGGGTCACGGTGGATGTCGCGGCCCGGCGGATCCCGGCGAAATTCGGCCTGGACCCGCGCCGTGACGTCCAGGTCCTCGCCCCCATGCATCGGGGACCGGCCGGGGCCGGGACGCTCAACGGCCTGCTGCAACAGGCCATCACACCGGCCCGCCCGGAGCTTGCGGAGAAGCGGTTCGGCGGACGGACGTTCCGTGTGGGCGACAAGGTCACCCAGATTCGTAACAATTACGAAAAGGGTGCCAACGGGGTCTTCAACGGGACCGTAGGAGTGGTCACGGCACTCGATGTCGTCGACCAGAAGCTGAAGATCCTGACAGATGAGGACGAAGAGGTCGATTATGACTTCGACGAACTCGACGAACTGGCCCATGCGTACGCGATCACGATCCACCGTTCGCAGGGCAGCGAGTACCCCGCGGTGGTGATCCCCGTCACCACCGGTGCCTGGATGATGCTCCAACGGAATTTGCTCTACACGGCGGTCACCCGGGCGAAGGGACTGGTGGTGCTTGTGGGCTCGCGCAAGGCGCTTGGCCAGGCAGTACGCACGGTTTCCGCGGGCAGGAGGTGCACCGCACTGAGCCACCGGCTCGGCGGGAACGGATGAATGGTGGATGATGATCGTTGATCGATCATCCCGGTGGCAAACATCACGGAGGGGTTCCGGAACCAGGGTCAAAGGGGCAGGATGAGCAGGCTGACGGCACTGAGTGCCGTCGATAGACCTAATGGTCGACCCCGAGTGCACGGCCCAGGGCCAAATGGGGGATGGTGGACAGCAGTCAGGGCTACCTCGAAGAAGAGGCACTACGTCGGTGAGGGATGACGTGAGCGACAACGCGAACAACGCTGTAGTAGTTCAGTACGGCGACGGCGAGTACACCTACCCGGTGATCGACAGCACCGTCGGTGACAAGGGCTTCGATATCGGGAAGCTGCGCGCCCAGACCGGTCTGGTGACCCTGGACAGCGGTTACGGCAACACCGCCGCATACAAATCGGCGATCACCTATCTCGACGGTGAGAAAGGCATCCTGCGCTACCGGGGCTACCCGATCGAGCAGCTTGCCGAGCGCTCCACCTTCATCGAGGTCGCGTACCTGCTGATCAACGGTGAGCTGCCGACCGTGGACGAGCTGGCGACCTTCCGTGACGAGATCACCCGGCACACGCTGCTGCACGAGGACGTCAAGCGGTTCTACGACGGCTTCCCGCGGGACGCCCACCCGATGGCGATGCTGTCCTCGGTGGTCTCCGCGCTGTCCACCTTCTACCAGGACAGCCACAACCCGCACGACGAGAAGCAGCGTCACCTCTCGACGATCCGCCTTCTCGCGAAGCTGCCGACGATCGCCGCGTACGCGTACAAGAAGTCGGTCGGCCACCCGGTGGTCTACCCGAGCAACGACCTCGGCTACGTCGAGAACTTCCTGCGCATGACGTTCTCGGTGCCGGCCGCGGACTACGAGCTGGACCCGGTCGTCGTCTCCGCGCTCGACAAGCTGCTCATTCTGCACGCGGACCACGAGCAGAACTGCTCCACCTCGACCGTGCGTCTGGTCGGCTCCTCGCAGGCGAATATGTTCGCCTCGATCTCCGCCGGTATCAACGCGCTGTGGGGCCCGCTGCACGGCGGCGCCAACCAGTCCGTCCTGGAGATGCTCGAGGGCATCCGCGACTCGGGCAACGACGTGGACACCTTCATCCGGAAGGTGAAGAACAAGGAGGACGGCGTCCGCCTGATGGGCTTCGGCCACCGGGTGTACAAGTCCTTCGACCCGCGCGCGCAGATCATCAAGGCCGCGGCGCACGATGTGCTGTCCGCACTCGGCAAGTCCGACGAGCTGCTCGACATCGCGCTCAAGCTGGAGGAGCACGCGCTGTCCGACGACTACTTCGTCGAGCGCAAGCTGTACCCGAACGTGGACTTCTACACCGGGCTCATCTACCGCGCGATGGGCTTCCCGACGGAGATGTTCACCGTGCTGTTCGCGCTCGGGCGCCTGCCCGGGTGGATCGCGCAGTGGCACGAGATGATCAAGGAGCCGGGGTCGCGGATCGGGCGTCCGCGCCAGATCTACACCGGAGTGGTGGAGCGGGACTTCGTGCCCGTCGAGGCGCGCTGAGGCTTTCTGGGCGCGCACCTGGGCGTTGACTGGGCCGTGTGGCTCCCGTTTTTCAACGGGGGCCGTTGCGGCCCAGTCGTGTTTGTGCGGGGCACCCACAGGTGGGTGGACCCCCATTGGGGGCTTCGCCCCTTGCCCCCGGATCGCGCTGAACGCGCTCGTCCCGGAACCCCACTTGGGCCGTCAGGGCAGGGCGACCCGGCGACGGAGCCGAAAAAGAAAAGCCCCCCACCCGCCGGTCCCCCCACGGGCCGGCTGGTGGGGTGCTTTCCTTAGCCCCGGTGCGGATTCCCCCCACGGGATCCGGCCGGGCGTCTGTGGTGCGCTCACGCCTTGGTGCTGCGGTCCGCCGGGACGCGCAACTACGGGAGGGCCGCTCAAAGCTCTCCGTGCACGTGCCCCGGCCAACGCGGACGGGAAATGTCCCCCAAGACATCCCCTGATGACCGAAACGCCCCCCAAGACGTTCCTGCCACCGCCCTTTAGACCTCCGAACCCCCCGAATGGTTACGTCGGGAGGAGTGTGATCTACGTCTCCTGGCCATGTCCGGATTCGACGCCTCGTATCCGATGTGCCGAATCGACCCATAGCGTAAGGGTGTTGTGGGGACGATGTGAAGTCCCAGCTCGAACGGCTTCAGGATCAGGAGAAGCGGCGCAGGCGCAGGCTGTTGGTCACGACGAACACCGAGGAGAAGGCCATCGCGGCCCCGGCGATCATCGGGTTCAGCAGGCCGGAGGCGGCCAGCGGAATCGCCGCCACGTTGTAACCGAAGGCCCAGAACAGGTTTCCCTTGATCGTGGCGAGCGTGCGCCGCGCCAGACGGATCGCATCCGCGGCCACGCGCAGATCGCCTCGTACGAGCGTGAGATCGCCGGCCTGGATGGCGGCGTCCGTGCCCGTGCCCATCGCCAGGCCGAGGTCGGCGGTGGCCAGGGCGGCCGCGTCGTTCACCCCGTCGCCGACCATGGCCACGCTGCGGCCTTCGCCCTGCAGCCGCCGTACGACGTCCACCTTGTCCTCGGGCAGCACCTCGGCGATCACGTCCGCGTCCGCGATCCCGACCTCCTTGGCCACGGTGCGCGCGACGGCCGCGTTGTCCCCGGTGAGCAGGACCGGCCGCAGGCCGAGCGCCCGTAGCCGCGTCACCGCCTCGACGCTCGTCGGCTTCACGGCGTCCGCCACCGCGAGCACGGCCCGCGCGGCGCCGTCCCATGCCACGAGCACTGCGGTGTGCCCGAGCGATTCCGCCGTGGCCTGCGCATCGGCCAGAGAGGACGGCACGGAGACGCCCTCCGCCGTCAGGAGCGCGGCCCGGCCCACGAGGACCGGATGCCCCTCGACCGTGCCGCGGACGCCGCGCCCGGCCGAGTTCGCGAAGTCCGTGACCTCGGGCAGGGCGCCGGACCGTACGGCGGCCTCCGCGGTGATCGCGCGCGCGACCGGATGCTCCGAGGCGTGCTCGACGGCACCCGCGTACCGCAGCGCCTCCTCCTCGTCGGCGTCCGGTCCGGCGGTCACCGCCACGACCTCCATCCGCCCCGAGGTCACGGTCCCCGTCTTGTCGAGGACCACGGTGTCCACGCGCCGCGTCGACTCCAGGACCTCGGGCCCCTTGATGAGGATGCCGAGCTGGGCGCCGCGCCCCGTACCGACCATCAGCGCGGTCGGCGTCGCGAGCCCGAGTGCGCATGGGCAGGCGATGATCAGCACCGCGACCGCCGCCGTGAACGCCGCGCCCGCGTCCCCGGTCACCGCGAGCCAGACCCCGAGCGTGCCGAGCGCGATGAGCAGCACCACCGGCACGAACACGGCCGAGACCCGGTCGGCGAGCCGCTGCACCTCGGCCTTGCCGGCCTGGGCGTCCGCCACGAGCCGCGCCATGTGCGCGAGCTGTGTGTCGGCGCCCACCCGGGTGGCCTCGACGACGAGCCGCCCGCCCGCGTTCACGGTGGCGCCCGTCACCGAGGAGCCCACCGTGACGTCCACCGGCACCGACTCGCCGGTCAGGAGCGAGGCGTCGATCGCCGAGGAGCCCTCGACGACGGTGCCGTCCGTGGCGAGCTTCTCCCCGGGCCGTACGACGAAACGGTCGCCCACGCGCAGCGCCTCGACCAGCACCCTCACCTCCACGCCGTCGCGCAGCACGGAGGCATCGCGCGCGCCCAGCTCCATCAGCGCCCGCAGCGCCGCCCCGGCCTTGCGCTTCGCGCGCGCCTCCAGCCAGCGGCCCAGCAGGATGAAGGCGATGACTCCGGCGGCGACCTCCAGGTAGATCGTGGAAGCCCCGTCCGCGCGGGCGACGCCGAAGTCGAAGCCGTGCCGCATTCCCGGCCTGCCCGCGTCGCCGAGGAAGAGCGCCCACAGCGACCAGCCGAAGGCGGCGAGCGTCCCCACGGAGACCAGCGTGTCCATGGTGGCTGCGCCGTGCCGCGCGTTGGTCCACGCGGCCCGGTGGAAGGGCAGCCCGCCCCAGACCACGACCGGCGCGGCGAGCGTCAAAGAGAGCCACTGCCAGTTCTCGAACTGCAGCGCAGGGATCATCGCCATCAGGATCACGGGCAGCGCGAGTACGGCGCTGACGGTGAACCGCTGCCGCAGCGCATCGGCCTCCCGGCCCCCGGAAGCGGACGGCCCGGCCGCGGCTTCCTCGGCTCCCGGTGCGTCCGAAGCTGCGGAAGCACCGGAAAGAGTTGCCGCGCGCCCGCCCGCAGCCCCCGAAGAAGCCGCCGCACCCGAGGGAGCCCCCGCGCCCGCACCCACCGAGTCCACGGGAGCCGCCGCCCCCGGAGCCGAGGCATCCGAAGGCGCTTCCGCCCCCGCCCCGGAGGCACCTGCGGTCTTCGGTGCGATCTCCCGCGCCGAGTACCCCAGCTTCTCCACGGTCGCGATCAGATCCCCGACCCCGACCTCACCCCCGTACGCCACTCGCGCTTTCTCGGTGGCGAGATTGACCGAGGCGGTGACGCCCTCCATCCGGTTGAGCTTTCGCTCGATCCGCGAGGAGCACGAGGCGCAGGTCATTCCTCCGATGGCGAGCTCCACCTCCTCGCTCGGCCGAGGTATGGCTTCGGGTGCTGCTTGAGGCATGTCGGTTCTCTCAGGTGTACGAGGAGCAGGTGCCGTAGCCGTGCCGCCGCAGTAGCCGCAACCGCAACCACGATCGCAACCGCAGCTGCGAACGGCGCCGGCCCGCGAACGCGAACGCGAACGCCAAACGGAATGGGGAACGCGAACGGGGGCGCACGGCCTGCGGCCGTACACCCCCATGGTCGCTCCCCAGGTTCAGGCGCGGCCGGTCAGCTCGTAGCCGGCCTCGTCCACCGCGGCCCGTACCGCCTCGTCGTCCAGCGGCACGGCGGAGACCACGGTGACCTGGCCGGTGGAGGCCACGGCCTTGACCGAGGTGACGCCGGGCAGCTCGGAGATCTCGGCGGAGACCGCGCCCTCGCAGTGACCGCAGGTCATGCCGGTGACCTGGTAGACGGTGGCCACTCCGTCCTGCGTGTCGGTGGCCGGCGCGCTGCCGCAGCCACCGCCGCCGCAGCAGGAGCCGGTGGTCTCGGCCTGGGGGAGCTCGGTCTGGGCGGTCATGTCGTTCTCCTGTCGAGGGAGTGCGTGGGTCGGGGCACCAGGACGGAAGGGCGCCAGGGTGCCGCATGGGGGGGGGGGGGGCGGTTCTGCCGGTGCCCCCTCACGCTCCACGGTATACCCCTAGGGGGTACTTTTCCAAGTCTCGTCGCGTGCGGCGAGCGAGCGGACCCACCTGATGCCGATCAGCGAGATCAGCACAAGGCCGCCGACGGAGAACAGTGTGAAGAGATGCTTCTGCTGGTCGGTCGGATCGGGGACGTAACCCTGCGCGAAGAGTGCGCGGTCGAGCCCGGTGTCGGTGATCCGGGCGACCAGCCAGATCGCGATGCCGTGCATCGAGTCCCAGAGCGCGTGCAGCAGCGCCACGCCGAGATACGCGCCGACCACGGGCCCCGCGAAACGGAACCGGCCGTCGGGGCGGCGGAACGCGAAGAGGACCGCGCCCGCGATCGCCGTCCACAGGCCGTGCCCGAACGGGGCGAGCACCCCGCGCAGGAACTCCGTCTCCAGGAGTGCCCGCAGGTCGATGCCCTTGGTGGTGACGGCGGCGTTGAACGCGTACCCCGCGCTCTCGAAGGCGGCGAACCCGAAGCCGACCGCCGCGCCGAGCACCAGGCCGGTGCGCAGGCCATGCAGATGGGGGCGGCGGCGTACGACCCACATCAGGGCGGCGAGCTTGACCGCCTCCTCGATCAGGCCGACCCCGAGGAACATCCAGAGGGAGGGGTGCAGCAGGTAGTACTCCATCACCGAGGCGCCGAGCACCCCCAGGATGCCGCCGGTCACGAAGCAGCCGAGGATCACACCCGCGCCGATGTCCTGCCCGTGCCGCTCGTAGGCCCACAGGGCGAAGACGCCCGGAACCAGGAAGCTGCCGAGCAGGATCAGGGTCGGCAGCAGCGTGGTGTTCTTCGTGGTGTACGTGATGACCGCGGTCAGCAGCCACAGGGCCAGGCCGCCCCACAGGCAGCGTTTCCACAGGCCCGGGGTGATCTCGGGGGCATTCCTCACGGGGGCGGGGTGCACGCAAATACCTCCGGACTCAGCGGATTTGACCGGCGGCGAGAGTCGGGGGAGGCCGGTCGGGGGCTGGTGGGCTGCTGGAGCATTTTGTCCGGAGTTTATGGTAAACAGCCGTTATGTCGCAGCCCGGGACGCTGATCCTGATCATGTTCATCGCGGTCCTGGCCCCTCCGCTCGCCTACGGGGTGGGCCGCTGGCTGCCGGTCCCGCTGGTCATCTTCGAGATCCTGCTCGGCATCGTCGTCGGCCCCGACGTGCTCGGCTGGGCGACCGAAGGCGAACTGGTGGAGGTCCTGTCCCATCTCGGCCTCGCCATGCTGATCTTCCTCGCGGGGTACGAGATCGAGTTCGACCGGATCCGCGGCGACACCCTGACCCGGGCCGCCTGGTCCTGGGTGTGTGCCCTCGTCCTCGGTCTCGGTGTCGGGCTGCTGCTCTCGGCGGGCGGCTTCCACAAGGGCGTCGTCATCGGCACGGCGCTGACCTCCACGGCGCTCGGCACGATCATCCCGCTGCTCAGGGACGCGGGCGATCTGCGCAGCCGCTTCGGCTCGGTGGTGCAGGCGACCGGGGCGTGCGGCGAGTTCGGTCCGATCATCGCCATGGCCGTGCTGCTCAGCGGCCGCAGCGCCTGGCAGTCCACCGTCGTGCTCATGCTCTTCGCGCTGCTGACCGCCTGCGCGGTGTGGTGGGCGATGCGGCCGCACCGGCCGTGGTTCTCGAGCATCATCGCCAAGACCCTGCACAGTAGCGGACAGTTCGCCGTCCGCCTCGTGGTGCTGCTGCTCACGCTGATGCTGGGCCTCGCGACCTGGCTCGGCCTCGACACGCTGCTCGGCGCGTTCGCGGCCGGGATGATCGTCCGCATCGTGCTGCACCGTGCGGCGCCCGAGAGTGCGCACGAGGTCGTCTCGAAGATCGAGGCGATGGGATTCGGCTTCCTGGTGCCCGTCTTCTACGTGGTCACCGGCATCGGATTCGACCTGGACTCGCTGCTCGACGGCGGCCGCGCCCTGTTGTTGCTGCCCCTGTTCCTGCTGCTCTTCCTCCTCGTGCGGGGCATGCCGGTCCGACTGCTCGCGCCCCGCGACCTGGGCCGCCGCGACCGCACGGCGCTGGGTCTGTACGCCTCCACCGCACTGCCTCTGGTCGTCGCGATCACGGCGATCGGCCTGGAGGACGATCTGCTCGAGGGCGGTGAGGCTGCGGCGCTGGTCGGGGCCGCGATGGTCTCGGTGCTGGTGTTCCCGCTGCTCGCGATGCGGCTGCGGTCGGGGGCGGGCGGCAGGGAGCCGGTGGACGGGGCGCGGCAGGCGGACGAGGCCTGGTGAACGGCGGCCGGGCGCGAGGGCTCGCAAGCTGGTGCCGAACCCCGCTCCAGGGGTGCCGAACCCCGCTCCAAGGGTGCCGAACCCCGCTCCAGGGCCGAGAGGTCAGGCCCGGCCCGGCATCTCCGGGCAGATCATCGGGTCGAGATAGCGGAACAGCACCCGTTTCAGCTCCACCTGATACGCCTTCCGCTCGTCCGGATGTGCGGCGATCAGATCGAGCCCGGCCTTGAACAGTGCGAGCGTCGTGGTCGTGACGCGGGTGACCTCGGCGGGCGGGGCGGTCTCGGGCAGATAGCCCGTCAGGATCTCCTCGATCCGCTGGAGCACCACCCCGTGGAAGTTCTCGAAGGCATCGGTCACCTGGCCGGGGGTGTCCGGGCCGTGCATCAGGACATGGAACGCCGGGTTCTGCGCGTTGAACTCCAGCAGCGGGTCGACCACCGCGTCCAGCAGTTCGGCGAGCGGCAGCTCCAGGTTCGCGGCGGCGAGGGCCTGCCCGTACGACTCCCGCCACTGTTCGAGCAGCCGGTTGCCCAGGTCGACCGCGATGGCCTCCTTGTTCGGGAAGAACTGGTACAGCGTGCCGGGCGACACCCCGGCCTCGCGGGCGATCGCGTTCGTGCTCGCGGCCGTGTACCCGACGCGGCTGAACACCACCGCCGCCGCGTCCAGAAGCTGCGCGGCCCGGCGCTCCCCGCGCGCCTGGCGGCGGCGCGGCCTCGCCGCGGCCGGCTGCTGCTCCTGCTGGTCGGGCATCGGTGCCTCCCACTCCCTCGTACCTCTGGCCGCCGCGGACCGGACTGTCCCGCTCCTGCCCTCCCGAGCCTATGCGAGACGGGTGGGCGGCCCGGGATCACCGCCGGGCGAATGCGAGCGATGACTCGGGTTTCGATTGACAAATGCGAGCGGTTGCTCGCATTCTAGGGAAACGCGAGCGATGGCTCGTGTTTAGCACGGTGAAGGGGACACCGCTATGCCCACAGCACCCGCAAGCCCGCCCGAGCAGGGCGGTTTCGCCCGGCTCGTGACAGCCCGCCCCCGCCTCTCCCTCCTGATCGCCCTTGTCGTCACCGCGCTCGCGGTGTTCGCCGGCAGCGGGGTCGCGGACCGGATGGGCAGCGGCGGCTGGGAGGATCCGGCCGCCGAATCCACGTACGCGACCGAGGTGCTCGAGCGGGAGTTCCCCGACTCCGAGCCGAATGTGCTGCTGCTCGTCGACAGCGGAGAGGCGGGCGTCGACGATCCCGCCGTGGCCGCCGAGGGCCGCCGCCTCGCCGCCGCACTCGCCGCCGAGGACGGGGTGACCGGCGTCGGCTCGTACTGGCAGGCACCAGCCGAGGCCCGGGCCGCACTGCGGGCCGAGGACGGTCGGCAGGCGCTGATCTCCGCCCGTATCGAGGGGGACGAGAAGACCGCCGCGGCGACCCTGGAGCGGATCGCCCCCGAACTGCGCGGCGAACACGGCCCGGTCGAGGTGTCCGTCGGCGGACCCGTCGCGGTCCAGCACGAGATGACCGAGACCATCCAGGAGGACCTGCTCAGGGCCGAGATGATCGCGCTGCCGATCACTCTCGTCCTGCTCGTGATGGTCTTCGGCAGTGCCGTGGCCGCGCTGCTGCCGCTGCTCGTCGGCATCGTGGCGATCCTCGGCACCAACGCGGTGCTGCGCGGGATCACCGAGTTCACCGACGTCTCGGTCTTCGCGATGAACCTCACGACCGCGCTCGGCCTCGGCCTCGCCATCGACTACGCCCTGTTCATCGTCCGCCGCTTCCGCGAGGAACTGGCCGCGGGCGTCGAAGTGCGGGCCGCGGTCGGCACGACGCTGCGGACGGCCGGGCGGACCGTGCTGTTCTCGGCGCTCACCGTCGCGGTGTCCCTGGCCGCGATGCTGCTCTTCCCGCAGTACTTCCTGCGCTCGTTCGCCTATGCCGGGATCGCCGTGGTGCTGCTCGCCGCAGCGGCCGCACTGGTCCTGCTGCCCGCCGCCCTGATGCTGCTCGGCCACCGGGTGAACGCGCTCGACCTGCGCAGGCTGTGGCGCCGCGAGCGTGCCACCCCGCGTGAGCCGGGCGCGGGCTGGGGCAGAGCCACCGCGCTCGTGATGCGCCGCGCGCCCGTCTTCGCCATCGCGACGACCGCCGGTCTGCTGCTGCTCGGAATGCCCTTCCTGGGTGCCGAATTCGGTACCCCGGACGACCGTCAGCTGCCGGCGAGCGCCGAGTCGCATGTCGTGCAGCAGCACATCCGCGAGGGCTTCCCCGGCAGTCCGGACGGTGCGCTCAAGGTGCTCGCCGGGCCGGGCGGGGCCGAGGAGTACGCGGCGTATCGGACGCGGGTGGCCGAACTGCCCGGCGTCCTGCGCGTCGAGGGCCCTGTGCCCTCGGCCTCGGGCGGCTCCGCGTACTTCACCGTGCTGCCGAAGGGCGAGGCGGTCGGCGGGCAGGCGCAGCAACTGGTCCATGAACTGCGCGAGCAGAAGGCCCCGTTCGACACCTCGGTGACCGGACGCGCCGCCCAGCTCGAGGACTCCAAGGCGGCGATCGGCGAGCGGCTGCCCTGGGCGCTCGCGATCATCGCGGTGGTCACCCTGCTGCTCGTCTTCCTGCTCACCGGCAGCGTCCTGATCCCGCTGCAGGCGGTGCTGCTCAACGGCCTCAGCCTCACCGCGATGTTCGGCGCGATGGTGTGGGTCTTCCAGGAGGGACACCTGTCCGGACTGCTCGGCTTCACCCCGACCGGGGACATCGAGACCACACTGCCGGTGCTGATGTTCTGCGTCGCGTTCGGACTCTCCATGGACTACGGGGTGTTCCTGCTGTCGCGGATCAAGGAGGAGTACGACCGCACCGGGAAGCACGAGCACTCCGTGAAGTTCGGCCTGCAGCGCACCGGAGGGCTGATCACGGCCGCCGCGGTGATCCTCGCGGTGGTGATGGTGGCGATCGGCACGTCACGCGTCACCAACACCAAGATGCTCGGGCTCGGTATCGCCCTCGCGGTCCTGATGGACGCGATGATCGTACGAAGCCTCCTGGTCCCCGCCGTCCTCAAGCTCACCGGTCGCTGGACCTGGTGGGCGCCGGGGCCGCTGCGGCGGCTGCACGAGCGGTTCGGGCTGCGGGAGGGGGAGCGTGAGCCGGAACCGGCCGCCGCGGACGCCGGGGCCAAGGCCCCTGAGCGCGAGGTTGCCGGGGTCTGAACCACCGGCGGACCGCACCCGGCAAGGCCCCGCTTCCCGCACGACAAGGCCTCCGCTCCCTGTCCGAAGGGAACGGAGGCCTTGTCGCGTACGCAGGGCCGTACGGCTACTCCTTGCGGCCCCTGTTGCCCGGCCGGCTCGCCACCCAGCGGCGGATGGTGTCGGCGTACCAGTACGGCTTGCCCGCTTCCACATGGTCGGGCGGCGGCAGCAGCCCGTGCTTGCGGTAGGAGCGCACGGTATCCGGCTGGACCCGGATGTGTGCCGCGATGTCCTTGTACGACCAGAGCCTGCGGTCGGTCATATGTGGTGCCTCCCAGTGCGCACCGCGGCGGCGGCCCGGGGGAGCCGTCGGGGGAGCCGGGTGCGCTGTGCCGTGATCACTCAGCGTGTGCTGTCGATCACTCAGCCTCTGCCCCGTGAACGACGGGGAGTGACGAGAGGGCTGGGGCTGTTGAGGGGGTGTGACAGGAAACCCGCGTGAGTGAGACGTCTGTGACGGAAGGGGGACTTTTGCAACAGATCTGTCGGACTGCGACCCGATGCACCCGGAAGCGGATCCGGGTGACCGCTCCTCAGGCCCCGCAGGAGCGCAGATAGGTGCGGGTGCGGCGCGCGACGGGCAGCGGGCGCTCCGGGTCGCACGGGTACATGTCCTGTTCGACGATCGCGAAGAGCTCGACCCCGATTGCCTGAGCGGCCGTCAGGACCGGCTGCAGATCCGGCAGTCCGGTCGGCGGCTCGCACATCACACCGCGGCCGACCGCGGGCCCGAAGGGCAGGTCCTCCGCGCGGACGGCAGCCAGGACCTCCGGGTCGACCTGCTTGAGGTGCAGATAGCCGATCCGTGAGCCGTAGGTCTCGATCAGCTTCAGGTTGTCGCCGCCGCAGTACGCGTAGTGCCCGGTGTCGAGGCAGAGCGAGACCAGAGCGGAATCGGTCGCGTCGAGGAAGCGGGTGACGTCCTCCTCGGTGGCGATGTGCGTGTCCGCGTGCGGATGGACCACCGTTCGCAGGCCGTACGTCCCGGACACCTCGCGCGCGAGCCGCTCGTGGCCACGGGCCAGTTCGCGCCATTGCTCCGCGGTCAGCTCGCGCTCCTCCAGGACCGCGCCCGACTTGTCGTCCCGCCAGAAGGCGGGGATCACGACGAGATGCCCCGCGCCCTGCGAACGCGCGAGCGCGGCCACCCGCGAGACCTGCTCCCAGGTGGACTCCCACACCGCGGGCCCGTGGTGCAGCCCGGTGAAGACCGTGCCCGCCGAGACCTTGAGGCCGCGCCGTTCCGTCTCCGCGCGCAGCACCGCGGGGTCGGTGGGCAGGTAACCGTACGGGCCGAGCTCGATCCACTCGTAGCCCGCAGCGCCGACCTCGTCGAGGAAGCGACGCCATGGCACCTGCCGCGGATCGTCCGGGAACCACACCCCCCACGAGTCGGGCGCGGAGCCGATACGGATACGGGAGAGCGCAGGCGCCGGCGTCATGGGCGTCAGCTTTCCGGCGGCCGGAGAAGGGTGTCAAGGCGGTCCGCGTGGTTGGTCCGGATGTCAGGACAATGCGTTGACAGGGCGGGGCGCGCGGCATTAGAGGTGGAGTCGGCGGTACGACGGGGACACCCCCTGGGGGACCGGGGCGAGACCGAAAGGGCGTGGCCGGGTGTCCGAAGCGCAGGACCCGTTCGACGTGATCACCATGGGCCGGATCGGTGTCGACCTCTACCCGCTGCAGACCGGCGTTCCGCTCGCCGAGGTCGAGAGCTTCGGGAAGTTCCTCGGCGGCAGCCCCTCGAATGTCGCGGTCGCCGCCGCCCGCCTCGGCCGGCGCACCGCGGTGATCACTCGTACGGGTGAGGATGCGTTCGGCGCGTATCTGCACCGGGCCCTGCGGGAGTTCGGCGTCGACGACCGCTGGGTGACACCGGTCGCGGGCCTGCCGACGCCCCTCACCTTCTGCGAGATCTTCCCGCCCGACGACTTCCCGCTCCACTTCTACCGGCAGCCCAAGGCCCCCGACCTGGAGATCCACCCGGGCGAGCTGGACATGGGGGCGCTGCGGGCGGCTCGCGTGTTCTGGATGACGGGCACGGGCCTGAGCGAACAGCCCAGCCGCGAGGCCACCCTCACCGCGCTGACGGAGCGCGCCCGCACCGGGGTCACCGTCTTCGACCTCGACTGGCGGCCCATGTTCTGGGGCGAGGAGCCGCGCCCGTACTACGAGCGGGCCCTGCGCCTTGCCACGGTCGCGGTCGGAAATCTGACGGAGTGCGAGATAGCCACCGGCCGGCGGGAACCTTTGGACGCTGCCCGGGAGTTGCTGGAGTACGGAGTGGAGCTTGCCGTCGTGAAGCAGGGACCGGAGGGGGTCCTCGCGCTCGACCGCAAGGGGGAGAGAGCCGAGGTCCCGCCGGTACCGGTCGAGGTCGTCAACGGCCTGGGCGCGGGTGACGCCTTCGGCGGGGCGCTGTGCCACGGACTGCTGGCCGGCTGGGATCTGGAACGCATCATGCGGTACGCAAATGCGGCGGGCGCGCTCGTCGCATCGCGGCTCGCCTGCTCCTCGGCGATGCCGTATCCGGGGGAGGTCGAGGCGGTCCTGGAGCACGGGCGGGCGTGACAGCGGCCGCGAGGAGGGGCGGACCGCGGCCGACGGGTGTGAGGGCGGCCGCGGAGGGCTTGTCGTGGGCCGGTCGCTGCCGTATCCGCCCCATGATGAAGGGAGGACGGCGGCCGCAGGGGCCGTCGTGGGTCTGCGGTAGGGAGTGGTGATGCACGTACCCGCGGGCGAGACGGCGCACGGGCCGTACGCCCTGGACATCGGTCCCGAGCGGGCCGGCTGGAGCTTCGCCGCGCTGCGGGTGGTCGAGCTGCCGCCCGGCGGCTCGCACACGCTGGCCGCGGGCGACAGCGAGTGGATCGTGCTGCCGCTGGCCGGCGGCTGCACGGTCGGCGTGGACCGTGCTGACGGCGTGGACGGCGTGGACCGCGTGGACCGCGTGGACGGCGTGGACGGTGTGGACCGCGTGGACGGTGTGGACCGCGTGGACGGTGAGCTCTTCGAGCTCGCCGGGCGCAAGGACGTCTACGCGGGGGCCACCGACTTCGCGTACGTGCCGCGTGACGCGCACGCCCAGATCTCCTCCGTCGCGGGAGGCCGGTTCGCTTTGGCAGGAGCGAGATGCGAGCGGAGACTCCCGGCTCGCCACGGCCCCGCGGCGGAGGTCCCGCTCGAAGCGCGCGGCAGCGGGAACTGCGCCCGCGAGGTGCGCAATTTCGCCGCCGCCGACGTCTTCGGCTGCGAGCGCCTGATCGCCGTGGAGGTCATCACGCCCGGCGGCAACTGGTCCTCGTATCCGCCGCACAAGCACGACGAACACGTGCCGGGCGAGGAGAGCGAGCTGGAGGAGATCTACTACTTCGAGCTCGACGGCGGGCCGGAGGCCCTCGGCTACCAGCGGGTCAGCCCCTCGCGCGAAGGCGGTACGGACGTGCTCGCCGAAGTCCGCACCGGGGACGCGGTCCTGGTGCCGGACGGCTGGCACGGGCCGTCCGTCGCCCAGCCGGGACACACCATGTACTACCTGAACGTGATGGCCGGCCCGGGGACGGGCCGGGAGTGGAGGATCAGGTTCCACCCCGACTTCGCGGAGGGATACCGATGACGGTCCGCCTGACGGTCGCCCAGGCCCTCGTCCGCTTCCTGGCGCGGCAGTACACCGAGCGGGACGGAGTCCGGCAGCGGCTGATCACCGCCACCTGGGGGATCTTCGGCCACGGCAATGTGGCAGGGCTCGGCCAGGCGCTCGTCGAGCACGGCGAGGACATGCCCTTCCACCAGGGGCGCAACGAGCAGGCGATGGTGCACGCGGCGGTCGGCTACGCCCGCCACTCGCGCCGCCTGTCCACGCACGCCGTGACCACCTCGATCGGCCCCGGCGCGACCAACCTCGTCACCGGTGCCGCGCTCGCCACCATCAACCACATCCCCGTACTGCTGCTGCCCGGCGACGTGTTCGCGGCCCGGCCCGCCGATCCCGTGCTGCAGCAGCTCGAAGTGCCGTATGCGGGCGATGTGTCGGTGAACGACTGCCTGCGGCCGGTCTCGAAGCACTTCGACCGCGTGACGCGGCCGGAGGCGCTGATCCCGGCGGCGCTCGCGGCGATGCGGGTCCTGGTGGACCCCGTCGACACCGGGGCCGTGACGCTCGCGCTGCCGCAGGATGTGCAGGCCGAGGCCTGGGAGTGGCCGGAGGAGTTCTTCCGGGAGCGGGTGTGGCGGGTGCGGCGACCGGCTCCCGACGAGGCGGAGGTCTCCGCCGCCGCGGAGGTGATCGCGCGGGCCCGGCGGCCGCTGGTCATCGCGGGCGGCGGGGTACGGCACAGCGCGGCCGAGGCGGCGCTGCGGGGGTTCGCCGGGCGCACGGGGGTGCCCGTGGCCTGTACCCAGTCCGGCAAGGGAGCGCTGCCCGCCGGTCATCCGCAGGAGGTCGGGGCGATCGGGCACACCGGCACCGCGGCCGCCGACCGGCTGGCCCGCGAAGCCGATGTGGTGATCGGCGTCGGCACGCGGTACACCGACTTCACCACGGCCTCGGCGAGCCTGTTCCGGCACCCCGGGGTCCGGTTCGTGAACCTCAACATCGCCGCCTTCGACGCACACAAGCTCGCCGGTACGGCACTCGTGGCCGATGCCCGGGAGGGCCTGGAGCGGCTGAGCGCCGCCGAGGCCCTGGCCGGATTCCGCGTCGACCCGGAGTACGGCGAGGAGTGCGCCGCGCTCCGGGCCGCCTGGGACGAGGTGGTCACCCGCGCCTGCAGCGCCCCCGACCCCGGGGCGCGCCCCACCCAGGGCCAGCTCCTCGGCGCCCTCGACGCACTGGCCGACGAGCGCGACGTCCTGGTCAACGCCGCCGGATCCCTCCCCGGCGACCTGCACAAACTGTGGCGCGCCCGGACATCCGACCAGTACCACGTCGAATACGGCTACTCCTGCATGGGCTACGAGATCCCCGCCGCGATCGGCGTGAAGCTCGCCGAGCCCGGGCGGGAGGTCTGGGCGCTCGTCGGGGACGGTACGTATCTGATGATGCCCACCGAGCTGGTCACCGCCGTACAGGAAGGGATCGCGATCAAACTCGTGATCCTGCAGAACCACGGGTACGCCTCCATCGGCTCGCTCTCCGAGGCCGTCGGCGCGGAGGGCTTCGCGACCGGCTACCGCTACCGGGCCGCGGACGGCACCTACACCGGAGACCCGCTGCCGGTGGATCTCGCGGCCAACGCCGAGAGCCTCGGGATGCGGGTGCTGCGCGCCGGGACCGTACGTGAGCTGCGGGAAGCCCTCCGCGAGGCCCGCGCGGCCGAGGTGCCCACATGTGTCTATACCGAGACCGAATCGGCAGACACAGTGTCGGGCGCGGGGGCCGCGCAGGCGTGGTGGGATGTTCCCGTGGCCGAGACCGCGACGCGCAAGGCGGCGGTCGAGGCGCGCCGGACCTACGAGCTGCGGGCACGGGACCGCCGGCGCCATCTGTGACATATCAGCAGTAGTTCGAGGAGTAGGCCATGACGAACGCCGTGACGGACACCGCGACGAACGCGGTGACCAAGGCCGTGCACCACTGGATCGGTGGCAAGAGCGTCGAGGGCGCCTCGGGCCGCACCGGACCGGTCACCGACCCGGCGACCGGGGCCGTGACCACCCGGGTCGACTTCGCCTCCGTCGAGGAGGTGGACGCGGCGGTCGCCGCCGCCAAGGAGGCCTGGGCGAGCTGGGGGCAGTCCTCGCTCGCGCAGCGCACCACGGTCCTCTTCAAGTTCCGCGCGCTGCTCGACGCGCACCGCGACGAGATCGCCGAGCTGATCACCGCCGAGCACGGCAAGGTGCACTCGGACGCGCTCGGCGAGGTCGCGCGCGGCCTGGAGATCGTGGACCTGGCCTGCGGGATCACCGTGCAGCTCAAGGGTGAGCTGTCCACGTCCGTGTCGAACCGCGTGGACGTGGCCTCGATCCGCCAGCCGCTGGGTGTCGTCGCGGGCATCACGCCCTTCAACTTCCCGGCGATGGTGCCGATGTGGATGTTCCCGCTGGCCATCGCCTGCGGCAACACCTTCGTGCTCAAGCCCAGCGAGAAGGACCCCTCGGCCTCCCTGAAGATCGCCGAACTGCTCGCCGAGGCGGGTCTGCCGGACGGCGTCTTCAACGTGGTGCACGGCGACAAGGTGGCCGTCGACCGCCTCTTGGAGCACCCGGACGTGGCCGCCGTCTCCTTCGTCGGCTCCACCCCGATCGCCCGCTACATCCACACCACCGCCTCCGCCAACGGCAAGCGCGTCCAGGCGCTCGGCGGCGCGAAGAACCACATGCTGGTGCTGCCCGACGCCGACCTCGACGCGGCCGCCGACGCCGCGGTCTCCGCCGCCTACGGCTCGGCGGGCGAGCGCTGCATGGCGATCTCCGCGGTGGTGGCGGTCGGCTCCAGCGGTGACGAGCTGGTCGACAAGATCCGCGAGCGCGCCGAGAAGATCAAGATCGGTCCGGGCAACGACCCGTCCTCCGAGATGGGCCCGCTGATCACGGCGGCACACCGCGACAAGGTCGCCTCGTATGTGCACGGCGCCGAGGCGCAGGGCTGTGAGGTCGTCCTCGACGGCACGGGCTACACGGTCGAGGGCCACGAGGACGGCCACTGGATCGGCCTCTCGCTCCTCGACCGCGTACCGGTCACCTCCGACGCGTACAAGGACGAGATCTTCGGCCCGGTCCTGTGCGTGCTGCGGGCCGAGACCTACGAGGAGGGGCTGGCCCTCATCAACGCCTCGCCCTTCGGCAACGGCACCGCGATCTTCACCCGCGACGGCGGCGCGGCCCGTCGCTTCCAGCTGGAGGTCGAGGCCGGCATGGTCGGCGTCAACGTCCCGATCCCGGTCCCCGTCGGCTACCACAGCTTCGGCGGCTGGAAGGACTCCCTCTTCGGCGACCACCACATCTACGGCAACGACGGCACGCACTTCTACACCCGCGGCAAGGTCGTCACCACCCGCTGGCCGGACCCGGCGGACGCTCCCTCCGGCGTCGACCTCGGGTTCCCGCGCAACCACTGAGCCACTGCCCGTCAGGCAGGCGGGTGCAGGAGTTCCGTCGCCGCTGTGACGACCGCGGTCGTCACAGCGGCGAGGGGTGGAGTGTCGAGCTTCCACTGCTGCCAGTACAGCGGTACGTCCAGGTGCCGGCCCGGCGCCAGCTCGACGAGGGTGCCCGTATCGAGCAGCGGGACCGCCTGGATGTCCGGGACCAGGCCCCAGCCGAGGCCCGCGGCGACCGCGTCGCGGTAGCCCTCGGAGGCGGGGACATAGTGCCGGAGCGGTCCGGCCTGCGCGCGGCCGCGGGTCAGGCGGCGCACGAAACGGTCCTGCAGTTCGTCGCGCCGGTCGTAGACCACCACCGGTGCCCGGGGCAGCCGGCGCGAGAGCGGTCCCGGCAGCAGATGCCGGTCCCTGAACTCCGGTGTCGCCACCGGCAGATACCGGGCCCGCCCCAGCGGTCGCACCGTGCAGCCCGCCACCGGCTCCGCAGAGGAGGTCACCGCCGCCATCACCCGGCCCTCGCGCAGCAGCGCCGCCGAGTGCCCCTCGTCCTCGCGCAGCAGCTCGAAGCAGACCGGCGGGTGCTGCGGCATCCGGGTCAGGGCGGGCAGGAACCAGGTGGCCAGGGAGTCCGCGTTCACGACGACGGGAAGCCGCGCCGCCGTCCGGGAGGCGTCGTCGCCTCCGCCGCCGCCGTCGTCGTCCGCGAGCCCGAGGTCCAGCCGGGCCGCCTGTTCGAGTGCCGCGAGCTGCCGCGCGAAACGCACCACCACCTCGCCCGATTCGGTCGGCCGGATCGGCTTGGTGCGGGTCAGCAGCACCCGGCCGGTGCGCTGTTCCAGCGCCTTGATGCGCTGGCTGACCGCGGACGGGGTCAGGTGCAGGGAGGCGGCGGCCGCGTCGAAGGTGCCCTCGTCGACGGCGGCGAGGAGGGTGCGGACCAGATCGTGGGGCAGTTCCATGGCCGTCCTCCACCATCCCTTCGATCCCGTCGGTCATTAGCTGTGCTGAAGCAGCCTAAGAAACTTTAGCTGTACTGATGCCTCGAAGGTCCCTAGCTTCGAAGCCATGAACAGCGGACTCCTCCCGGCCGTCGGCGCCGGCTTCGGCACCGGCCTCTCCCTGATCGTCGCCATCGGCGCCCAGAACGCCTTCGTGCTGCGCCAGGGAGTGCGCGGGCAGGCCGTGCTCCCCGTCGTCGCCATCTGCGCCGCTTCCGATGTCGTCCTGATCGCCCTCGGCGTGGCGGGGCTCGGCGCGGTGGTCACTGCATGGCCCGCGGCGCTGACGCTGGTCGGCCTGGCGGGCGGCGCGTTCCTGCTCGCGTACGGAGCCCTCGCCGCCCGGCGAGCCCTGCGCCCGGCCGAGGCGGGGCAGGGGCAGGGGCAGGGACAGGGGTTGACGACGGAGGGGGCGGGTACCCGGTCCATCAAGGCCGCGGTCCTCACCTGCCTGGCGCTGACCTGGCTGAACCCGCATGTCTACCTGGACACCGTGCTGCTCCTCGGCTCGGTCGCCGCGGAACGCGGGGACCTGCGCTGGGTGTTCGGGATCGGCGCGATGCTGGGCAGCCTGGTGTGGTTCGTGGCCCTCGGCTACGGCGCGCGGCTGCTCAGCGGGGTCCTCGCCCGGCCCACGGCCTGGCGGATCCTCGACGGACTCGTGGCGGCGATGATGCTCACGCTTGGCGGGATGCTGCTCCTGCGCGCGCTGTGAGATCTCCCGGGCGCGCTGTGAGACCTCCTGCGCGCGCCATGACGCCTCTTGCGCGCGCCATGAAGCCTCTTGCGCGCGCCGGGCGTCGCGACGGGGCAAAGGTTCCCTGATGCGGCACTAGCCGCCGAACTCCCAGGTCAGCACCGCACACACCCCGTCGTCCTTCGCCCCGGTCGCGCGGTAGGTCGCAAGCGCCCCCTCGTTGTCCGTGTCGACGGGAACCCACATGTCGTAGCAGCCCCGCTCGCGGGCGAGCGAGGCGAGTTCGGTGATCAGGGCGGTGGCGATACCTCTGCGGCGGTACGCGGACTCGACGCCCAGTTCGTACAGGCACATCTCCACGCCCTTGTCCGGGTGGTGGATCTCGATGCCGGTGATGAAGCCGACCGGGCGTCGCCCGCCGGGCTCGTCCTCGTAGGCGAAGAACATGTGGTGGCCGCCCGCGGCGAGGAAGCCGTGGGTGGCGTCCTCAAGGGGCGGGCCGTCGAAGAGGTGGGCGGCGGCTGTCACCTGGTCAGGCTCGGTGGCGCGGCGGATGTCCATTCCTCATCCGTATCACGGGAGTTGGGCGCGCGGGGTGTTCTGCGCAGTCGTGCGCGCAGACGTGTGCGCAGGCGCCGCCACGCGGCGCGCGGCCCGCCGGCGCGGCGGACCCGGCGGGTGGCCCAGACGAGCAGCAGCAGGCCGAGCAGGGCGAGCAGCGCCGGCCAGGGGAGGGCGAGGAAGGAGGTCCGGGCGGTGGCCTTCGGGACCTCGGGCCGGTCGAAGGCCCCGGCCGTCACCTTGAGCGTGACCCGGTCGAACTGCGGTGTGCTGGCCCAGGGTTCGGTGAGTTCGACGCGCTGGCCCGGCAGCAGTTCCGTCTTCAGGGCGCGCGGGCGCTGCGTGAGGACATCGCGGCCGAAGAGGCCTTCCGCGGTGAGCTGGACCGTCGGCCGGATGCGTACGTTGCCGTGGTTGACGAGGACGTAGCGGACCGTGGCCTTCGCATCGGAGGTCCAGGGCAGCAGCGGTGCGCTGCGCTCGACCGAGACGGACTCCACCAGGAGCGCCGGCGCCTCGGGCCCGTTCACCCGCAGATACATCCGCGCGCCCACCGAACGCTGCACGCCCACCCGTACGTTGTCCTCCTCGCGGACGCTCTCCACCTCGGTGTTGAGCGCCACGATCCCGCCGATGTGGTCGCCCGGCGAGGCGTCGTCGGGGACCTTCAGACGGAACGGGATGTCGACGCGCTGGTGCGGCCGCACGGTGATCGTGGTGTCCCGGGCGGCGTCCTCCGCGCCCAGTTCGATCCAGGTGCCCACGTCCTTCGGTTCCTGCTGTACGGGGAGCAGCGCGAATGCGCCGCCCCTCGGGGTGTTCATCGCGTCGGTCGCGAACACCCGGAACGTCAGCTCCTTGTCCGAGGTGTTCGCCACCGTCACGCTGTCCTCGATCTCCGCGCCCGGATCGGCCGCGTGCGCGAAGTACTCGCGCCCGCGCGTGTCCGAGCCCGCGGGCGGGGTGGGGAACACCGCCCACGTACCGTTCTCCGCGGCGCGGGCGTCCTGCGGCGGTCCGGTCAGCGCCAGGAGCAGGCCGGCCACTGCGGCCACGATCCACGCGTACGGTCTGGGCATGCCTGCTCCAAGCGGGAGTTGCGGTGTCGGGCGGGGAAGTGTGGTGTCGGGCGGACCGGTTGCGGTGTCGCCGGCGTCGCCGGCGTCGCCGGTGTCGGGTGAGAGCGGGTGGTGCGGGGTGCGCCCGGAGGGCATCCGGCCGGGCAGCACCCCGCACCGTGGTGCGGTCGGTACCTCGGTGGGCCGGTTACGCCATGGAGAACGTGACGACCGACTGGTAGCTGTCCGCGAACATGAACGGCGGCAGCGTCAGCGAGGCTCCGCCGCCGACCTCGAACTCGCCGCCGGTCAGCTCCTCACCGCCGGGCGCCTGCGAGGCGACCTGCATCGGGGTGTCCGTGACCGCTCCGGCCGCGCCCACCGTGCAGGTGCTCGGGCTGTCCGGGTTGGTCACGGTGCAGGTCGGCGCCATGGAGAGCGTCGCCGTGGGCATGGCGTGGCCGGTGTCCGTGTTGAGGAACGGCGTCCGTGTCGCGGTCACGTCCCAGCCGAGGCTGCCACCGCGGAAGTCCTGCACGGCGGCGGCGTTGAACGTGCCGTTCACCGTCTGGGCCTTGCCGTTGATGGTGACCGAGCCCAGGTCGAGCGCGGGGAGGCCCTCGGCGGGACCGAGTGCCAGGGCGCCGGGCAGCACCTCGATGTCGACGGGGTGCGGCACGCCCTCGATGGGAGTCACCCATACGAAGGCCTTGCCCGCCGTGTCATTGATGCGGACGTTGTCCGCCTTGGTGGTCACGGTCAGCGTGCAGCTCGCGTTGCCCGCCGCGTCCGCCGTGCCCGTACCGGTGTCCGTGTCGACACCCGCGAGCGAGGCGGTGCAGGTGACCGGGCCCGGATCGAAGTTGACGCCCGTGGCCGTGACATCCGTGCCGGGGCCGCCGTTGTTCGGGGTCAGCTTGGTCGTGGTGGGCACGGTCGGGACCGGGATCTGGTTGGTGACCGCCGAGACCATCGGGGCGTTGGCCGTGCAGACCGTCTCCTGCTTGCCCAGCGCCGGGTTGATGATGTCGGTGATCGTCAGCGAGGAGTGGATCAGCCAGTCGATGCTGCCCGGGGAGGCGCTCGCCGGGATGGTGACGGGCGCGTTGTTGGTCCACGGCAGGATCGTCGGCTCCTCGTTCGCCGCGACGGTCTGCTGAGGCTGGACGTCACCCGTGACCGTCACCGTCGTACCCGCCGGGATGCCCGTGTTGGCGAGCTCGAACGTGACGGACGGGGTCATCGTCAGATCGACCTGGAGCGGCACCGCGACGCCGGTCGGCGAGGGTGTCACCGTGATCGAGCCGGCCGGCAGGACATCACCGGGCTGCACCTCGTCCGGCACCTCGACGGTGTACGTGGAGTCCATGTCCCGCGGGTTGGGTGACGGGGAGCCCGGCGGCAGGGTGCAGTGCATGGAGGCGGTGGCGGTGCCCTCGACGGCGGCCGCCGGGCCCGCGAGCCCCACGACCCCCGCTCCCACGGCGAGGGCCAGCGCTCCCACGCAGGCCGGAATGCGTTTACGGATGGTTCTCACTTGTTGGTGCCCCCTTGGACAGAGATATCCGGTTGCGCGTACGCAGTTGCGGCCGTACGCGATCACAGGAGCTGTCGGTCCCGGGGGTGGAGTCGCTTACATTGGGGACCGGCACTCCTGTGCCGACGGACCGGCCGCCCTTGACCTGTTGGCGCGGGAAAGGGTGGCCGGTTTCTGGTGTTCTGTTGTGGTGTGCAGGTATTTCCGCGGTGCGGCTCGGTGCGGTCGTCGCATTAGCGCGCCCGGTGCCCGAGATGTCAATGACATGTGAAGGCTGCCCGACACAGCTTTTGACGGCCCATCAGAACTGCTGGCGCTCCCCTTCCGGAATGCCGGTAATGCGTCGAGTAAGGTGCGCCTTATCCGGCCTGTTTCCGATGGACCGCCGCGTACTGCGTCTGCGGTATGCCGGGCACGCCGCGTACGTCCACGGGAGGCCGGTGGATTCGGTCCGGCGGCGGCCGCGGTTGTCACAGGCGCCGCTTAGGCTCGTACGCATGGATCTTCGACTGCCCCGGCTCAGGCCCCGGCCCGGGCCCCGGCTCCGGCTCCGGCGCGAGGGCGCCGTGCCGGGCCCGCGCGCCCGGTCGCGCACCCGCCGGTTCGCCGCCGTGGGCGCCGTCCTCGCGCTGCTCGCCGGCGCCGGGGTGTGGACGGCGGTGGCCGCCGACGACAAGCCCGCCGTGCACCGCAGCGAGCGGGTGCTCGCCATGCACGGGGCACGGATCGACACCTCGTACTTCACCGCGGGCGATGCCTCGGTGAAGCGGCCCGCCGTGCTCATCGGACACGGCTTCGGCGGCAGCAAGAAGGACGTACGGGCGCAGGCCGAGGAGCTCGCGCGCGCGGGCTATGCGGTCCTGACCTGGTCGGCGCGCGGCTTCGGCGAATCCACCGGGAAGATCGGGCTGAATGATCCGCAGGCCGAGGTCGCCGATGTCTCCGCGCTGATCGACTGGCTCGCCGAGCGCCCCGAGGTGCGGCTCGACAAGAAGGGCGACCCGCGCGTCGGCGTCACCGGAGCCTCGTACGGCGGCGCGGTCTCGCTGCTCGCCGCGGGACACGACCCCCGCGTGGACGCCATCGCCCCGATGATCACGTACTGGAACCTGGCGGACGCGCTGCTGCCCGAGGGCGTCTTCAAGAAGCTGTGGGCGGGGATCTTCGTCTCCACCGGCGGCGGCTGCGCGAACTTCGAGCAGGCCCTGTGCGAGATGTACCAGCGCGTCGCGGTCGCCGGGAAACCGGACGCGGCGGCCCGCGAACTCCTCGCCGAGCGCAGCCCCTCCGCCGTCGGCGAGCGGATCAAGGTGCCCGCACTGATCCTGCAGGGCCAGACCGACTCGCTCTTCCCGCTCGGCCAGGCCGATGCGATGGCGAAGACGATCGGGGACAACGGCGCCCCGGTCGCCGTCGACTGGATCGCCGGCGGCCATGACGGCGGCGACCTGGAGACCGCGCGGGCGCAGGCACGCGTGCACAACTGGTTCGACCGCTATCTGAAACAGGACGAGAGCGCCGACACCGGCCCCGCCTTCCGAGTGACCCGCACCGGGGGAGTGGACTCCACCGACGGGCGGGCCCGGCTGCGAGGCGCCACCGACGGCCAGTACCCGGGCCTTGCCTCGGGGCTGCGCAGGATCGAGCTGGCCAAGGGCACCAGGTCCCTGCAGAACCCGGCGGGTGCCGGCCCGCCCGCGATCTCCACCGTGCCCGGCCTCGGCGGCGGGCTCGGACAGCTCTCCTCGCTCGGCCTCGGCGGGCTCTCCCTCGACTTCCCCGGCCAGTTCGCGGCCTTCGACTCCGAACCGCTGAAGCAGGACCTCCGGATCACCGGTGCGCCCACGGCACGCGTGCGCGTGCAGTCCGACAGCGGCGAGGCGGTGCTCTTCGCGAAGGTCTACGACGTGGCGCCGGACGGAGACCGGCAGGTGCTGCCCGCCCAGCTCGTCGCACCACTCCGCGTCACCGGCGCCGAGGACGGCAAGGAGGTGCGGCTCACCCTCCCGGCGATCGACCACGAGGTGCAGGCGGGGCACAGGCTGCGCCTCGCCGTCTCCTCCACCGACCTCGGCTATGCCTCACCCGCCGAGCCCGCCACCTACGAGGTGACGCTGCTCGACGACCTGAGCGTGCCCACCGCGCCCGGCCTGCGCACCGAAGCGGCTGCCCTGCCCGCCTGGGTGTGGTTGCTGCCGCTCGCGGGCGTGGTGCTCGCGGCCGGACTGTTCCTGAGCGCCCGACGCCGCGCGGCCGCCCCGCCCGCCGATCCCGCACTTGCCGAAGTGCCGCTGCAGATCACCGCACTGAGCAAGAAATACGGCAAGTCCGAGCGGTATTCGGTACGGGAGCTGAGCTTCCGCGTCGAGCAGGGCCAGGTGCTCGGCCTGCTCGGGCCCAACGGCGCGGGCAAGACCACCACGCTGCGCATGCTCATGGGCCTGATCACCCCCGACGGCGGCGAGATCCGCGTCTTCGGGCACGCCATCCGGCCGGGCGCCCCGGTGCTCTCCCGCGTCGGCGCCTTCGTCGAGGGCGCCGGATTCCTGCCGCATCTCGGCGGCCGCGAGAACCTGGAGCTGTACTGGGCCGCGACCGGCCGCCCCGCAGGGGACGCCCACATCGAGGAGGCCCTGGAGATCGCCGGGCTCGGCGACGCCCTCGCGCGCGCCGTGCGCACCTACTCGCAGGGCATGCGCCAGCGCCTCGCCATCGCCCAGGCCATGCTCGGCCTCCCTGACCTCCTGATCCTCGACGAGCCGACCAACGGGCTCGACCCGCCGCAGATCCGCGAGATGCGTGAGGTGATGATCCGTTACGCGGCCGGCGGACGCACCGTCATCGTCTCCAGCCATCTCCTCTCCGAGGTCGAACAGTCCTGCACCCACCTGGTCGTCATGGACCGGGGGCAGCTCGTGCAGGCCGGGCCGGTCGCCGAGATCACCGGCTCCGGCGAGACGCTGCTCGTGTCCACCGATGAGCCGGTCGGCGAGGCGCTCGCCGAGAAGATCGACGCCCTGCCCGGCATCGGCTCGGCGGTCCGCACCGAGGGCGGACTGCTCGTACGGCTCGACGGCGCGAGCGTGCCGGAGCTGCTCGCCGAACTCCTGCGCCTCGACATACCGGTGACCGGAGTCGGACCGCACCGGCGGCTCGAGGACGCCTTCCTGAACCTGATCGGAGGCTCGGCATGAGCACAACGACGGACCCGGCGCCGGGCGAGGCGAGCGGGCCCGCGCAGCGCACCACCGCCGTCGCCGTGCCGCCGGCCGGGACGGGCGAGTCCGCCCCCGGCTACCGGCCCGGACGCACCCTGCCCTTCCGGGTGGAGGCGCTGCGCCAGCTCAAGCGGCGCCGCACGCTCGTGATGGGCGCGGTGCTCTCCGCGCTGCCGTTCATCCTGGTCGCGGCCTTCGCGATCGGCGGCACCCCCGACGGGAACGCCGAGCGCGGCCCGACCCTGATGCAGACCGCCACCGAGTCCGGCGCGAACTTCGCGGCGACCTGCCTCTTCGTCTCGGCCGGGTTCCTGCTCGTGGTGCCCGTCGCACTGTTCTGCGGCGACACCGTGGCCTCCGAGGCAAGCTGGTCGTCGCTGCGCTATCTGCTCGCCGCGCCCGTGCCGCGGGCCCGGCTGCTGTGGAGCAAGCTCGCCGTGGCGCTCGCGTTCAGCGCGGCCGCCATGGTGCTGCTGCCGCTCGTGGCACTCGCGGTCGGCACGGCCGCCTACGGCTGGGGGCCGCTGCAGCTGCCGACCGGCGGCGGGATCGGCGCGGGGGACGCGGCCGGACGGCTGCTCATCGCCACCGGGTATGTCTTCGTCTCCCAACTCGTCACCGCGGGGCTCGCGTTCTGGCTCTCCGTCAAGACCGACGCACCGCTCGGCGCGGTCGGCGGCGCGGTGGGTCTGACCATCGTCGGCAATGTGCTCGACGCCGTCACCGCGCTCGGCGACTGGCGCGATGTGCTGCCCGCGCACTGGCAGTTCGCGTGGATCGACGCGCTGCAGCCGGAGCTGGACTGGGGCGGGATGGCGCAGGGCGCGGCCGTGTCGGTGACGTATGCCGTCGTCCTGACGGCGCTCGCCTTCCGGGCGTTCTCCCGGAAGGACATCGTGTCCTGAGACCGCTGCCGGGCGGCCGGTCGCCGTAGATCGCCACCGGGGCACGGTCGCCGTGCACCACCGGGGCGCATTCGCCGTGGGGCGCCACCGGCCCGCGGTCGCCGTAGACCGTTACCGCGCCGCGATCGTCGTTACCGGCCCGCGATCGATGTTGCCGCTTCGCAACTGTTCCGCAACCGGCCGGACCGCACGTTCCGCCCACCCCCTACGTCACAGTCAGCAGGAAAGCTCGACAAGGGGGTAGTTGAATGGGACGGCTGCGGATCAGGACGGGCGCGCTCGCCCTGGTGATGGCCGGGGCGATGCTCGCCACCGGCTGCGGAAGTGGAGCGGACGGCAGCAACCGGGGCGTCAAGGAGGGGGGCGGCAGGCAGGACAGCGCGCCCATGCCCGCGCCCGATCAGCCGCGCGGTGCCGAAGGGGCGCGGGGGGACGAGGCGAGCGACGACGTCCTGCCGCCCAAGAAGGCGGACTACCTCTCCACGTTCGCACTCGACGTGGACACGGCCTCGTACGGCTACGCCCGTCGCTCCCTCAAGGAAGGGCGGCTGCCGCGGCCCGCGAACGTACGGCCCGAGGAGTTCGTCAACAGCTTCCGGCAGGACTACGAACGGCCCGACGGCGACGGGTTCTCGGTGACCGTGGACGGCGCCCGCACCCACGAGAAGGACTGGTCCCTGCTACGGGTCGGCCTCGCCACGCGCGGGAGCGACGGCGAGCGGCGCCCGCCCGCGGCGCTCACCTTCGTCGTGGACATCTCCGGCTCCATGTCCGAACCCGGCCGGCTCGACCTCGTGCGCGACTCCCTCGGCCTGATGACCGACCGGCTGCGGCCCGACGACCGGGTGGCCATCGTGACGTTCAGCACCAGGGCCGAGACGGTGCTGGGGATGACCCGGATCGGCGGCAACAAGGGCCGGATCCACGATGTGATCGACGGCCTCGAACCCGCCAACTCGACGAATGTCGCCGCCGGGGTGCAGGCGGGCTACGACACCGCCGTCGAAGGCAAGGTGCGCGGCTCCACCAACCGTGTCGTGCTGCTCTCCGACGCGCTCGCCAACACCGGTGAGACCGATGCGGACGCGATCCTGGAACGCATCCAGGACGAGCGCGAGGAGCACGGGATCACCCTGTTCGGGGTGGGCGTCGGCAGCGACTACGGCGACGAGCTGATGGAACAGCTCACCAACAAGGGCGACGGCCACACCACGTACGTCTCCGACATCACCGAGGCCGAGCAGGTCTTCTGCAACGACCTGCCCGCCAACATCGAGCTGGTGGCACGCGACGCCAAGGCGCAGGTCGCCTTCGACCCGCAGACCGTCCGGCAGTTCAAGCTGATCGGCTACGAGAACCGGATGGTCGCCGACGAGGACTTCCGCGACGACCGCGTCGACGGCGGCGAGGTCGGCCCCGGGCACACGGTCACGGCGCTGTACGCGGTACGGCTGCGTCCCGGGGCCGACAGCGGCCATGTGGCGACGGCGAGCGTGCGCTGGCTCGACCCCGAGAGCCGCACCCCGCACGAGGAATCGCAGCAGATCGAGGCGGGCGCGCTCGGCCGGTCCCTGTGGGGCGGCGGCACGGATGACGGGCTGCAGGTCGCCGCGGTCGCCGGGTACTTCGCGGACGGGCTGCGCGCGGAGTCCGGCTACCGGCCGTGCCAGTCGGACAGCGCGTGTGAGCAGGGCGGCGAGGCCGGCGCGCCCCCGCGGGACGGGGCCCTTCCGGGCGCCCCCTCCCTGACGGAACTCGCCGCGAAGGCCGCCCGGCTTGCCGCGTCGACCGATGACCCGGCGGTGCGCGACCTCGCCACCGCCATCGACCAGGCCTGCGGCCTCCTGGGCCTGCCCACCCTGCCCGGCCCGGCATCGGGGACCGGCGAACCCGAAGGGGAGCTGTAGGAGTCGGCCCGGGGTCCGGGGCACCGGCCCCGGACCCCGGGCCGCCGCGCAACGTGCCGTGGGCCCCACCGGTGGCCGGGGGTGGGGGCGTCGGCGCACAAGACCCAGCCGCCGCGGAGCGGTGGAGCCCGGCGCCTCCGAACCGTACGCCGGAGGCGTTGAAAATCCGCTACGCGCGGGTAAGTTGACCCGTGCGTAAGGAACTCGGCAGCAGCGGCACACCACCACGGAGCCGACCATGGGCGTACGCAAGGACCTCCGGCGGGCGAAGCAGCGCAGTGATCTGGCGGCGAGGGCCCGCACCGAACTCATCCGCGAGGGCGTAACGGTGCGCGAGGCGCGCACGCCCGCCCTCGCGGCCGCCGAGCAGAGCGGCAGTTGCGTCGCGGACATCCCCTTCACCAACGCGCGCGAGGACCCCGAAGCCGTCGTGCTCCGCCGCAAGGAGGGCGGCCGGTGGCGGCCGGTGACCGCCCGCACCTTCGCGGACGAAGTCACCGCGGCCGCCAAGGGGCTGATCGCCACGGGCCTCGAACCCGGCGGCCGCGTCGCCCTGATGTCCCGTACCCGCTACGAGTGGGCTGTCCTCGACTTCGCGATCTGGGCGGCGGGCGGCCAGAGCGTCCCCGTCTACGCCACCTCCTCCGCCGAGCAGATCGCCTGGATCGCCGAGGACTCCGGCGCCCGTTTCGTGATCGCCGAGACCGCGGAGAACGCCGCGACCGTCCGCAGCGCCGTCGGCGAGCAGGCCCGCGTCCGGGTGCTCGACGAGGGCGCCGTTGCCGAACTCGCCGCCGAGGGCCGCGAGATATCCGACGAGGAGGTCGAAGCCCGCCGCGCCGCCCTCACCCCCGGCACCATCGCCACCCTCTGCTACACCTCGGGAACCACCGGCCGCCCCAAGGGCTGTGTCCTCACCCACGGCAACCTGCACGCGGAGGCCGCCAATACGGTCGAGCTCCTGCACCCGGTCTTCAAGGAGGTCACCGGCCAGACCGCCTCCACCCTGCTCTTCCTGCCGCTCGCCCACATCCTGGGCCGCTCCCTCCAGATCGCCTGCCTGCTCGCCCGGATCGAGATCGCGCACTGCCCGAGCATCAAACCCGAGGAGCTGCGCCCCGAACTCCGCTCCTTCCGCCCCACGTTCATCGTCGGCGTCCCCTACCTCTTCGAGAAGATCCACGACACAGGACGCGCCACCGCCGAGAAACTCGGCCGCGGCGCGTCCTTCGAGCGCGCGGACCGGATCGCGGTGCGCTTCGGCGAGGCGTATCTGCGCAAGTTCCTCGGCACCGGCAAGGGGCCCTCGCTCGGCACGTACCTCGCCTGGGGCCTCTACGACCTTCTCGTCTACCGCCGTATCCGCAAGGAGCTCGGCGGCCGGCTGCGCTACGCGATCAGCGGCGGCTCCCCGCTCGACGACCGCCTCAGCCTCTTCTTCTACGCGGCCGGCATCATCATCTACGAGGGGTACGGCCTCACCGAGACCACCGCGGCCGCCACCATCACCCCGCCGCTCAGCCCGCGCCCCGGCACCGTCGGACTGCCCGTACCGGGCACGGCCGTGCGGATCGCCGACGACGGCGAGGTGCTGATCCGCGGCGGCATCGTCTTCGGCTCGTACTGGAACAACGCAGAGGCTACGGACGAGGTCCTGGACGACGGCTGGTTCGCGACCGGCGATCTCGGCGCCCTCGACGAGGACGGCTATCTGCGGATCACCGGCCGCAAGAAGGACATCCTCGTCACCACCGGCGGCAAGAACGTGGCCCCCGCCGTTCTGGAGGACCGGCTGCGCAGCCGCCCGCCGGTCGGCCAGTGCCTGGTCGTCGGCGACAACCGCCCGTTCGTCGGCGCGCTGATCACCCTGGAGCCGGACGCGGTCGCCCACTGGCTCTCCGTACGGAAGATGCCGGCCGATACCCCGCTCGCCGAGGTCATCCGTGACAAGCGCATGCTCGCGGATGTCCGGAAGGCCGTGGACTACGCCAACGAGGCGGTCTCGCGCGCCGAGTCGATTCGGGCGTTCCGCCTGGTCGAGGGCGAGTTCAGCGAGGAGAACGGGATGCTCACGCCGTCGATGAAGGTGAAGCGGAGTGCGGTGACGGCGACGTACGAGAAGGAGATCGAGGAGCTGTACCAGGGGCGCTGACCGCACCGGGAGCCGGTGTCGAACTCCGCTCCGGGCCCGGCAACGGCTTCTTGCGGACGCCGGTGAGGTGGGCGTACACGACGGTGTTCGCCTCGTAGCCGCCCGGGCTGCCCGGACCGTTCGCGCCGGGCGGCCGGTAGGCGCCGGCGCAGGTGATGAGGCGCAGTTCCGGGCGGCCGGTGGTGCCGTACACCTCGGTGTCAGGGAAGGCGTCGCCGTCGTGCGTCCGTACGTCGTACACCGTGAAGACCGCGGTGCGGCCGTCCATGCGGTCGACCTCGACGGTGTGGCCGGGGCCGAGCTGCGAGAGGTGGTAGAAGACCGCGGGGCCGTTCGCCGAGTCGTAGTGCCCGACGGCCAGCGCCGTGCCGGCCGCACCCGGCGTCGTGCCTCGCTGGTACCAGCCGGCCAGCTGCGGGGTCAGCGGCGAGGGGGCGCCGAGCGAACCGTCCGGCAGCACGTCCAGGCCGACCAGCGAGGACTCCACGCCGAGCACCGGGATCCGGATGCCCAGTGGCGTCGAGGACTCCAGCGCAGGGATCCCTTTCGTCTGCTGCTTCCCGGCGGGCGCCCGCACGGCGAGCCGCGGCTGCGTCTCGACGGCATCGGCATGCCGCACCCCCTCGGCCGCGAACCACGACCCGACCAGGACGGCGAGCGCGGTCATACCGGCGAGCGGGGCCTTGATACCGGGGAGACCCGGGATCCGGTGACGGCCGGAAGCCTGGTGACGGCCGGAGGGCCGGTGGCGGCCGGAAGCCTGGTGACGGCCGGAAGTCCGGTGACGGCCGGAGGGCCGGTGGCGGCCGGGTGCGGGCATGGGTCACCTTCGCAGGGCGTACGGGGATGCTGGTCCGGGTCGTACGGGCGCGCCCTCGCCCACGGGCAGGGCGCGCGGCCGAGGAGTACGCCGCTACGCGCCCCCGCGAGCCGCCGTGGCGCGGCGGTTGCGGCGGCGGATCAGGAGCGCGCCGCCCACCCCGGCCGTGACGGCGGCGGTCGCGCCGCCCGCGATCTGCGCCGAGGTGTCGACCCGCTCGGGCGCACCGCCGCCGAGCCCGGCCGCGACCTGGCCCTGCGGAACGACATCGGGACGCGCGGTGGGCGTGGTCACGGGCGCGGGGACGGTCGGGCGAACCGTCGGGCTCGTACGGGGTGTGGTGCTGGGCGAGGCGGTGGCGCCGCCCGAGATGGTGACGCGCTGCGAACCGGCCGCGTCACCGCCGCTGCACACCACGGCCACCGTGTAGCTGCCGGGCCGCACCCCGGTCCACGTGGCCGAGCCTTCCGTGAGCCTGGCCTGCTGACCGCTGGCGAAGCTGCTGCTGCCCCCGCCGATCAGGGAGGCACGGCCGCCCTTCGTGCAGGCCTTGGTGGTGGCCTTCACGGTGGAGCCGTCGACGGTCACCTTGATCCCGGCGGAGTTGCCGCCCGCCACCGGTTTCGTCGCCCGCTCGCCTTCCTCGGGCGCCTCCTTCGGCAGCAGCGTCAGCGCGGCGCCGCCCGCGAGCACCGCGAGCGCTACGACCGGGGCTGCTGTGAGGACGGTCCGTCGCAAGTTCCGCTGCTTCCGCATGCGTATGCCTCCCGGGAACCCGGGCCGACGGCACCCTGCCCTGCCGCCGTGACTGCCTGATGCCCGCGCTCCATCCCCTGGAGCCAAGTGGCTGCGGGGCCGGACCGCATGCGGGAAGGCCCCCGGGCCGGGCGAGCGGGTGACGGGCTGCTCCGTACGGCTGACACGCGGCCGACGCACGGCCGACGCACGGCCGACGCACGGCCGACGCACGACCGACGTGCGCAGGGCGCGGGCTGGAGCCGTGCGGAGAGCGGGCCGGAGGCAGGGCGCCCGGCACCCCGAGGAAGCAGCCGACGTGAACCGCCGAGTTCACCTGAACGGCGCGCACCGATCGCCGTCGTCCCACGTCCGGGTTCTGCTGAGCAGCACGAGACCTGGAGGTGGGCGCCGTGCCGGACGAACCGGAACAGCAGGGCGCGGGCGATGAGGCGCAGGAGCTCGAACGGCTTCGTGCGAGGGTCGCCGCCCTCGAAGCCGGACAGGCGGCCGGAAGTGAATCCGGGCAGGAATCCGGGCAGGAGGCCGGGAGCGGCCGCCCCCGGCACCGCGGTCGGTCCCTGCTCGCGACCGTCCTCATCGTCCTCGGCTGTCTGCTCGCCCCGCTCGGCGTCGTCTCGGCCTGGACCGCCGATGTCATCGGCGACACCGACCGCTACGTGGACACGGTGCAGCCGCTGGCCTCCGACCCTGATGTGCAGGACGCCGTCGCGGCCCGCGTCACCGATGCCGCGATGGACCACATCGATCTGGACGATCTCCTCGCCTCGCTCACCGACGAGGAACGCCCGCTCGCGGACAAGGCCCTGGGCAAGCTCGGCGACTCGCTCGAAGGCGCCGTACGCAGCTTCGTGAACGACAAGGCACACGACGTCGTCGCCTCCGACGCCTTCGAAACGCTGTGGACCGGCCTGAACCGCAGGGCGCACGCCGCCGTGAACAAGGCCCTCACCGGCGAGGGCGGCGGCGCGGTGGAACTCGGCGACGACGGCGCCGTCACCGTCGACCTCGCGCCCGTCGTCGAGCAGGTCAAGCAGCGGCTCGTCGACTCCGGCCTGAGCATCGCCGAGCAGATCCCCGAGGTGCACACCGAATTCGAGGTCGCCCGGTCCGAGGACATCACCAAGGCCCGTACCGGCTTCCGGCTGCTCCAGCTGGCCGGCAACTGGCTGCCGGTCATCGCCCTGCTCCTCGTGGCCGCCGGGGTCCTGCTGGCCCGCAGCCGCCGCCGCGCCGTGGTCACGGCCGCGCTGTGCGTCGCCGTCGCGGTGGGCCTGCTCGGGATCGCGCTCACCGTCTTCCGGCCGGTGTATCTGGACGCGCTGCCCGCGGGTGTCTCACAGCCCGCGGCCGGTTCCGTCTACGACGCGCTGACCCGGTTCCTGCGGACGACCGTGCGGATGGTCGTCGCCCTCGGCATCGTCGTGGCTCTCGCTGCCTGGCTGACCGGCAAGGGGCGGCGGGCCCTCCTCGTACGGAACCTGTGGTCCTCGGGCATCGGCGCAGCACGCGGCACCGCGGACCGCGCGGGCTTGAACCTCGGCGCGTTCGGCACCTGGGTCGCCGCCCACCGCAGGTGGATCGTCCGGGCGCTCGTCGCGGCCGCCGTCCTGACGTATCTGCTCTGGAGCCACCCCACGGGCTGGGTGGTCCTCGGTCTCGCGCTCGCCCTGCTCTTCGCGCTGGCCGTCGTGGACTTCCTGGCCGGACCGAAACCCCCCATTCCCGACCCCTCACGAAGGAGCACGTCATGACCACCCTCGCCGTCGACTACCCCATCCTCAACCTGTTCTGGACCATGCTCCTGCTGTTCCTGTGGGTGCTCTGGTTCTTCCTGCTCTTCAAGATCATTGTCGACATCCTGCGCGATGACGACCTCAGCGGCTGGGGCAAGGCGGGCTGGCTGACCTTCACGATCCTGCTGCCGTTCCTCGGCGTCCTCGTCTACGTCATCGTCCGCGGCAAGTCGATGGGCGAGCGGGACGTCGCGCAGGCCAAGAAGTCGGAGGCGGCGTTCAAGGAGTACGTGCGCGAAGCAGCAGGCCCCCAGGGCGCCGGACCCTCCAGGGCCGACGAACTCGCCAAGCTGGCGCAGCTCAAGGAGAGCGGCGCGCTGAGCGAGGCGGAGTTCGCCAAGGCCAAGGAGAAGTTCCTCTCCTGAGCTCGCTTCAGAGGCTGTTGTCAAACCCCTCTCCGGGCCCGAGTGGCCTGATCCGAAGCGGGGTTTGACAACAGCCCCTCAGGACCCGACGAACAGGCGGGAGCGACGCCTTGGACTCCGACGCGCAGCAGCCCACCGCTCCGGGCCAGGGCCCGACCGGTCGGGGCTCCACGGGCCGGGGCTCCACGGGCCGGGGCTCCACCGACCAGGGATCCACCGACCAGGGCCCCGCCCTGCTGCGCAGCACGCTGCTCAGCCCGGGCTACCTGAGGCTGCTGCTGCTCTGCGCGCTGATCGGCATCCCCGTCGCCCTCGCCTGCTTCGCCTTCCTCACCGCGAACCACGAGATCCAGCACGCCGTCTGGGAGGAACTCCCGGACGCGCTCGGCTACGAGCAGGCCCCCTGGTGGTGGCCGCTGCCCGCCCTGCTCATCGCCGGGCTGATCCTCGCACCCGTCATCACGAGGATGCGCGGCCACGGCGGCCATGTCCCCGTGCACGGCCTGGGCGGCGCGCCGATCGGTCCGGCCGATCTGCCCGGCGTGGTGCTCGCCGCGCTCGCCGCCCTGCCGCTCGGTGTCGTCCTAGGCCCGGAGGCGCCGCTGATGGCGATCGGCGGCGGGCTCGCGGTCTTCGGCGTACGCGCCTTGAAACAGCAGGGCCCAGGGGCCGCCAAGGCACCGATGCTGCTCGCCACCGCCGGATCGACCGCCGCGATCTCCAGCATTTTCGGCGGTCCCGTCATCGCCGCCGTCCTCGTCGTCGAGGGCGCCGGGCTCGGCGGTGCGGCGCTCGTGGTCCTGCTGCTGCCCTGTCTGATCGCCAGCGCCACCGGCGCGCTGGTCTTCACCGGCTTCGGCGACTGGACGGGCCTGTCCATCGGCGCTCTGTCGCTGCCGAAGGTGCCGCCGGACATGACCCCGGACGCCGGCGACTTCCTGTGGGGCATCCCGCTGGCCGCCCTGATCGGCCTCGGCATCGGACACCTGCGCAGCCTCGGCTACGTCGTCGAACGCTGGGTGAACCGGCGCGCGGCGAGCCGTATCGTCCTGTGCGCCCTCGCGGTCGGCGTCCTGCTCGCGGCGTACGGCCTGCTCACCGACCGTTCCCCCGAAGAGGCCGCGCTCTCCGGCCAGTCCATGCTCGGCGCGCTTGCCGCGGACCCGCACCACTGGTCCGTCGGCACGCTGCTGCTGCTCTTCCTCCTCAAAGGCATCGCCTGGACGATCTGCCTCGGAAGCTTCCGCGGCGGCCCGATCTTCCCGGCCGTCCTGCTCGGCGCCGCGCTCGGCATCGCCTGCTCGGGCCTGCCCGGCCTCGGCACCACACCGGCGCTCGCCCTCGGCATGGCGGCGGGCGCCGCGGTCGTCACGGGCCTGCCGCTGAGCAGCGCGGTCCTGACGGTGCTTCTGATCGGCGACGACGCGTACGATCAGATGCCGCTGATCGTCACCGCGGTCGTGGTCGCCCTGCTCGCCGCGCAACTGGTGCCCCGACGCGACGACGTGGTGCGTGCACCGGACGCCAACTGACCCGCCTGTTCCCCGCCTCCCCGCTCACTCCTTCGCAGTCCCCTTCTCCGGCCCTGTTCGGCGTCGAGGATCTCAGGTGTGCACCAGCGTGACCTCGGTCGCCTTGATGCTGGTGTACACGGAGGTGCCCTCGGCGAGCCCGAGTTCGGCCGCGGCCTGCGGGGTGATCTCCGCGACGAGGTCGGGTGAGGGGCCGCAGGCCTCCCCGGTTTCCCCAGCCTCCCCGGTGCCGCCGCCGACCAGGACGCGCAGGCGGCTGCCCAGCGCCGTGATCTCCCGGACCCTCCCCGGCCAGACGTTGCGGGGACTGCCCTCGGGCCGCTGCCGGTGCAGCGAGACCGCCTCGGGCGCGATGATCGCGAGCACCGGCGCACCGGCCGCCGGCGGATCGGCCACCACCAGCCGCCCGCCCCCCGCCAGCCGCAGCGTGCCGTCCGTACTCCCGGTCCCGGCAAGGGCGTTACGGCCCAGCATCCGCGCCACCCACGGCGAACGCGGATGCCGGCTGACCTCGGCGGGCGAGGCGTCCTGCAGCGTACGGCCGTCCTCAAGGACGAGCACCCGGTCGGCCAGCGACACCGCCTCGACCGGATCATGCGTGACGATCAGACAGACCCCGGGGAAGTCGGCCAGGTGCGTGCGCAGGGTGTGGCGGACCTGCGCGCGGGTGGTCTGGTCGAGGGCCGCGAGCGGCTCGTCGAGCAGGAGCAGGCGCGGGTCAGGTGCCAGCGCCCGCGCCAGGGCGACCCGCTGGGCCTGCCCGCCGGAGAGCTCGTGCGGCCTGCGGTGGGCGAGGTGTCCGACGCCGAGCCGGTCGAGCCACTCCTGCGCCCGCCGACGGGCCTGCGCCCGCCCGGTCCCCTGGGCGCGCAGCCCGTAGGCCGTGTTGGCGAGCGCGCTCAGATGCGGGAACAACGCTCCCTCCTGCGGCACCCAGGCCACGCCCCGCCGGTGCGGGGGCAGAGCGCTCACGTCCAGGTCATTGAGCCGCAGCTCGGCGTGGGCGCGGGGAGTGAGCCCGAGCAGGGCACGCAGCAGGGTGGTCTTCCCGGCGCCGTTCTCGCCGACGACGGCGATGGTGGTGCCGGGGTCCGCGTCCAGGGCGAGCTGGTTGAAACCGGTGACTTCGGCGTGCAGCGGCCAGCGCTCGCGCACTGCCGCGGGGGCGGAGGCAGAGACTCCGGCCGCGGCGGCGCCCGCGGCGTCGGCGTCCACGGCGTCCGCGGCGTCGGCGTCCGCCGCTCCCGTACGGAAGCCAGGGCCCGTACGGAAGTCAGGGCCCGTACGGAAAGGTCTACGGGAGCGCCGCCGCACCCCGCCCGCCGCCGTACGGTCCGCCGTTCCGCCACCCGTCCACCGTCCGCGCAGCGCGATCAGTACGCCCATCGCGATGGCGAGCAGCAGCAGCGAGACGGAGGTCGCGGCCTGAGGCCGGTCCTGGAGCAGGAGATAGACCTGCAGTGGCAGCGTCTGTGTGGTGCCAGGCAGGTTGCCCGCGAAGGTGATCGTCGCACCGAACTCGCCGAGCGCCCGCGCCCAGGTGAGTGCGGCCCCCGCGGCGAGACCGGGCGCGACCATCGGCAGTGTCACGGTGAGGAACACCCGCAGCGGCGAGGCCCCGAGCGATCCCGCGGTCTCCTCGTACGCAGGCCGCAGCCCCGCGAGCGCGCCCTCCAGGCTGATCACCAGGAACGGCATCGACACGAACGTCGCAGCGATCACCGCACCGGCCGTGCTGAACGGCAGCACGATGCCGAAGCTGTCCTCCAGCCACGGCCCGAGCAGCCCGCGCCGCCCGAACCCGAGCAGCAGCGCCACCCCGCCGACCGTCGGCGGCAGAACCATCGGCAGCAGCACCAGCGAGCGCACCAGCGCCTTCCCGCGGAACTCGACCCGCGCGAGCAGCCACGCCAGCGGTACCCCGAGGAGCAGTGACAGACCCAGCGCCCAGAAGGAGACGTACAGCGAGAGCCGGAGCGCCTCGGTGACACCCGGGCTGGTCAAGTGACCGGCGAGCTCGCCCCATTGCGTACGCGAGAGGATGCCCGCGAGCGGCAGCAGCAGAAAGGCGATGGCGAGCAGTGCGGGAGCCGCCAGGGTCACGGGGGCCCGGCGACCGGACCGCGCGTGGGCGCGCTTCGAGGCGCTCATCGCGCTTCGCTTCGCGGTTCTTTTAGCCGTTCCCTTGGCGGTTCTCTTGGCGGTGCTCTTCATCGCGTGGTTCCTAGGCCTTCTGGAAACCGGCGTCCGTGAGGATCTTCTGCGCCTCGTCGGAGCCCAGCCACTTCACGAACTCCGCGGCGGCCTCGGCGTTCCGGGAGGTCCTGAGCGCGGCGGCCGGGTAGTCGGTGATGGCGTTCTGCGCGTCCGGGACGGCCACGCCCTGGGCCTTCCCCCCGGCGGCGGCGAGATCCGTCTCGTACACGATCCCCGCATCGGCCTCGCCGAGCGCGACCTTGGAGAGCACGGCCCGCACGTTCGGCTCGTGCGAGACCGGTTTCACCGCGAGGTCCTGCCGGTCGAGCACCTGCCGACTGTAGCGGCCGACGGGCACTTCGGGCGCGGCGAGCACGACCCTCAGGTCGTTCCTCGTGAGGTCCCCGATCCCTTCGACGCCCTTCGGATTGCCCTTGCCGACCGCGATGACCAGTCGGTTCCTGGCGATGACCGCCGGGTCCCCGGTGTCGGCCCGTACGTCGTCCATCACGTCGTCCATCGTCTTCCGGTTGGCGGTGACCAGCACATCGGCCGGCGCACCCTGCTTCACCTGGGCGGCAAGCTCCTGCGAACCGGCGAAGGAGAACGTCACCGTCGTCCCCGGGTGCGCCTTCTCGTATACGGCGCCCGCGGTTTCGAAGACATCGGTGAGCGAGGAGGCGGCGAGCACGGTCAGCCCGGTCCCCGAGGCATCCCCGTCACCGCTCCCGCCCGCCCCGCCGCATCCGGCGAGCGGCACGAGAACGGCGGCGGTCGCCAGCGCGGCGGCGAACCGGCGGCGGGTCTGCAGGTGGGACATGGGGTGCTCCTTGCTCAGGCCGCTCAGACGCGGTCGATATGTACGTTCGTCGACTTGACCCGAGCGGTGGCCCGCATCCCGACCTCGAGCCCCAGCTCCTCGACCGCTTCCCTGGTCAGCAGCGACACGAGCCGGTGCGGGCCCGCCTGGATCTCCACCTGCGCCGCCACATCGCCGAGCTTCACGGCGGTGACGATGCCCGGGAAGGCGTTCCGGGCAGAGGTGTACAAGCCCTCGTCCTCGCCGCGACCGCCCTGGCCACCGGGCCCACCTGGTCCGCTCTGGCCTCCTTGGCCTCCTTGGCCTCCCTGACCTCCCTGCCCCCCTGGACCTCCCTGGCCGCCCTGCCCGACCTCGATCGCGAGGGCCGCCAGATCACGCCCGTCGATGAGGCGGCGCCCCGCCTCGTCGCGATGGGTGGTGACCCGTCCGGCGTCCGCCCACCGCCGGGCGGTGTCGGGGCTGACGCCGAGCAGCCGCGCTGCCTGGCCGATGGTGTAAGACTGCATATGCGCAAAGGTAAGGCTGATTTCCTGGCATCTGCAAGCAACTGTAGGGATATCCATGGCACATGCGGATCACATGGAGGAACCTCCGATGATCTACCCCGCCGGGCCGCGTCGTAGGCTGAGAGGGTGCGGAACTGGTGGCGGAGGCAGGGGTCGGTCGTGGCCGCCGTCGCGCTGGGAGGTGCCTGCGGTGCGACAGCCCGCCACGGAGCCTCCGTGCTGTGGCCGACCGCGCCCGGCGCCTTTCCGTGGACGACCCTGACGGTGAACGTGGCCGGGTGCGCGCTGATCGGTGTGCTGATGGTCGTCATCACCGATGTGTGGACGGCCCACCCGCTCGTGCGGCCGTTCCTCGGCACCGGGGTGCTCGGCGGCTTCACCACGTTCTCCACGTACGCGGTGGACATCCAGCACCTTCTCGACGCGGGCCAGGTCCGTACCGGCCTCGCGTATCTGGCACTGACACTGCTCGCGGCCCTCGCGGCGGTGTGGACGGCGGTCGCCGGGACGCGGCGCGTACTGGCGTGGAGGTGAACGGCGATGACGAGGCTGACCGGTTCCGCGCTGCGCGTGACCATCTTCATCGGTGAGCAGGACACCTGGCACCACCGCCCGCTCAGCACCGAGATCGTGCACCGGGCCCGAGAGGCGGGGCTCGCCGGGGCGAGCGTCTTCCGCGGCGTCGAGGGCTTCGGCGCCTCCTCGCTCATCCACACCGCACGGCTGCTCTCGCTCTCCGAGGACCTGCCGCTCGCCATCGTGATCGTGGACGCCGAGGAACGGATCCGGGCCTTCCTGCCGCAGCTCGACGAGCTGGTCACCGAGGGTCTGGTGATCCTCGACGACTGCGAGGTCATCCGCTACGTGGGCCGGGAGAAGGGCAGGTGACCTGGCTGCTCGTGATGGCCGGGGCGATGATCGGCGCCCCGCTGCGCTACCTCACCGACCGCGCGGTGCAGTCCCGCCACGACTCGCTCTTCCCCTGGGGAACCTTCACCGTCAATCTGGCAGGCTCCTTCCTCCTCGGCCTGCTCACCGGCGCGGTGACGGCGGGCGCGGCCTCCTCCCACACCCAACTCCTCCTGGGCACGGGCCTGTGCGGCGCGCTGACCACGTACTCGACCTTCTCCTACGAGACCCTCCGCCTCGCCGAATCCGGCGCCCGCCGCTACGCGGCCGTCAACGTCCTCGCCACGGTGGTGGCGGGACTCGGCGCGGTCTGGCTCGGGGTCAGTGTGGCCGGTGCGCTGTGGGAGTGAGCCCGCCGTCCTCGACGACTGCTCGCGTGCCCGCCGGGCGCTGCCCGCGAGCCGCCAGCAGTGCCTCGGTCAATGCCATCAGACGCCTGCGGGCCTCGCGGTCATAGGCCTGTTCGTGGGCCCGTTCCTCGGTGAACTGGTTGAAGTGGCGTCTGGTGACGGACTCCAGATCCGGATCGAGCAGCAGCCGTACCGTCGGCCGCACCCCCTCATCGACCGTCGTCGCCGGAGCCAGTCCGTAGGCACGGACCCCGCTGGTGTCCATCAGGTGGGCGGGATGGAGCGTGTTGACTGTGACGCCGGTGCCGTCGAGTTCCGCGGCCAGCTCGAACGTTGCCATGATCAGGGCGAGTTTGCTGCGGCAGCAGGCGCGCAGCCCTTCGTACCCCCGCTCCAGCATGACGTCGTCGATCCCCGACCTCGTCACGATTCCCGGCGCCCGCCCCGGAGCTGCCGGTCACCCTCGACATGCCGGGCAAGGCCTCCCCGCAGTCGCGGCTCAGCGCAAGGCCCGGCGCGAGTACGAGAACCGCGTCAGCACCCTCACACCCTGAACAAGATCGTTCTCACCGGCAAGCGCTGTACCGATGTTCCCCTGGACGACAGCCCGGAACCCCGACCTCGCGGAGACGCTCGGTACGGGCAGCGCAACCACGAGCCCTCCCTCTTGGACCCGATGGACCGGGGCCCCGCCATCTGGCAGGCGACGAGGGCTACTCCACGTCGACGCCGTATCCACGTACGAGGGTCTCCAGGCCATGGTCGTAGCCCTGGCCGAGGGCGCGGAAGCGCCACGTCGGGCCCCGGCGGTAGATCTCGGCGAGGAGCAGGGTGCGTTCGCTGGTGGCGGCGTCCAGAGTGGCCTGGGCCGTGGCCGGGGCATCGACGCCCGGTGAGAAGGATGATCCGGGCATGATCGCGCCTTCAACCCGAATGGCGATTTGCCCCTTGGTCCTGCCGGGAGATCGCCCCGAAACTTCGGGCGGTTTTCGGGCCGAACGGCCGCCGAAGGTCGCCTCTGGCCGGTTCCAGCCGGACAGGACGGGCCATCCGAGGCCGCCTCCCTGACGCCCTCGCTACCGACCGAGAACCACCCCTACCAGCAAAAAGGCCCCACCGAAGTGGGGCCGATGAGCGGCGCCCCCGGCAGGACTCGAACCTGCGGCCAAGTGCTTAGAAGGCACCTGCTCTATCCGCTGAGCTACGGGGGCCGGTGTGCGGCCGGTGGCCGGGTCGGTGGACTGGGGGAGGTCCGTGACCTTGCCGGGGACAAGGATAGGGGTCGCCGTACCGTGTCCCGTGCGCTTCAGCTCCGTGGCACGTTGTGGAGTTCGGGTGAAGCGGGTTCCGATCCTCGCAGGCAGGTGCGAATCTCGCACCACTTTCAACATTCCGCGCCCCGGGTGTTGTGCACTCGTTATGCCTGTGCCCCAGTCGTCCCCCTTGTTCCGGCGGAGGCGCCGCCGGCCGCCCCGGGTGGGGCGGCTTCCTCTCGTACGCGAGTCCTCTCCGTACGCGATTCGTGTCGATCAGACGACCATCGGCGCGCAGAGAGGTTCATATCCTTCAGAAAAGCAACAAAATTGGGCATTCTTCACATGTGGTGACCTTGGACGTACGGCCTCAGCTGCTCGACGCACTCTCCGCCCTGCGCGACCGTGTCGCCGCCGCGCGCTTCCCGCTTCCGTTGCCAGGTGCGGCCAGGGCGCGGGTGAACCGTCAGGAGCTGCTGGCCCAGCTCGACGATTATCTTGTGCCCCGCCTCACCCGGCCCCAGGCGCCCCTGCTCGCGGTGATCGGCGGTTCGACCGGCGCGGGCAAGTCCACGCTGCTGAACTCGCTGGTGGGACGGCAGGTCAGCGAGGCGGGGGTGTTGCGGCCCACGACGCGGACCCCGGTGCTCGTCTGCCACCCGGACGATCACCACTGGTTCGCCGACCTCAGGGTGCTGCCCGAGCTCACCCGCGTATGGGCGCCGCAAGGCCCCGAACACGGCGTACGGGAGGGGGAGGCCAGGAAAGGGGAGCGGGCCCTCAGGATCGAGACCGCGCTCACGCTCCCGCGCGGGCTCGCGCTCCTGGACGCCCCCGACATCGACTCGCTCGTGGCCGGGAACCGGGAACTCGCCGCCGAGTTGATCTGCGCGGCCGACGTCTGGGTGATGGTCACGACCGCCGCGCGCTACGCCGACGCCGTCCCGTGGTACCTGCTGCGCACCGCCAAGGAGTACGACGCCACGCTGGTGAGCGTCCTCGACCGGGTACCGCATCAGGTGGTGGCCGAGGTCTCGCGGCAGTACGGGGCGCTGCTCGCGAAGGCGGGTCTGGGGGAGGTTCCCCGGTTCACCGTGCCCGAGCTGCCCGAGTCGACCGGCGGCGGCGGCCTGCTGCCCGCCACGGCCGTGGCTCCCTTGCGGGCCTGGCTGACGCATCGCGTACAGGACGACCAGGCCAGAGCCTTCGCGCTGAGCCGTACGGCTACGGGGCTGCTCGACTCGCTGAACGCGCGGATGCCCGAGCTGGCCGGCGCGATCGCCGCACAGCACGCGGCCACGGTGCGGCTGACTGCCGTCGCCGACGAGGCGTACGCGGACGAGCGGACACGGGTGCGCGGGCGGCTGCAGGCCGGGGCGGTCCTTGCGGGCGGGGCGCTCGCGCGGTGGCGGGCGTATCCGCTGGACTGCACGGCCGCCGAGCTGCTCGACGCCGTGGTCGAGAGCCTCGGCACCGTACTCCTCTGCGCGGCCTCCGCCGCCGACCGGCGGATCGACGAGTCCTGGCGGCGGGAGGCCGCCGCGCGGGATCTCGCGGTGCGCGAGAGCGACGGCGAAGGCGCCGAGCACCGGATCGGACTGTGCGTACGGCGCTGGCGGCGCGAGCTCGAGGAGTACGTGGAGGACGAACTGCGCGGGCTCGATGAGCCGGCCAACTCCCGCTCGGGCAGGGGAGACCTCCCGGACACGGAGGCCGTGACCGCGCTCCTCGCCACGGCGCTGCTCGGCGGGCGCAGGGCGCGTTCGGCGGGCGAGTCGCTCGCCGAGCGGATCGGGGCGCAGGCCGCGCTCGCGTTGCGCGATCGCGGCGGGCGGCTGCTCAGCGCCTACGTGGAGAAGGCGCTGCAGACCGAACGGGACCGCAGACTCGCACCCCTCGACGCCCTCGACGTCCAGCCGGAACCCCAGGCCGAGCTGATCGCCGCCCTGTCCGTACTGCAGAAGGAGAGGTGAACGTGGTGACTGCCGTCACTGACCACACCGGCGGGCAGGAGCCCGCGCCCGAGACCGTGACGGACGCGGGGGGCGACTCCGCGCCGACGAAGGGGCCGACCGAGGGGCCTGCCGGCAGCGGTGTCTCCGCTTCGGAGGGAAGGGCCCGCGCCGGAACCCGTGCCGGGGCCTCGTCGGTGGATCCCCCGTCCCAAGCCGGGGCCTCGGCCCCGGACGGGGGATCCACCGACCCCTCCACCGGCTGGGACGACGGCCTGATCGCCCGGCGCGCCATGGACGAGGAGGAGCAGCCCGCACGCGAGCGCTCCGCGCAGGCAGGCCCGCGCGGACTCGACTACGACGCACCGTTGCGGGCCCGTCTGGACGCCCTGAGCGAACTGGTCGGCCTCTCGCGCGCCCGGCTCGACAGCGCCACGCTGGCCGAGGCGGGCCGGGTGCTCGACCAGGCGGCCGCGCGGCGCTCGCTCTCTGCCCGGCACACCGTCGTCGCGGTGGCCGGGGCGACCGGCAGCGGGAAGTCGACCCTGTTCAACGCGCTGGCGGGCGTGGCGATCTCGGACACCGGGGTACGCCGCCCGACCACCGCGGCACCGCTCGCCTGCAGCTGGTCCGACGGTGCGGCGCCCCTCCTGGACCGCCTCGACATCCCCGGCCGCCTGCGCCGCCGCCCCCTGCAGGGCCCCGCTCCCGACCCCCGCCTGTCCGGCCTCGTACTGATCGACCTGCCGGACCATGATTCGGCCGCGCCGGAACACCGCGAGCACGTGGACCGGATGCTGAAGCTCGTCGACGCCGTGATCTGGGTCGTGGACCCGGAGAAATACGCGGACGCCGTGCTGCACGAGCGCTATCTGCGGCCGCTCGCGGGCCATGCGGAGGTCAGCTTCGTGGTCCTCAACCAGACCGACCGGCTGCCCGGTGACAGCGCCGACCTGGTCCTCGACGATCTGCGGCGGCTGCTCGACGAGGACGGGATCGCGCTCGGCGAACACGGCGAACCAGGCGCCACCGTCCTCGCGCTCTCCGCGCTGACCGGCGACGGAGTGGAGGAACTGCGCGACGCACTCGGCCAGTTCGTCGCCGAACGCGGCGCCGCCACGCGACGCATCTCCGCCGATCTGGACGCGGTCGCGCGCAGCCTCAAGCCCGTGTACGCCGCCGGGCGGCGGGTCGGGCTGAGCGAGCGGGCGCGCGAGGAGTTCGCGGACCGGCTGGCCGAGGCGGTGGGCGCGGGGGCCGCGGGCGAGGCGGCCGAACGGGCCTGGCGCCGCGGGGCGGGCAAGGCCTGCGGTACGCCGTGGCTCAGGCTCTGGCGCTGGTACGACGCGCTCCGCACCGGTGCCGTCACGGTGCAAGGCGAGTCGGCGCCCGTGGAGGAGGAGGCGACCGCGCGCCAGCGCGTGGAGCAGGCGGTGCACACCGTCGCGGACGAAGCGGTGGCCGGGCTTCCTGCGCCCTGGGCGCAGGCCGTACGGGATGCCGCGGCGCGTGGCGGCGAAGGGCTGCCCGAGGCACTCGACGAGCTCGCGGTGAAGGCGGCACTGCCCGCGCGCAAGCCGCCGAGGCCGGGGTGGTGGCCGGTCGCGGTGCTGGTGCAGGCGCTGATGACGCTGCTCCAGGTGGTCGGCGGGCTCTGGCTGTTCGGGCAGATCATCGGGGTCACCGAGCCGAATCTGACGGTTCCGGTGCTGCTGATGAGCACGGGCATCGTGGGCGGACCGGGTGTGGAGTGGGCCTGCCGGATGGCCGCGCGCGGGCCCGCGCGGCGCTACGGGCAGGACACCGAGCGGGAGTTGCGCGAGGCGGCCGCGGCCTGCGGGCGGCAGCGGGTGCTCGATCCGGTGGCGGCGGAGCTGCTGCGCTATCGCGAGGTCAGGGAGCAGTACGTGCGGGTGCTCGGGGTGGTGCCGCAGGTGGGTGGCTCGGGCCTCCTCGGGCCTGCCACCGGGGGTTTTGCGGTGGGCGGCAGCGCTCTCGGCGGAGTGGGGCGGGGCAGTGGGTCCCTCGGAAGGGTGACGGAGTTGTCCACAGCCGGTCGGTAGTCCACAGGGGCGAGCGGGCTCGTGCCGATGGGGCGCAGTCTGGGGTCGCGGCGGAGCGCCACGGTCTCGGCCGCAGCCGTACGGGACGGGCCCGTACGCATGTCGCGCGCCATGCGGCGCGCAGGGGAGGCTGATCGGATGAACGAGACCTTGGTGACGGTCGTGGGGAATGTGGCGACGGAACCTGTGGCACGGGCCGCGTCGAACGGGACGCCGATGCTCAGGTTTCGGCTGGCCTCTTCCTCGCGGTACTACGACCGCACCGCACAGGGCTGGAAGGACGGGCACACGAACTTCCTCACGGTCTTCGCCTGGCGCGCGCTCGCGGAGAACGCGGCCTCCTCGCTGAACATCGGCGATCCGGTGGTGGTCCAGGGGCGGTTGAAGGTGCGTCAGGAGAGTCCGGGATCGGGTCAGCAGGGGGTGGTCGGCGTCGATATCGAGGCGGTGGCGCTGGGGCACGACCTGTCGCGGGGGACGGCCGCCTTCCGACGGGCCTCGCGGGCGAATCCGGGGCTCACGGGTGGGGGTGGGGAAGGGAGCGGGAGCGGCGACGATCCGGGGGTGCGGTCGGGCCTGCTGCCGGAGCGCGCCCCGGAACCGGTCTTCTGAGGTACTGAGGCGCTTGATCTACCTGAGGTGCCTGAGGTGCCTGAGGTGTGCGCGAGCGCTGGGGCCGGCCGCGACAAACCGCCCAAACCGCCCAATCCTTCCTTGCCCGGGCTGGCGATTTGTCGATATCGGCAGGTCGGATGCGTTACCCGCCATAACAATTCCGCGTCGGAAGGCTTGCCGTACGGCTTGACCGGGATGTGGGCTGCCGCGTGTCCCTAGGATTCCGGGCGTAGCTCACGGGGCGTGTGAGGTTGGTGTGCTGGCGGGACCGTCCCCATGGCCATGGGTCCTGCCCGGAGGGGAAGTTCGTGTTGTCTTCGTGCTCGTCGTTCGTCGTACACCGAAGGGGTGTGGCCCGCCTCGCGGCGCGGTTGTTCGTCCCCGGACTCCTGGTGGTCGGTGCGCTCGCCGGAGCGGGCGTGGCCGCCGCGGACGAGGAGCCGCAGGTGTCGGGCGGCGCCACCGCCACCCTTGGCGGTCTCGCCACCCACGGGCAGGCCGTGATCCGCAAGAACGGCGAGGCGCGGCAGATACCGGCCGGGCTCTTCGAGATGTCCGTCGAAGGCGGCGGCACGCTCAGGACGTACTGCATCGACATCGACAACCCGACACAGGTGGACGCCAAGTACCGGGAGACCTCCTGGAGCGCGACCTCGCTGCAGGCCAACCTGCAGGCGGGAAAGATCCACTGGATCCTGCAGAACTCCTATCCGCAGGTCAACGACCTCGCGGAGCTGGCCCGCAAGGCCGGTGCCAAGGGACTGACCGAAGCCGACGCGGCGGCCGGTACACAGGTGGCGATCTGGCGCTACTCGGACGGCGCGGACGTGACCGCGACCGACCCGCAGGCGGAGCGGCTCGCGGACTATCTGGAGAGGAGCGCACGGAGTCTGGCGGAGCCGAAGGCCTCGCTGACCCTCGACCCGCCCGCCGTCTCCGGGCGCTCCGGTGAGCGGGTGGGGCCGATCACGGTGCACACCGATGCGCGGAGCGTGACCGTGAGCCCGCCGCAGGACGCCGCGGCGAGCGGTGTGAAGGTCGTCGGTGAGCACGGGCGGCCCGTGACCTCGGCGGTCGACGGCAGTCGGCTGTACTTCGATGTGCCGAAGAGCGCGGCCGGAACGGCCTCACTCACCGTGCAGGCCTCCACGAGCGTGCCGGTCGGCCGTGCCTTCGTCGCGCAGAGCCGCTCGCAGACCCAGATCCTCGCGGGCTCCAGCGAATCGACCGTCTCGGCGACGGCGAAGGTCAACTGGGCCGAGGAGGGTCCGGTCCCGGCGCTCTCCGCGGAGCGGAACTGCGCCGCGGGCGGCGTGGACATCACGGCCCGCAACCAGGGCGATGAGGACTTCACCTTCGAGCTGATGGGCTTCGAGCACACGATCGCGGCGGGCACGTCGCGCACGGTGACCATCCCGCTGCAGGAGGACCAGGCCTACGACTTCACGATCACGGGTCCGCACGGCTTCGAGGAGCGCTTCGCGGGCGTCCTCGACTGCGCCACGAAGACCACGGCCTCGGCAGCCCAGGGCAACGACATAGTCCCCCAGTCCGCCCCCAGCCCCGCCACGGTTGGCGGGACGGCGGGCTCGGGCCACGACCTGGCGGAGACCGGAAGCTCGAACGCGACCCCGGTGATCGCCGGAGTTGCGGTGGGCTTCGTCCTCCTCGGCGGCGCGGTCGTCTTCCTGCTGCGCAGGAAGGGCGGGTCGGGCGAGGGCGACGAGTGACTTGACCTCCGCGTCGACGAACCGTCGACGCGGAGGTGTGGCGGCGACGCGGGGTCGGGTCAACGGCCCCCGTCCCACGCCCGAGAACCGGGCGCGGGACCGGACGCAAGCACACCGCCACGGCCAGCGGCGCCCGCTGCGCAAGCCCCCTGCTTCAGCGAGGGGTGGTTGGCAGCTGGACACCTCGCCACCGACCGTGCGGCGCTGACCCTGGTCGCCCGCACTGACAGTCGAACCTCGTCACACGGTGAGGGGCACGGCGTGGATCTCGTCGGCCGGGTGGCCCGTGCGTTCGTGGATGCGTTGGACCGCGTCGGCCGAGGGAGCCTCGGAGAGGCAGTAGACCGTGCCGGATTCCGGGTCCGCCCAGGCCTTCTCGAAGTGGACGCCCTCTTCCCCTTCGATGGCGAGGTCGCTCTGGTGGGCCTCCCTGAGCTGGTCGGCCGTGATGTTCTTCATCCCGTGGTGGACGTCCATGAACTGGGGCATGGCGTCTCACCTTCTTTCGACTCCGGAGCCTTGGATGGCCGGCCCGCTTGCCGGCCACCATCTCCATCCTGCGCCCGCGCGAATCCGGCGGCGACCGGACGGGCCGCGCCGCCGTCCTGCCGACTGCCGGTATGCGGCGGACGTCGTGTCGAACGGCCAGGTCGCAGGGGTCCAGCCGTACCGGTTTCCCCCCGGAGGTGGGCGTCAGGCAAGATGGGGTGTATCTGCCCACTTCCAGTTTGCCGGACGGTTTCTCTTGGCTGAGTTCATCTACACCATGCGCAAGACGCGCAAGGCGCACGGCGACAAGGTGATTCTTGATGACGTCACCTTGAACTTCCTGCCCGGCGCGAAGATCGGTGTGGTCGGTCCCAACGGTGCGGGTAAGTCGACCGTGCTGAAGATCATGGCCGGCATCGAGCAGCCGTCCAACGGCGACGCCTTCCTGTCGCCGGGCTACAGCGTCGGCATCCTCATGCAGGAGCCCGAGCTCGACGAGAGCAAGACCGTCCTGGAGAACGTGCAGGACGGCGCCGCCGAGATCATGGGCAAGCTCAAGCGCTTCAACGAGGTGGCCGAGCTGATGGCCACCGACTACAGCGATGAGCTGATGGAGGAGATGGGGAAGCTCCAGGAGGATCTGGATCATGCGAATGCATGGGATCTGGATGCTCAGCTGGAGCAGGCGATGGACGCGCTCGGGTGTCCCCCGGGTGACTGGCCCGTCACCAACCTCTCCGGTGGCGAGAAGCGCCGTGTCGCGCTCTGCCGCCTGCTGATCGAGGCCCCTGACCTGCTGCTCCTCGACGAGCCCACCAACCACCTCGACGCCGAGTCCGTGAACTGGCTGGAGCAGCACCTGGCCCAGTACAAGGGCACCGTGGTCGCGATCACCCACGACCGCTACTTCCTCGACAACGTCGCCGAGTGGATCCTCGAGCTGGACCGCGGCCGCGCGATCCCCTACGAGGGCAACTACTCCACGTATCTGCAGCGCAAGTCCGAGCGCCTCAAGGTCGAGGGCAAGAAGGACGAGAAGCGGCAGAAGCGGCTGAAGGACGAGCTGGAGTGGGTCCGCTCCAACGCCAAGGGGCGGCAGGCGAAGTCCAAGGCGCGTCTCGCGCGGTACGAGGAGATGGCCGCCGAGGCCGACAAGATGCGGAAGCTGGACTTCGAGGAGATCCAGATCCCGCCGGGCCCGCGGCTCGGCAACATCGTGGTCGAGGTCAACAACCTGTCCAAGGCCTTCGGTGACAAGGTCCTGATCGACGACCTGTCCTTCACGCTGCCGCGCAACGGCATCGTCGGCGTCATCGGTCCGAACGGTGCGGGCAAGACCACGCTGTTCAAGATGATCCAGGGCCTGGAGACGCCGGACTCCGGTGAGATCAAGGTCGGCGACACGGTCAAGATCAGTTACGTCGACCAGACGCGCGGCAACATCGACCCCAAGAAGACGCTCTGGGCGGTCGTGTCCGACGAGCTCGACTACATCAATGTCGGGCAGGTCGAGATGCCGAGCCGCGCGTATGTCAGCGCCTTCGGCTTCAAGGGACCGGACCAGCAGAAGCCCGCCGGGGTGCTCTCCGGCGGTGAGCGCAACCGCCTCAACCTGGCGCTGACCCTCAAGCAGGGCGGCAACCTGCTGCTCCTCGACGAGCCGACCAACGACCTCGACGTCGAGACCCTCTCCAGCCTGGAGAACGCGCTGCTCGACTTCCCGGGCGCCGCGGTGGTCGTCTCCCACGACCGCTGGTTCCTGGACCGGGTCGCCACGCACATCCTCGCGTACGAGGGTGACTCCCGGTGGTTCTGGTTCGAGGGCAACTTCGAGTCGTATGAGAAGAACAAGATCGAGCGGCTGGGTCCGGACGCGGCCCGTCCGCACCGCGCCACCTACAAGAAGCTGACCCGCGGCTGATGGCTCGCCACGTATACGACTGCCCCCTGCGCTGGGCGGACATGGACGCGTACGGCCACGTCAACAATGTGGTCTTTCTTCGGTATCTCGAAGAGGCGCGCATCGATTTCCTGTTCCGCCCGGACAAGGACTTCCAGCAGGGGTCGGTCGTGGCGCGCCACGAGATCGACTACAAGCGGCAGCTCGTGCACCGGCACAAGCCGGTGAAGATCGAGCTGTGGGTCACGCAGGTCAGGGCGGCGTCGTTCACGATCGCCTACGAGGTGAAGGACGAGGACGCGGTGTACGTGCGCGCCTCGACCGTCATCGTGCCGTTCGACTTCGAGACGCAGCGGCCGCGGCGGATCACCGACGAGGAGCGGGAGTTCCTCGCGGAGTACGCGGACGACGACGCCGACGCCGTGGCCGAGACCGATGTGAAGGAAGCGGAGGCCGTCGCGGCATGACCGTGCTGCCGCTGGCCGGCGAAGGGGAGGCGGCGGGGCTCGTCGCCTTCCTGCAGCGGCTCCTGAAGTACGACCGGGCCGCGGCCGTCCGGCTGCAGGCGGCGGGCCGCGCGCTCGCCGTCTTCGGCCGGGCGCCCGCGCTCGACGTGGTGGTCGTACGCGCCGTCGAGCTGGCCGAAGCGGCCGAGCTGGACCGTACGGTCTCGGCGGGTGAGCTGCTCGAGGCCGTTTCGGCGGCCTCGGTCACCGTCCCGGCGGCCGTGACCGGGCCCTCCTGGGCCGGGCTGCTGCCTCCGCGGGGCGGCTGGCAGCAGCAGGAAGGGCTGCCTGACGGCGGGGAGCTGGGCCTTGCCGTGCGGGCCGCCGTGCGGGAGTTCAAGGCGCGGGTCGAGGAGCTGCCCGAGGAGAAGCGGACGCGGGCGGAGCTCGACCGGGTCGGGGCGGAGATCTGGGGGCGGAGCCTGGGGTCCACGTCGCTGCCGTTGCGTGCGGCACACGCGGCGTTTGTCTTCGGGCTGTTGCGGCCCGAGGCGCCGGTCGCGCTGCTGGCCGCCGGGCCCTGGCTGCGGCTGCGCACCCCGTACGGGTCGGTGGCCCTGCGCAGGGCGGGCGGGCTGCCGGGGCTCGGGGTCACGCCCGTATAGCGTTCCCCCACCCCACCCCACCCCGCCCCTTCCCGAAACCGGGGGCTTCCCCCCTGGACCCCCATGGGGGGCTGCGCCCCTTGCCCCTGATCGCGCCGAACGCGCTCGTCCTCGAACGCCGGACGGGCTGACAGTCAGCTGGGCTACTTCCCCGAGTCGTCCGGCCACACCCCGATGTGGTCCTGCTCCAGCTCCAGCGCCACCCGGTCGCGCATCTCCAGCGCCTCCGTGTAGTCCGCCGGGAGTTGGAGGCGGCCCGCGCGGTCGAGCATGGCGTATTCGCGGGCCACCAGATGTTCCTCGCCGGTGGTCGCGTCGATGCGGGAGTGGCGCAGGACCTCCGTGGAGGTGCGGCCGTCGCGGATGGCGACCGTGCGGCGGACCTCGGTGGCGACGGTCTGGTCGTGGGTGACGATGACGATCGTCGTGCCGAGTTCCTCGTTGGCGGCGCGGAAGGATTCGAAGATCTGCCGGCCGGTCGCCGAGTCGAGCTCACCGGTGGGTTCGTCGGCGAGCAGCACGGAGGGGTCGTTGGCGAGGGCCACGGCGATCGCGACGCGCTGCTGCTGCCCGCCGGACAGCTGGGCGGGCCGCCGGTCGCGCAGCTCGCCGACGCCGAGGAGTTCGAGCAGTTCCTCGGCGCGGGCCGCCTTCTTCGCCCGGCTGCGCAGCTTGCGGCCCCCGCGCAGCTGCATGGGCAGGGCCACGTTCTGGGCCGCGGTCAGATACGGCAGCAGGTTGCGGGCCGTCTGCTGCCAGACGAAGCCGACGATCTCGCGCCGGTAGTGCAGCCGCTCCTTGGCGCCCATCGCGAGCAGATCGCAGTCCGCGACCCGGGCCTGCCCGGCCGTCGGTTCGTCGAGGCCGGCGAGGATGTTCATCAGCGTCGACTTGCCGCTGCCGGACGCGCCGACCAGGGCCATCAACTCGCCCTTGGCGACGAGCAGGTCGAGTCCCTGGAGCGCCTGCACCTCGACCCCGTCGGCCGTGAAGATGCGCACGAGACGGTCGCAGGTGATGAGCGCGTCATGGCCGAAGGCGGGCCGGTCGCGCCGTGTCGCGGCCCGCGCCTCCAGCTCGGCGAGACTTGCGGTGGCATCCGCGGCGCTCCCGGCGGCCTCGGCGCTCCCGGCACCCGCGGCACGCTCGGCGGCCTCGGTAGCGCCGCCCGTCATGGGTTCGGTCGTCGTCATGGGTTCGGTCATCGCCCGTCTCCAGCCCTGAGTTCGGTGAGGGAGGTCTGCCGTGCCGTCCACCAGGCCTGCACGAGCGCGACCCCGGTGGCGAGCAGCACCACCGAGGCGGCCGGCACCAGCAGCGACAGGGAATCCATCCGCAGTCGGACGCCGCGGAGGACGCCGGCGTCCGAGGTGAGCGCGATCCGTCCCAGGTCGAGTCCGGGCGCGACGAGTTCCATGGCGGCGAGCGCCACGAGGATGCCGCCGCCCGCCGCGAGCAGCGCCTGCGGCAGCGCTTCGAGTACGAGCAGCCTGCGCGCCTGCCCCCTGCCCAGTCCCATCGTGCGCAGCCGGGCCACGAGCGCGGTGCGTTCCGGGGCCGACTGCAGGAGCGAGAGCAGCACGGCCAGCACGGCATAGCCCGCACCGGCCGCCACGGCGGAGCCGTATACGGTCTCGGCGCCGTTCTGCAGCGGGGCGTCGGCGAGCGCAGCCCGCCGGTCGGTGCGCAGTTCGTGGACGAGCGTCGGGTCCACCTCGTCGATGACCTCGGCCACCTGTTCGCGGTCGAGGCCGTCGCCCGTGACGAACAGCGCGGTCGCCGCGGGGTCCGTGAACCGGCCCGCGTCGACGAGCAGGAACTCCGCCCCGAAACTCGCGGGGGTGCGCTCCCGGGTCCCCACCACCTCGGCGGTGAACCGGCCGGCAGGGGTCCGCAGGGTGTGCTCGGTCCTGCCCAGGACTTCCGCGACCTTCGGCGAGGCGAGTGCGGGCGCCGCCTTCGAGTCCGGGTCCGTCAACTCGTCCGCGGAGAAGGCGCCGGTTCCGGTACGGGCGGATAGGCGCGCATAGGACTCGGGGTCCACCGCGATCAGCGTGACGTTCTTGCCGAAGCCGGGGATGCGCAGTCCCGCGTCCACGTAGACGGCGCTGACCTCCTGGACGCCGTCGAGGCCGCGAACGCGTCCGGCGAGCTCTTCGGGTAGCGGCTGGTGGGGTTTTCCGCTGATCCGCAGGTCCGCACCCACCTTCTGGACCGCCGCTTGGTCACGGGCGTCCGAGACCCCGGCGAGCACACTGCCGCCGAAGGCCGCCGTGGTGAGTGCGACGAGGAGGGCGAGCAGCGGGAGTGCCTGCGCGGACGAGGTGCGTGAGGCGCGCGCCAGCGAAAGGAACCCGATCGCCCCGCGCCGGCCCAGCAACGGCCGTCCGGCGATCCGCAGCGGCAGCGGATAGACCCGTACGAGAAGCAGCGCGGCGATCAGGGCCACCATGACCGGAGCGGCGCTGACGAGAGCGTCGGCCTCGCCGCTGCCTCGCCGTCGCAGGGCCACCACGGCGCCCACGGCGAGGACGAGGGCGGTCAGTTCGGCGACTGTGCGGCGGCGCGAGGGTTTCGCCTCGGCCAGGTCATCGCGTCCACCGTGGGCCCGCAGGCGCAGATGACGCACCACCGCCCGTACCGGAATCGCACCGCAGGCGAGCACGGCGGCCAGGCCCGCGCCGAGCAGCGACGGAAGCAGCCGGCCTTCCGGCCGCAGGAGCGCCGCGAGCAGCCAGCCGAGCGCGGCGGCCGGCAGGGCGACCACCGCCGTCTCGGCGCAGATCCGGCCGGTGATGCCGCGCACGGAGCCGCCGCGGGCGCGCAGCAGGGCGACCTCGCGGCTGCGCCGGGCCGCGGCGAGTGCGCCGGTCATCAGGAGGACGATGAGGGCGACCGCGCCGATGCCGTAGACGGCGACCGCCACCACGGGGGCGATGGCCTCACGTGTGTCCTGGAACTGCCCGGTGATCTGGCCCAGATCGGTGAACACCACGGCGCGGGGACCGAAGAGCTTTCGCATCTCGGTCTGTGCGGGGCCGGCCTCGAGGGAGGCCACGGCATTCTGCAGTGCCGCGAGGTCGGTGATGTGGAGGCTGTCGATGTCGGTCGGCAGTCGCACGTACGTCTCGGCGCCCTGGCCGAGGCGGAGGATGATCGGCGCTGCTTCGGGCGCGAGCAGGATCCCGCCACGCCAGTACGCGTGGGGGTGCATCGCCGGTGTGAAGGCGAGCGCGGGGGCGCGCAGGGTCGGTTCGAAGGACCAGTAGCTGCCCTGGGGATTGAGGGGTTCGACCACCCCGGTGATCTTCACCGCCACCCGCACCGCCGGATCCACGGTGGCGAAGTGGAGGACCGAACCGGGCTTGATCTTCAGCGTCCTCGCGGTCTCGACGGTCACCACCGCTTCGGCCTCGGTGCTGTCGAGGGTGAAGTCCTCGCCCTGCGCCATCCGGCCCTCGACCAGACGCGCGTGCCGCGCCACGTCGCTCTGTGCGGCGACCGCCATGGCCGCCGGTTCACCCTCCGGCTTCGGCAGCCAGTCGTCGAGCACGGTGGCGTCCCGGCGGCTCTGGATGCCGGAGGACGCCTCGGAGGGGATGGTGGCCAGCGGGGGTGGCAGGGCCTTCACGAACTCCGGCAGGCTCCGGCGGGACCACTCGGGGTCATAGCTGGTCAGGGCCTCGACCGGGATGTTGACGGGGTGAGTGATCTCGATGCCGCTGTGCGCCGGACCGGCGTCCTTGAGTTCCTGGCGCAGCCCCTGCGTCTCGTACGTATCGACGGCGCGCGGAAAGACGGCTGCCAGGAACGAGGTCACCAGCACGAGGAGGCCCAGTGCGACCGCCTGCGCCGGGGCGGCCATCAGCCGGGTCCGCACCCAGGGAACGGTTGCCTTGGTCCGCATCTCAGTTGCCCCCTTCGTGGCGCAGCGACACCACCGGATCCACGCGTCGCAGCGCGATCGCCGCGACCACGAGCATGGGCACGGCCGCGACGGTCACGAGCAGCAGGGCCATCCGGCCCACGGGAAGTTCCACGAGGACCGGCGGCACGGGCTTGCCCGCATCCGCGGTGAGCACGATCAGCGGCAGCACGGCGCGGGTCAGCACAGCGCCCAGGGCGAGACCGGCCATGAGCGAGACGCCGATCAGCACTCCCTGCTCGGCGGTGACAAGCCGCGCGAGTTCACGCTGTGGAGTGCCGAGCGCACGCAGCACCGAGAACTCGGCCGCCCGCTCCCGGAGGGAACCGGCCGCGCTCACCGCGAAGCCGACGGCCGCGAGCGCGGCGGCCACCGCGGCCACCGCGAGGAGCGCCGACTGCGGTCCCGCGCCCAGCGGATCGTCCCGCAGCTGCTCCGCGGCCTCCGGCCTGACGAGCACCTGCTCCGGGTCGAGATCGGGCCGGGCCCGCAGCGCGGCGGCCACCTGGCCCGCCTGCGCCGGATCCGTGGTCAGCCACCATTCGTTGGGCGGGAGTTCGGCCAGGTGCTCCTGCGCCAAGCTGCTGTTGACCGCCCGCAGATCGACCAGGACCGCACCGCCCGAACCGAAGCTCGTGGGCAGTTCGGGCACCACCTTCGCGATCCGTACCCGCAGGGGTTCACGCGCGAGCGGCAGATCGATCTCGTCACCGCGATGTGCGCCGCTCGCGTCGAGAAAGCGCTCGGTCACGACGGCCGACGGCATCGGCGCCTTCGGCTGTGCCGCGGTGATCAGCAACTGCCGGGTGAAGACGTCGTCGCTATCCGGCCACTTGCGGGCGGTCTGGTACGTGCTCGTCAGCAGAGCGTCCGTCGCGGTGGAGATCGCGAGCTCGACCGGCTTCTCGTCCTGCGCGGGCGCCGAGGGCCGGGTGACCGTGCGCAGACTGCCTTCCCAGCGCAAAGTCCGGGGCACCGTCACGGTGTTCCCGTCCGCGCGGACCTCGACCACGGACAACTCATGGGCCTCGGCCTTCTGAGCGGACGGCGGTGCCAGCACCTCGAAGCCGGTCAGCGTGTACGGGCCGGCCGCCCCGAGCTCGGCGGTGAGGGTGTGCGGCTCGCCGTCGGCCGGGAGCGTACCGAGCGTGACGGAGTGTGCGCCGTCATGGCGGTCCCGCAGCAGGGCGCTCACCGTCGCGGGGGCCGCCGTGGTGGTTTCCTCGGTAGAGACGCGCAGGACGAACTCCAGCTTCCGCGCCTTCTCGGGGATCTTCATCCCGTACGAAGTCGTGCTGTCCGCCTTGAGCGCGCCCCGCAGTTCACCGCCGTTGCCCAGGTCTTCGCGCAGCAGCATGCCGTCCGCGGCGTCGCGGATGTCCAGGGCGAGCAGATCGGCCGTCTGACGGCCGGGCAGTTCCATCGTGGTACGTACCGCGGGCGCCGCCGCCCGCACGCCCGGCACCGACGCGTACACCGAGCTCTGCTCGGGCCCCGATATCCGGCCGCCCTGGACGCGCACCTGGGTTCCGGTGCGGAAGTCGGCCTGATCCTCCTGTGAGCGGTCCCATGACGAGCTGTGCCCGATCGCGAGCATGCCCATGGCCACGGCGAGTACCAGGAGCAGTACGGGCCCGGCGCCGCGCAGCGGGCGTCGGCTGAGCTGCCAGCCGGCCAGCGCGCCCGGCAGCCCACGGCCCTTGGCGGCCCGGCGTTCGCCGAGCTTCGCGGCCGGCGGCAGCAGCCGGAGCGTCAGGACGGTGCCGGCGAGCAGTGCGAGCGCGGGGGCGCCGACCAGGAGCGGGTCGATGCCCAGCTCGCCCGAGGAGTCGCCGGTGAGCGCGCCGCCGGACGTCTGCCGGTCGAGCTGCCAGTACGCGACGCCCGCGATCACCAGGAGACCGATGTCGGCGCCCGCCCGTACGGGAGCGGGCAGTGCCTTCATCCGCACCGAGCGGCGCAGTCCGGTGAACGACAGTGCGGGCGCGACCACCGCGGCCGCACAGCCGAGTGAGACCAGCAGGGCCACCAGCCACACCTGGAAGGTGGGCGAGGTGTCGAGGTCGAGTCCGATGCGGGCCAGCGCGCCCTGGCCCGCCAGGAGTTCGGTGAGCGGGCCGACGAGCAGCGGTGCGAACACAGCCGCGGGGACGGCGAGCAGGAGCGACTCGGCGGCCGCGAACTTGGCGACCTGGCCGCGTGAACCGCCGCGAGCCATCAGCAGGTCGGTCTCGCCGGCCCGCTCGGAGGACAGCAGCCGCGCCACGAGCAGCAGCGCGTAGCCGGCGAGCATCAGCAGCTGCAGTGCCACGATCAGGAGCGTGGAACGGGAGACGAGCAGGGCGCGCTCGGAGCGTTCGAGCAGCTCGGGCAGTTGGGTGCTCGCGCTGAAGCCTGCCTTGCGCAGCTGCTCGGTGCCGTGCTCGGCGGCCGCCCGCAGCGCGGCGATGCGGTCCGTCCCGACGCCGCTGAAGTCACCGGTCACCAGCCAGGAGATGTCACCGGCGCTCACCTTGCCTTCGGTGAAGACGGCCGGGTCGGTGAGCATCGGCCCGTACGTGGTGAAGTCGACCTTGTGGAGACCACGGCCGTTCAACGTGTCGGTGAGCCAGTAGGGGTCCGTGGTGTCGAGGGGCCGGTAGATCCCCGTGACCTCGACCGTGACCGGTGGACCGCTCAGCCGGTCGGTGAGTTCCAGGGGCGGGCCGCCGGGGCTCAGCTTCAGCTCCTTGGCGGCGGCCTCGGGCAGCGCCACCTGGATGTTTCCGCTGCCCGGGGCCACGGGCCAGGAGCCCTCCGCCAGTTCGAGCCGGGAGCGGTCGAGGGCGGCCAGGTGGGTCAGGTACGGGTCGCCCGAACGGGCCCCGGGTGCCTGGAGCGAGCGCGGCAGTGCGTACGTCCCCGAACGCTCGGCCGTGCGCCAGAACACCGGCAGCCCGTCGAAGACCTCTCGTGCGCCCGCCGCGACCTTCTCCTCGGCCTCCGCCCGCTCTGCGTGGGCGGTCGAGGACTTGACGACCAGCGAGGCGGGGGCTGCGGACCGATGGGTCAGCGAGTGGCGCAGCGCCGCGTCGCCGATCGCGCCGGAGAAGCCCGTGAGCGTCGCCAGGACGGAGGTGGTGAGGAGTACCGCGAGCAGAGCCGCGACGAGCAGCAGGCGGTGTGCGCGCACGCGCAGAAAGACAAACCCCGACACCCGATCACCCGTCCCCTGGGCGGAGCCCCCGCTCCGTAGCCCTGGGGCGCGACTCTGCCAGCTCGTCCGTGGCGGGGAAAGCGCTCGCTGGACGAACTTGACCAGATCGTGACCGCATTGCGGTACGGGAGTACCGCATTCCGATCGGGCCGGGTGTGTCGGGATGGTGAGCGGCAGCCGGCTGCTGTCGGGTCAGCCGTCGGTGTTGACCATCGAAGCGGCCGCGTACGTCAGGTAGTTCCAGAGCGTGCGGTCGTGTTCCTCGGAGAGACCCAGCTCGTCCACGGCCGCCCGCATGTGCTTCAGCCAGGCGTCGTGCGCCGCTCGGTCGACCTTGAACGGGCCGTGCCGCATCCGCAGCCGCGGATGACCGCGGTGATCGCTGTACGTGCGGGGACCGCCCCAGTACTGCATCAGGAACAGCGCGAGCCGCTCCTCGGCCGGACCGAGGTCGTCCTCCGGGTACATCGGCCGCAGCAGCGGATCCTCGGCGACACCCTGGTAGAAGTGGTGCACCAGGCGCCGGAAGGTCTCCTCGCCGCCGACCTGCTCGTAAAAGGTCTGCTCCTGAAGTGTGCCGCGCGGGATCTCTTTCACCCCTCCATCGTCGCAGACACCCCGGCCGAGGACTGTGGGACTAGGACTCCTGTCCGCACCCTTGTGCGGGCGCGGGACCTCGCATCGGGGAGCAAATCGCTCCACAGTGGGTATATGGGTGCGGCCTCGGAGCCTGTGGACGATCCCGCGACGGTGGCGCGGGCCGCTCTGGTGTGGGAGATCGCGGCGAACGGGGGCTTCGAGGGCGATCCGCGCTGGCGCGAGACCTTCATGGCCGTGCCACGGCACCTGTTCGTGCCGTACTACTACGCCTCCGTGCTCGGCGGGTACGAGCGGCTGTGGGGCGAGGATCCGAGCGAGGCCCGGCGCGCCCGCTGGCTGGAGGGGGTCTACAGCGATGCCCCGCTGGCCACGCGCGTACGGGACGGGGAACTCGTCTCCTCGTCGAGCCAGCCGTCCCTCATGGCGAAGATGCTGGCCGAGCTGGACGTACGCGACGGGCAGTCCGTCCTGGAGATCGGTGCAGGCACCGGCTACAACGCGGCGCTGCTCAGCCACCGTCTCGGCGACGGCCTCGTCACCACCGTCGACCTCGACCCCGAGATCACCGAGGCGGCCCGGGCCCATCTCGACCGCGCCGGTTACCACCCGGCGGTCGTCACGGGCGACGGGGCGCGCGGCTGCCCGGCCCGTGCCCCCTACGACCGGATCATCGCGACCTGTACGCTCGCCACCGTTCCGCGCCCCTGGCTGGAGCAGTGCCGGGCCGGGGCGCGGATCCTGGCGCCGATGGCGACCGGGCTGATCCTGCTCACGGTGCGCGATGCCGGGCATGCGCAGGGACGCTTCCTGCACACCCCCGCGTACTTCGTGCCGCTGCGGGGCGGTGCGAACCCCGACCCCGAGCGGCCGCGGCACGTCTCCGCCCTGCCGCGCCGCATCACCCAGAACGAACTCTTCCGCTTCATGCTCGAACTCACCGCCGGCTCCCTCGATCCCGAGGAGGCCTTCACCCTGTGGCGCCGCGAGGACCGCCCCGTACGGGAGCGGTTCGGGGTGACGGTGTCGGGGGACGCGGTGTGGGCCTGGCTGGACGACCCGGAGGGACCGTACGTGTGGGGGCTGGCGTGACCGGCCCCCACACGAACCGCCGACGGCCTGCCTGATCCGTCGGAAACAGGCTCTAACCGCGGCGCAGCGTGATCGTCGTCCAGGCGCCCACGTGGACCCGGTCCCCGTCCTGCAGGGGGACGGGCACGAACGGCTGGATCGGCTCCTCGCCGCCGTTGATCGTCGTGCCGTTGGTCGAGTTCTGGTCGACCACCGCCCAGCCTCCGTCCGGCTGCTGCACGAGCACCGCGTGCTGGTGCGAGACGCCCGGGTCCTCCGGCGGGACCGAGAGGTCGATGTCCGGCACCTCGCCCGTGGAGTGGCGCTTGCGGCCGATGGTGAGCTGGTTCCCGGTGAGCCTGCGCTCCTGCTCCGGCGAGTACGCGGGCAGGTTGAGGCTGGAGGCCTCCGGGCCGCTGCGCTGCATCATCGCCATGAAGTACTCACGGTCCGGACCGATCACCGCGGTCCACCCGGCCGGAGCCTGCTGCGCCGGGTAGCCGCCGGCCATCGGGTGCTGGACCGGGGGCGCGGACTGCGCGGACGGCGGCTGCAGCATCCAGTCGTCATCGCCGCCCTGGGGGCCGTGCGCGCCGGGACCGGGCGCCGGGGGAGCCGGCGGCCCGGGCTGCTGGTAGCCCTGCGTGGGGGGCGGAGGCGGCGGGCCGCCTGTGGGGCCGTTGAGGCCGTTGGGCCCGGGAGGGCCGGGAGGTCCGGGAGGTCCAGGAGGTCCGCCCACCGGCCCGCCTGGCTGGTTCGGACCGGAGCCGGGCCCGCCGACCGGTCCCGAACCCGCACCGTTGAACCCTGCGCCCGCACCGGCCCCGTCCGGCCGCAGCGGCTCGGCGGGACGGTTCATCTGCGAGGGCCGCGAGCTGGTGTACTCGCCGCCCGGCTGCTGCGACTGGAAGCCCGGCGGCAGATTGACCCCGGGGGCCTGCTGGCGCGGGGCGGCCGGGGTGTAGGACGTCGCCGTGTTCGTGATGAAGTTCCAGCGGCACTCCTCGCAGAACGGCTCGTTCGCCTCGCGCGGGGTCTGGCACTGGGGGCACAGCTGCGGCGGTCCGGCCGACTGCTGCGGCTGCGGATAGCCGTAACCGCCCTGCTGGGGTCCGGACGGCGGGTAGCCGTAACCGGCGCCGCCCGGGGGCGGCGGCGGGGGCGGGGGGACGGCGCCGGAGGGCGCGCTCGCACCGGTCATGCGGTGGCCGCAGACCTCGCACCAGTCGTCGGAACCCGACTGGTGTCCGTTCGGGCAGGTCGGCATGTCGGCGCTTCCCCCTCTCCTTCTACGGCCGCGGGGGCCGCTTCGTCGGGTACCTCGCGGTACGTCGTCGTCGCTACGTCTCCGTAGGACATCACGGCAGGTCGCCGCGGTGCCGTACGGTACTCACCTCTTCACGCGAACCGTCTTGGTCGACCGGGTCTCGAGAGTCATCTCGTCGGCGTCCTCGACCTTCGCTTTCAGTCGCACAGTACCTGTCGCGGCGTCCTCGACGTCGACCACCTTGGCCAGCAGCTTCGCGGTGCCCTCGTTGCCGGAGGCCGCCGCGAGCTGCACCGCACGTCCGAGTTTGGCCGTCGCCCCGTCGAAGTCGCCCGCCTTGCGGGCCTCAAGGCCCTGCTGGATCGCCTGCGCCAGTTCCGCCTGGCCCGTGTAGTGCGCGACCTGCGGGTTGATCGAGGTGGAGGCCGCCATGTCGTCGGTCCACACGGCCCGTACGAGCCCCTGCGAGAGCGTCTCGACACTGCCGTCGCTCTGCGGCACCACCAGGGAGACGCGGGCGGCCAGCATCTCCTGGCCGATCTCGGCCTGTGGTACCCGCACGCACACGTGGTAGTCGCGGGACTCGTCGCCCCAGGAACCGGTCGGGTAGTCGCCCGCCCGCGGGCCCGCCTCGGTACGCCGGTCCGTCAGCTCCTCGACGGTCGGCGCCACCTGCTTCACGAACGTGATCTCCGAGCCCATCGGCGTCCACAGCCTGAGGCTCACATCGGCGACCTCCTTGCCCATCGCCGACTCCATCATCTGTGTGAAGTCCGCGGAGAGCCCCGAGGGATCGGCGACGATGTCGGCGGTGCCGAGCAGCGCCGAGGCGATCCCCGTGACCTCCTTGACCTCCCAGTCCGTCCCCACCCCGCGGGCATCGCAGGTGTAACGGCCCGCACAGGCGTCGAGGGCGGCCTTCAGGTCCTCGGGCTTCTCGTGCTCGTTGCGCCCGTCGGTCAGCAGGATGCCGTGGCGGATGGAGACATCGGCGGAGGCCAGGAGCCGGTCCGCCAGCTTCAGCCAGGTGCCGATCGCCGTGCCGCCGCCCGCGCTCAGCTTCCGCAGGGCCTGCTTGGCCTGTTCGCGGGTGCGGTCATCGGCCACCGCGAGCTGCCCGCCGCCCGGGTAGACCTCCTTGGCCACATGCGTGCCGCCGATGATCGCGAAGTGCACCCCGTCGCGCAGGGTGTCGACCGCCGCGGCCGTGGCATCGCGCGCATTGCGCATCTTGGTCGGCGGATAGTCCATCGAACCCGAGCAGTCGACCATGAGCGCCACCGCCGCGTCCGGTGCGCTGCCCGCCGCGTACGCGCGCACCGCCGTACCGCCCACGGTGCCGCCGCCGGTCGACGTGACGGTGACGATCGCGTTCACCTCGCGGCCGCCCTCGGGCAGGTACTCGTTCTGGTAGACGTCGACCGAGAACTGCGGAACATTCGACTTCGAGAAATTCGCCATGCTGTGCTCCCCCTCAGCTGAGCCGGCCAGACCGGGCTCCCGGAGTGCGGGCAGCCCGGTCGGCGCTACGTGCTGACATGAACCGAGTTGTCTGGATCCCGCACCCGCGAAGCCGCTCCGGCCCCCCGGGCACAGCCCCCTGCTAGGCCGATCCTGCCCCTTGCGGTGCAAGGGAGAACGGCAGTACCGCCACTGTTACGTTGTCGTGGCCTCCGCCGTCGAGCGCGTGACCGACGAGGACCTGGGCGCAGTGCAGCGGGCGTTCGCCCGCGTCGGCCGGGACCGCCGTGGCCATCTCGGCCGCGCCTTCCGCGTAGTTCCACAGTCCGTCGGTGCACACCACGACGACACCTGCGCGGTCGGGTTTGAAGGAAGCCGTGTGCGGCTCCAGTTCGTAGGCATCGGCGCCCAGCCAGCCGGTGATGGCGTGCGCGCGTTCGTCGGCGTACGCGTCCTGCTCGCTCATCAGGCCCGCCGCCACCATCTGCGCCGCCCACGAGTCGTCCTCGGTGAGCCGGGCGGGCGCCGACGTACGGTCGTCGGGCACCCAGTACACGCGGGAGTCGCCGACCCAGCCGACGACGAGCAGCCCGCCCGCGATCACCGAGCCGACCAGAGTGCAGGCCGGTGCGTTCTGGTGGCGGTGCCGGTCGTGCTGGAGGGCGGCCGCGGGGTCCTGGGCGAGGGAGTTGACCGCGTCCGAGGCCGCGATGATCGCCTCGTGCATGGCCTGCTGCGGGTGCGTGCCGCGCGGCAGCGAGGCAAGGAGCGACTCGTTGGCGGCCTGCGCGGCCGCCGCCGAGGCCTCGTCGGGGCGGGTCGCGGAGGAGACGCCGTCGCAGACGATCGCGACGACCGCGGGCGAACCGTCGGGCAGCGCGGTCGAGGAGACCGCGAACGCGTCCTCGTTGCGGTGATGGCGCAGCCCGCGGTCGCTGACCGCGGCCACCGCGTCCAACTCCCGCTCCATGTGGTCGCGTTCCCGCGGCTGGGCGTGGCCGCAGTGCTCGCAGTAGCCGTCGGTGTCGACCGTGCCGGTGCGGCAGGCGACGCACAGCTTCGTCCCGGCGGCCGGGGCGGCCGCCGCGGTCCGCGGATCGGGCGCCTGCAGCGCGTACTCCTCGGCCTGCGGGAGGCCGTCGTACCGTACGGCGCTGGTGAGCTCGGAGCCGGAGGAGTCCGTGCCGCGCAGCTCGCCGGGGTGGTGTGTGTCGGTGCTGTCCTCGTCCGGGGCCTGTGGCCACTGGACGGGGGCGGCGGCGGGGGCCGGGGGAGCGGCGGGAGCGGGCGGCGTCGCCGGTACAGGGGGCGTGCCCGGTACGGGAGGTGTGCCCGGCACAGGAGGCGTGCCCGGTACGGGAGGTGTGCCCGGCACCTCCGGCGCGGCGGCCGTTCCCGGCGTGGCGGCAGTGGCCGGTGTGTGCGGTGCCTCGGCCGCCCCGTTGATCGCGATCGTGGGGTGGTCGTCCGTGGCGACCGGCTCGGGCGCGGCCGACAGGTCGTGCCCGCACGCGCCGCAGAAGCGGTCGCCGCTCTCCAGCGGCTCCTCGCAGCTCGGGCACGACGACATCTCTGCCCCCTCGGTCAGCTGGCGCATCTGCGACATCAATTCACACCCACGTCCGGGGGCGGAAGCGGTTGGCCCGCTCCACCAGTTCGATCCTCTCGTCACCGCGCTGCGCGAGGCGGGCCAGCATCCGGTACGAACGCTCGAGCCCGAACCTCAGGCCCCGCTCGTCCAGTGTGCTGCCCAGCAGCAGGGAACCGGCGGACCCCTGCGGCGGTGCGGCACCGCGGCTACCGGAGAGTACCCAGTCGAGGGCGGTGCCCAGGACTTCGGCCGACAGCTGCTCGCGCCGGACCGCGTCGAGCCCGAACTGCCGCAGCGCCTCGACCTGCCCCGCAGCCGCGGTCAGATCGTCGAGCAGCGGCTCGTGCACCGCCTGGTCCCGCAGCCGGGCCCGTACGGACGCGACGCGCGCCGCCGTGTAGTGGATGGACGCCTCCGGCACGGACTCCAGGGTACGCACCGCGCTGCGCCGCTCCCCGGCGGCCAGCTGCACCCGGGCGAGCCCGAAGGCCGCGCTCACATAGCTGGGGTCGGTGGTCCAGACGAGGCGGTAGTACTCCGCCGCGTTGTCGAGCTGGCCGAGCACCTCCGCGCAGACGCCGAGCGCCAGCTTGGGGGCCGGTTCGCCCGGGAACGCGTCGTAGACCGCGTCGAAGGCGGGCGCGGCGCCCTCGAAATCGCCGGTGGTCAGTGCGGACAGGCCGCGGTACCAGACCACCCGCCAGTCGTCCGGGTGCGCGCGCTCCAGATTCTCCAGGAGCTCGCCGGCGGCGGCCTGGTCGTCCATCTCCAGGAGCGCGCGCAGTTCGCGCAGCCGCAGTTCGAGCGAAGGCGCGGGCGCCGCGCGCAGGGCCGTGATCAGCTCGGCGGGCGCGGCGGCCATCAGACCCGCGAGGAAGCCCGCGTTGGCATCGCCCGGATCGACCCGCGGCACCGGAAGGGCGAGCGCGGTCGCGGCGTGCGCGAGGGACCTGACCAGCGAACCGGCGGGGGCGGCGGGCACGGGCGGCAGCCCGCCGGGCGGCGTACTGGCGGGCGCACCGACCTGGCCCGCCGTGGTCGCCGGCTGGGCGCCCGCGGGGTGGGGGGCGCCCGCGGGAAGCGGGGCGGACTGCGCGGGGATCGCGGGCGTGTTCGGCACCGGCGGCAGGGCGGATCCGGCCGCGCCCGAGCCCTGACCGAGGCCCGCGACCGGGCTGCCCGCAACCGAGCCGGCCGGGCCCGAACCGTTGCGTGCCGCTCCGTTGCGCCTCGCCCTGCGCCCCGCAGGCTCTGCCCGCAGGCCCAGCTTGGAGACCTCGCCGTCCCGGTCGCGGAACAACTCGGTGTCCGTGACCCGCACTTCGGAACCGAACAGCGTCGACAGGGAGGGCCTGGGCCGTCCCGTCTGCAGCGCCACGACCTCGCGCAGCACACCCGTCAGCTGCTCGGCCATCTCCTGTGCGGAGGAGAACCGCCGCGCCGGGTCCGGGTCGGTGGCCCGTACGAGCAGCCGGTAGAAGGACTCGTAGGTGCGGAAGACCTCGATGTTCTCCGGGTCGGGCAGCGAGTCCACGAAGACGTTCGTATAGCCCTGGAAGTCGAAGGTCAGGACCGCGAGCGTACGCGCCACCGTGTACAGGTCGGAGGCGACCGAAGGGCCCACCTCGGCGACCTCGGGGGCCTGGTAGCCGACCGTGCCGTAGATCGCGGACTCGTCGTCGTCCATCCTGCGGACCGCGCCCATGTCGATCAGCTTGAGCTGGTCCTCGGTCTGTATCGCGTTGTCGACCTTGAAGTCGCAGTAGAGCAGATTACGGCTGTGCAGATGCCCGAGCGCTTCGAGTGCCTCGATACCGAAGGCGCAGGCCTGCTCCACGGGCAGCGGATCGCGCTTGCCCGCCTCGGTGCGCCGCTCGTTGGCGATCTCCTTCAGCGATTTGCCGCCCACGTACTCCATGACGATGTACCCGTCGAGGGAGCCGGTGCGCTGGTCGAGGTGTTCGACGAAGTTGTAGATGCGGACGATGTTGGAGTGCTCGATCTCGGCGAGGAAGCGCCGCTCCGAGATCGCGGCCTCCATCGCGTCCTGGTCGCCGGTGTCGAGCAGGCCCTTGAGGACCACCCAGCGGTCGGAGACCGCGCGGTCCACGGCGAGGTACACCCAGCCGAGGCCGCCGTGCGCGAGACAGCCCACGACCTCGTACTGGCCGTGCACGATGTCCCCGTTGCCGAGTTTCGGCACGAAGGAATACGGGTGGCCGCACTTCGTGCAGAAGCCCTCGGTGCGGCCCGGCCGCTCGCCGCGCGCGCGGCCCACCGGCGCGCCGCAGTCGGAGCGCGAGCAGAATCGCTTGCGCTCGGGGACCTCCGGGTTCTGCTGCACCATCGAACGCGGATCCGGCCGCGGCACCTGCGGCACGGTCACCAGACCCACGCCGAGTTTCCCGCGCGTCGAGGACGCCCCGGTGGTCCCGGTCGACCGCACGGAGACACTGCGGCTCGACGTACTGCTGCCGGTCAGGCTGCGCGAGAGCCGGCCGGAGACCGAACGCCGCGAGGAAGCGGAGCGCGAGGAACGCGAGGAACGCGAGGAACGGGACGCGCGCGAGGACGAGGACGAACTGCTGCCCTTCCCGCCCCCGGTGATCCCGGTCGGCGGCGAGGACACCATCCCGGTGGGGGAAACGACAGGTGCGAGCCCGCACGTGTCGCAGTACAGCTCGCCGCCGCCCATGTCCTCGTAGCTGCCGTCGCAGTTCGGCCGCTGGCACTTGTTGTCCGTGCTCACTGTTCACTTCCCCCTACGGTCCGACGGCTGTTCCTGATGCGGCACGCGCGGCGTCAGCACCTCGGCCGCCGCCTGCTGGTAGCGCAGCACCGCCTGCTCGGCCACGCGCAGATCGCAGGGCGCACTCCACAGCATTCTGCGCGCCGCGTCATAGCGCTCGATGAGCAGGGGATCCTCGGCCGCGCCGTGCCGGGCCACCTTCGCCCGGTACGCGTCTAGCCGGCCGCGCAGCTCCGCGCGCACCGCGAGCGGTGCGGTCACCTTCTCCAACGAGTCGCGGGCGCGCAGCAGTTCGTCCTCGGCCCGCTGCTCCAGGGATTCGAGCAGCGGCGAGAGCCGGTGCCACTGGGCGCTTCTGCGGTACTCGGCCGCCGTCGCCAGCTGCTCCTGCAGCACGGTCGGCGGGCCGCTGACCGCGGGCACCTCCGTGGCGGCGATCTTCGCGAGCACCTCGCCGCGCGCGGCCCGCGCCTCCGCCAGCGTACGGTCCGCGCGCGAGAGCAGATCGCGCAGCTTGCCCAGCCGCAGCTCGGCGTCCTGGCGCACTCCGAGCACCGCGTCGATCTCCCGGCGAACCTCCTCGAGGGCCCGCGCCTGGCGGTCGTAGCGCTCGGTGTCGGGCCGACCGCCACCGGGCGCGGACGAGCCGGGCGTGCGCTGCCAGAACGCCAGCGGATCGGAGACGACCTGGGCGCGCAGCGCCGTCAGATCGGCGGTGATCCCTTCGAGGTCGTCGCCTGCCGGATGCTCACCCGGCCGTACGCCGACGGACTGGGCGAGCTGGCGGGTGCGGGCGAGTTCGGCCGAGAGCAGGTCGATCCGGGCGGGCAGCGCGGACCACACGGCATCGGCGGCGACCACCATGTCGAGCGAGGACGCGTACAGATCGTTCATCCGCTCGACCAGCGCGCCGATGGTGAAGTGTTCCGAGAGCCTGCCCGGCCCCGTCAGCGAGGCCGGGGCCCCCGCGGCCGGGGCGCCGCCCGCGACGATGACGGAATCGCCGCGCAGCAGGTCGGTGAGCTCCACCAGGTCCTCACGGTTCGGCCAGCGCCTGCGGGCGCGCAGCTCACGGGCGGTGGTGAGCGCCTCGGTGTATGCCTCGTAGTACGTCCACAGGCGGGAGATCTCCTGCTCCGCGGCCGCCCAGCGGTCCTTGGTGACGCCGGTGAGCTCGGCGCTTTCGAGGAGTCTGCGGCCCGCGTGGTCCTGCAGCGCGAGCAGTGAGGTCTCGATCGCCTCGTGCTCGGCGCCGAGGCGTGCGAGCGCACGGTCCACCTCGTCCCGGTCCATGACGGGACCGGGGGCTCCCGTGCCGCCCATACGCGTGGCTCCTTCCTGCCGTGCCGCTGGGGCCGGCCGCGTCCTGTTCTGCCCGAACCTCGTCAACTGCCTGTGCGCCGACCCGCCGGAACCCCGTCGACTGCCGGTGCGCCGCCCTGCCCGGGACCGGTCGACCGCCTGTGCCAGGCGAACCGCCTGCCTCGCCCGGCCCCGAACGGTCAGTCGCCCGCTCAGTCGATGTACCTGGCCGGGGGCGGCGTCGCCGGGCCCATCCGGGGCTTGAGCCACGTGTCGTACGAGGCCTGCCAGCCCGAGTCGGTGTCCTTGCGCCACTGCTCCAGCTCGTAGTTGACCCGGCGCACCAGGTCCTGGGCATCCGCCTCCTTGCTCATCGCTATGCCGTAGTACTCGTTGGTGAAGGGAGCATCGCCCTTCAGCTCAACCGTCGGGTCCTGCGCGGCCTGCCCGGCGGCGAGCGCGCTGTCGGTGATCACGCCGTCCACCTCGCCGAGCTGGAGCCGCACCAGGCAGTCGAGCTGGTTGGGCACCTCAAGAGGCTTATCGGCATTGAACTCGCTTGCCTCAAGGGCGTCCTGGGCGGTGGAACCCGATGCGACGCAGAGCCTCTTCCCGTCCAGCGAGTCGTCGAACCCGGTGATCGAGGAGGTCTCCGCGGCGAGCACCTGCTGGCCCGTCCGGAAGTACGCGGTGGAGAACTCCACATCGGCCTTGCGCTTGCAGCTGATCGTCATCGTCCGCACGATCATGTCGACCGCGCCCGACTTGATCATCGGTATGCGCTGGTTGGTCGGCACGGCACGGAAGACGATGTTGATCCGTCCCTTGGCGTCCCGGCCGAAGATGCGTTCGGCGATCCGGTTGGCCAGATCGATGTCGAAGCCCGCGAGCTTGCCGTCGTTGGGATTGCGGAAGCCCCACAGGTAGCTGTTCTGGTCGATGCCGACGATCAGCTTCCGCGGCTTGTCCGTACGGGTCCTGATCTCCTCGATCTTCGTGCCCTCGTCCTTCGAGGGGGGCAGACTCCGGTCCGGCTGGTCGTCGACGCAGTTCTCGGCCCCGGGCGCCACCGCGGGCAGCGCGTCCGCGATTCCCTGCCCGCCCCTGCCGGGCGCCGGGCCATCGCCCGCGTGGTGCAGCGGCAGCAGTGTGAAGGCAGCGGTCAGTGCACAGGCGAGCGCCATCGTGGCCACCCCGCCCCAGCCGCGCAGCCGGGCGAACGGCCTTGCCGCCCTCGCCCGCATCCGTGCCGCGCGGCCGCGGTATCCGCGCCCCTCGTCCGCGCCCATGGTCTCCTCGCCCCTGTTCACCGGCACGCCCCCTCTCACCGGTACTCCGACAGCCTGCGGCCGATGCCGAGCACCGCACCCGCCGCACCGAGCACCGCGAGCACCACGGCGCCGACGGACAGCCCGGTCATGGCCCCGCGGCCGTCCTTCGCGGCGGTCTCGAAGTCCGCCTGCTCATGGGCGATGGCCTTGGCCAGCTCGGCGTCCGCCTGGTCGAAGCACTCCCCGGTGGAGCCCTCCATCTCGCCGTCCTCGCCGATCACACCGTCGAGCGCCGCTTCGTAATCGCCCTGGTCGTCCGCCGCACGGGCCGCCTTGTGGCGCTTCTTCCACTCGGTCACCGACTCGATCGCCTTGAGGACCGGAGCCTCACCGGCGTCCCCCTCGCGCTTCGCGAGCGCGAGCGAGGTGCCCAGCGAGCCCTGCTCCGCATCGCCGAGGGCGGCCATCTGCTCGTTGAACTTCTCGTCGTACGCGTCCTTGTTGTCATCGGTGGTCACCGCGCCACGCGAGACGAGCGTCAGATTCTCGTTGCTGCGGGCGCGCAGGATGCTGATCCGCGCGTCGTTGAGCGAGTGCAGCGAGCGCACCCCGTCGTCGTACGAGCCCGAAAGGCCACTGAACGCCACGCTGTGACCCACGGTCAGCCAGAGCAGCACCACCACACCGGCTGCGGTGGAGACGACGAGGCCGTGGTTGAACACCCGGTTCGTCCGGCGGTAGCTGCGCCGCTGCGCCCAGACCAGGGCGCCGATCGCGACGACCCCGAGGGCTATCGCCGCCCAGGGATACGACTTGGCGTCCTCGTAGTCGGCGCTGAGCTGCTTCTTCTCCGCCTCGTAGAGCTTCCGTGCCTCCGGAAGCATCTTGTCCTGCATCAGGTCGTTGGCATTGCGCAGATAGGCACCGCCCAGCGGCAGGCCCTGGCGGTTGTACGTACGCGCCGACTCGATGCGCTCCGCGTACTCCGGGAGGAGCTTGTTCAACGTGGCGATATGCGTGGCCGACCGGCCCGCGCCGCGGCTCGCCCCCGCCGCCGCGCTCAGCTTCTCGGCGGCCTGGTCCATGTCCCTCTGGTACCGCCGGCGCAGCTCGGGCGACTCCTCGTCCGCGGCCAGGAAACCGCTGGCCGCGGCCGTGTTGGCATCCGCGAGGGAGCGGTAGATCAGTGCGGCGTCCGCGGCGAGCGGCGCGCTGCGGTGCAGCACGTCATCGGCGGCGGCCGAACGCTCCGACATCTGCCCGGCCGTCACCGCGCCGAACGCGACGACGAGCGCCGCGATCACGGCGCCGATGATGCGCAGCCGACCGGGCTCCGTGGTCGAGGCCGCGCGCAGGCGGTCGGTCAACTCGGCGCGCGCACTGCGGCGTTCCGGCAGGGTCGCGGGTGAGGGCGGCGCGCCGTGCGGCGGTCTGCCCTGCGGCGGCACGGCAGGCAGCGTGGGCGCGGCCGGTCCTCCCGGCGGCGCCGGACTGCCGTTCGGCAGGTGTGTCACGCGTGACCTCCCCCTTGGTCATCCGTCGAATGCGTCTCCCCGGCCGCAAGTATGGTCGCTGGCTCTGACATCGCGCCATCATTGAGATGGATCTTGTTCGGATTGTTCCCCGGGAGCATCCGCGGGCGGCGCACGAGACGCACGCAGCCCTGCCATTAATACGTCCCGGCGGCCGGATCGGTTCCACGCCCCCGCGTGGGTGGGCCACCCGGGGGCTTCGCCCCCAGGACCCCCTTTTTGGGCTTCGCCCCTTGCCCCCGTTTCGCGCCTTGAGGGCGCTCGTCCTCAAACGCCGGACGGGCTGGGGTGCCTACACAGCCGCCCCCTCGAAGAACCCCCGCACCCGTTGAGCGACCGGGCCCCCCGCCCCCACGTCGTCCAGCCCCAGCAACGCCGCGCCCAGGACCGGCCGGGCGGTGACCACCCGGGGCGTGGCCGACGGGGCCACGGCCGAGAGCCGGGTGGCGATGCCGGTCATCAGCCGGTCGTGGCGGGCGGCCAGGACGCTGCCGCCGAGGACCACCGGGGCCGGGGAGGACAGCAGGTCGAGGCGGGTCAGGGCCACGCGGGCCATCGCGGCCACCTCGTCCGCGAGGCGGTCCACGATCGCCCCCGCCACCGCGTCCCCGGCCGCCGCGGTGGCAAACAGTACGGGTGTCAGCTCATGGCGGCGCGCCACCGGGATGCGTTCCAGGTGCAGCGCCTCGATGAGTGCGTACATCGTCGGCAGTCCGAAGTGGCCGGGCAGCGTGTGCGCGAGCTCGGTCGGGCCGCCCCGGCCGTCCTCCGCACGGGCCGCGTGCCACAGTGCCTCCTCGGCGAGGCCCCAACCGCCGCCCCAGTCACCGGAGATCCGTCCGATCGCGGGGAAGCGGGCGGTGCGGCCGTCGGGCGCCATGCCGACGCAGTTCATGCCCGCCCCGCACACCACCGCCACGCCGAGCGGCGCGTCCACCCCGGCCCGCAGGATCGCGAAGGTGTCGTTGCGCACGGTCGCCGTGGACCCCCATCCCCGGGCGGCCACCGCGGCCGTCAGTTCCGCCTCCTCGACGGGCAGGTCCGCATTGGCGAGGCAGGCCGAGACATGGGACACCGAGCGCACCCCCGCCGCCTCGAAGGCCTCGGTGACCGTCACCGCCAGCGCGTCCACCGCCGCCCGCACGCCCACCCGCGGCGGCTGGAAGCCGCCGCCCCGCGCGGTCGCCAGGACCGTGCCGTCCTCGCCGATCACCGCGACATCGGTCTTGCTGTTGCCCGCGTCCACCGCGAGCACACTTGCGTTCAGGCCCACGTGAGGTGCTCCCGGTTGTGTGCGATCAGCCGGTCGGTGAGGCCTTCGGCAGCCTCGTACTGCCCGATGAGCGGGTGCGCGAGGAGCGCCTTGAAGACGCGGTCGCGGCCGCCGCGCAGGGCCGCGTCCAGGGCCAGGTCCTCGTAGGCCGTGACATGGGAGATCAGACCGGAGAAGAGGGGGTCGAGGGGAGGTGCGGCGAGTGGCGCCGCGCCCTCGCGTCCCACCGCGGCCTGTACCTCGATCACCGCGTCGTCCGGCAGGAACGGCAGCGTGCCGTTGTTGTACGTGTTCACCACCTGGTGCGGTGAGCCCTTGCCGCCGAGCAGCGCGGCCGCGAGGTCCACGGCCGCCTCCGAGTAGAAGGCGCCGCCGCGCTTCGCGAGCAGTTCCGGCTTCTCGTCGAGGGCCGGATCCCCGTACATGGCGAGCAGTTGCCGCTCCATCTCGGCGACTTCGGCGGCTCGGGACGGCTTGGTGCCCAGTTCCCGTACGACCTCGTCATGCGCGTAGTAGTAGCGCAGATAGTAGGAGGGGACGACGCCGAGGCGGTCGAGGACGGCGCGCGGCAGCCGCAGGGTCGAGGCGAGTTCCCCGCCGTTCTCCGCGAGGATCTTCGGCAGCACGTCCTCGCCTTCGGGGCCTCCGATCCGTACGCCGAACTCCCAGGTCAGATGGTTCAGTCCGACGTGGTCCAGGTGGATCTCGGCGGGCGCGAGGCCGAGGGACGCGGCCCAGCGGCGCTGGAAGCCGATCGCCACGTTGCACAGGCCGACGGCCTTGTGGCCGGCCTGCAGCAGGGCGCGGGTCACGATCCCCACCGGGTTGGTGAAGTCGATGATCCACGCGTCCGGACTGGTGCGGCGGACCCGTTCGGCGATGTCGAGGACGACCGGGACCGTGCGCAGGGCCTTCGCGAGCCCGCCCGCGCCCGTCGTCTCCTGGCCGACGCAGCCGCACTCCAGGGGCCAGGTCTCGTCCTGGTTGCGGGCCGCCTGGCCGCCGACGCGCAACTGCAGGAGCACCGCGTCCGCGCCCTCGATGCCCGCGTCCAGGTCGGAGGTGGTGACGATCCGGCCCGGATGGCCCAGGCGCGCGAAGATCCGGCGCGCGAGACCGCCGACCAGCTCAAGACGCTCGGCCGCCGGGTCGACGAGCACCAGCTCCTCGATCGGCAGCACGTCCCGCAACCGGGCGAACCCGTCGATGAGTTCGGGGGTGTACGTGGAGCCGCCCCCCACTACTGCGAGCTTCACGAAGTCAGCCTTTCATTTGAGTTTGGAGAGGGTGCCCGGGCGTTCACGCCCGGAACGGTCTGGCATCGCAGGGGTGAGCTGGGTGATGGGATGGAGCGGGTGAGCGGGTGAGCGGGTGAGCGGGTGAGCGGGTGAGCGAGGTCGGGTCGAGAGCTGGGGGTGGCGTCGAGCCGGGTGGAGCGGTGAAGCGGGTTGCCGGGTGGAGCGGGGTGTCCGGGCGGAGTGGGTCAGTGGGCGGAGGTGTCGAAGACCTCGTCGCGGGTGTCGGCGAGGGCGCTCTCCAGCGCCCCGCGCAGTACGGGATGCCGCCGCACCTCGCCGAGCACGAGCTGCGGCCGTGACGCGGCGAGTTCGGCGAGTTCGGCCTGGATCAGCGCACGCAGCGCCTCACCGCCGGCGCTCATCAGACCGCCGGACAGGACCACGAGTGAGGGATCGAGCACGGCGATCACCGAGGAGAGGCCGGTGGCGATGCGCTGGGCGGTCTGCTGGAGCAGCTCGGTGTGTGCGGGGTCCGCGGACTCCCCGGCCGCGGTGCGCAGCAGTTCGGCCGCGACCTCGGCGTGCGGACGGCGCTCGGAGGCCGTACGGATGCCGAGCGATGCGGCGATACGGGGGACGGCCTGCGCACCCGCAAGCTCCTGGTAGCCGCCGCTGCCGGTCCGGGCGACCTGGCGCACCAGCGGCGTGCCGGGCACGGGCAGGAAGCCCAGCTCGCCCGCGCCGCCGGTCCAGCCGCGGTGCAGCCTGCCGTTGATCACGAGGGCGGCGCCGATGCCTTCCTCGTTCCACAGGAGCACGAAGTCCTCGTGCTCCCGCGCCGCGCCGAGCCGCTGTTCGGCGAGCGCCGCGAGGTTGACGTCGTTCTCGTAGCCGACGGGCATCGGCAGCGCGGCCGCGAGCGCGTCGAGCAGGTCGGGGGAGTGCCAGCCGGGCAGATGGCTGGCGTAGCGGAGGCGGCCGGTGTTGGGGTCGAAGGCGCCCGGGGTGCCGATGACGACGCGGTGCAGCGCCGCACGGGTGAGCCCGGCGTCCTTCACCGCCCCGTCGAGGGCGTCGAGCACGTGCCGTACGGTGCCGCCCTCGTTCTTCGCGCGCCCGGGAGTCGCCAGCTCGCACTGCCCGACCGTCTCCCCACTGATGTCGGCGACCGCGGCGAGGATCCGCCCCGGGGTGACATCGAGTCCGGCGACGTGGGCGGCCTGCGCGTTGACGGCGTACAGCTGGGCGCTGGGCCCGGGCCGTCCCGCGCTGGTCCCGGTCTGCGTCACCAGGCCGGCGGCTTCGAGGCGGGCGAGCAGCTGGGACGCGGTCGGCTTGGACAGCCCGGTCAGCTTTCCGATCCGGGTGCGCGACAGCGGCCCGTGCGCGAGCAGCAGATCGAGCGCGGCCCGGTCGTTCATGGCCCGCAACACCTTGGGAGTTCCAGGCGCCCCTGGACCGCTTCCCACCATTGCCGCCCCTCCCGAACCGACTTCCGAACCGACTCCCGAACGACCCTCCTGCCAGGCCCGAGGCTATCGCCTCCGCCATCTATTAGGAAGGTTTCCTATCGCTTACGGGGAAGTTAGCAGCGGGGGGCCGGGGTGCGTCAAGGGTTCGTCGCGCACGAATCGGGCCCGGGGCGGCTCGGGTCCGGCGTTGAAGCGGAATCCTTCCTCTCACTTCAACGTCTTCGCCGTCAGCTATTCACTGAGTACATATACTCGGTGCATAGTGGCGTCATGAGCACCCGACACGTCCTGCTCGGCCTGCTGGCCGCGGGCCCGAGTCACGGCTACGACCTCAAGCGGCGCCATGACGCACGCTTCCCGCAGGCCCGCCCGCTGGCATACGGGCAGGTCTATACGACCCTGCAGCGCCTGGTACGCGATGGGCTCGCCGAGGTCGAGGGCACCGACGCGGACGGCGGACCGGAGCGCACCCACTACCGCGCGACCGGCAAGGGGTCCGTGGAACTCGCCCACTGGCTGGCCGAGATCGCCCCGCCGGCCCCCTTCATCACCAGCGACATCTTCGCCAAGGTCGTCGTCGCGATCCTCGCCGAGGCCGCGGGCGAAACCGCCGACCCCGCCGCGTATCTGCGCGCCCAGCGCACCGCCCACATGGCGCGGATGCGGGAGCTCACGGCGCTGAAGACCGCGCCGGGCGCGGACCTCGCCACCGTGCTCTCCGCCGACTACGCACTCAGCCACCTCGACGCCGATCTGCGGTGGATGACCACGACCGCAGGCCGGCTCGCCGCCCTCACCGAGGAGATCAGGAACGTATGACCACCCAGCCACCCCCCTTGATCACCGCACGCGGCATCGAGAAGGCCTACGGGCGGACGCAGGCGCTGCGGGGCGCCTCCGTCTCCCTGGCGGCCGGCGAGATCCTCGCCGTCACGGGAGCGAGCGGCAGCGGCAAGTCCACGCTGCTGCACTGCCTCGCGGGCATCGTCACGCCCGACGCGGGCAGCGTGCAGTACGCCGGGACCGAACTGGGACAGCTGTCCGAGGCGCGGCGCACGGAGCTCAGACGCACCGGCTTCGGCATCCTGTTCCAGTTCGGCCAGCTGATCCCCGAACTGTCGGCCCTCGACAACGTCGCACTCCCGCTGCTCCTCGCGGGCACGCGCCGGGCCGACGCGCAGGAACAGGCCGCCGACTGGCTCGGCCGCTTCGGCGTGTACGGGCAGGCAGGGCTGCGGCCCGGTGCGATGAGCGGCGGGCAGGCCCAGCGCGTGTCACTGGCCCGGGCGCTGGTCACCGGGCCCGAGGTGATCTTCGCCGACGAGCCGACCGGCGCGCTCGACACGCTGACCGGGGAACAGGTGATGACCACCCTGGTCCAGTCGGCCCGCGCGAGCGGCTGTGCGGTGCTGCTCATCACGCATGACTCCCAGGTCGCCGCGTATGCGGACCGGGAGGTGATGCTGAGCGACGGGCTGGTGAAGACCGACGGGCCATGGGCCGCCCAGCAGTACGGCACGGCGGAGGTCGGCAGCGATGGCTGAACTCGACCGGACCGGCCCCGCTCGGACCGACCGCACCCGGACCGGACGCACTCCCGCGCGCCCCACCCGGACCGGACGCACTCCCGCCGGCCCCACCCGGACCGGCCGCACGCGTCCGTACGCCGATCCGCCGCGGTCCGAGGCCGCGGGGCTGGGCGACACCATCGGGCTCGCCGCGGCCCTGCTGCGCGGCTCCGACCGGCACGAGTGGTGGCGGATCGCCCTCACCGGTTTCGCCGCGCTGCTCGCCACGGTGTTCGGGCTCGGGGCGGTGCTCGTGGCATCCATCTCGTACGACCGCCAGAGCGGGGGCATCACGGAGCGCATGGGGGCGGGCCTGGGTGAGCCGTACAGCCTGGCGGTCCTCAACGACGCGGGGGTGCGCCCCGGCTTCGCCTTCGCCATCGCCATGCTGCTCGTGCCCGTGCTCGGCTTCCTCGCCCAGACCACCCGGGTCGGCGCCGTGCACCGCGAACGGCGGTTCGCGAATCTGCGGCTCGCGGGCGCCACACCGCGGCAGGTGCGCCTGCTCGCGGCGGTCGAGGCCGGGCTGACCTGTCTGGCCGGTGCGGTGGCCGGGCTGCTGCTCTTCCTCGGTGTGCACGCACTGTTCGGGTGGCTCCAGGCCGGTGACACCACGCTCGCCTGGCCCAGCGATGTGGCCGTCGACTGGCCCGCGTTCCTCGGCGTCACCCTCGGCGTGCCCCTGGCCGTCACGCTCCTCAGCGTCCTGGTGCTGCACCGGGTCGTGGCCTCGCCGCTCGGCGTGGTGCGCCGGGCCCGCAAGCAGCGCAGCCGGGGCTTCTACCTGCTGTTCGTGGGCTGCACGGCCGGTACGTACCTTGTTGTCCAGATCGGCACTCGGGCGGACCTCGTGAGGACCCTCTTCCCGGTGCTCGCGCTGACGGCGGTCGTCCTCGTGGGGGTGGGCGCGGTGGCCTCCGCCGCGGCCTTCGCCCGGTCGATGGGCGGTGCCCTGCTGAAGCGTGCCCAGAGTCCCTCGGTGCTGATCGCGGCGGGCCGGCTCAAGGCCGACCCCTGGGCATCCGCCCGGATCCACGGCACGCTGCTCCTCGTCACCGTGGCGGGCGTGATCCTCGTCGGCGTCCGCGCGCTGATGCTCGGGCAGGTCGGAGCGCAGGACGAGGACGGCTATTACTCCGGAGGCATCAACCTGATCGCCGCGGCCCTGGCGACCGCCGCCTTCATCGCCCTGCTCGCCCTGGTCACGGGCACCGCGGAATCCCTGATCACCCGGCGCCGCGCGCTCGCCGCCCAGTCCGCCGCCGGGGTACCGCGGTCCGTGCTGCGCCGGGCGGTGCTCCTGGAGACCGCGCTGCCGCTCGCCCCGGCCATGCTCATCGCCGGCATCGGCGGTACGGGGCTCTACGTGGCGTACGGCGGCCTGATGGGGCAGCCGCTGCCGGTGGCCGAGCCGCTGCTCGTACCACTCGCGGTATACGCCGCCTGCCTGCTCGCCACCGCCTGCACGCTGCCGCTGCTCCGCAGGGCCCTGCACCCCGCGGAGCTGCGGTACGAGTGACCGCAAGGCCGGGTTCCCAGGGGAGCGGGGCCCGGGAGCACAGCAAAGCCCGGGCCCGAGGACGCAACAAGGCCCGGATCGGAGATCAGGCAGGGATGCCGTCGATCCGGGCCATCGCGTCCTCCGCGCCGTACGGCTGCAGATACGGCAGCCAGCGCGGGTCCCTGTGCCCGGTGCCGATGATGCGCCAGGCCAGGCCGGAGGGTGGTGCGGGTTTGTGGCGCAGTCGCCAGCCGATCTCCACCAGGTGGCGGTCCGCCTTGACGTGGTTGCAGCGGCGGCAGGACGCCACCACGTTGTCCCAGGCGTGGCGGCCTCCCCGGCTCTTGGGGATCACGTGGTCGACGCTGGTTGCGACGCCACCGCAGTAGACACAGCGTCCGCCGTCGCGGGCGAACAGGGCGCGCCTGGTGAGCGGAACGGGCCCCCGGTAGGGGACCCGGACGAAGCGCTTCAGCCGGACGACGCTTGGAGCCGGGATGGTGCGGGTCGCGCTGTGCAGGAACGCGCCGGATTCCTCGAGGCACATGGCCTTGTTCTCGAGGACGAGGACGAGCGCGCGGCGGAGCGGTACGACGCCGAGTGGCTCGTACGACGCGTTGAGGACCAGGACATGCGGCACCGATGCCTCCTAATACGCCGGCGGCGCGTGGCTCGCGCCGGGACGATCTGTAGTCAGTCTCCCCTCATGGCCTCGCGAAGCGCCACCATCTGCCGGTAACGGGCTGGGAGTGTTTTCGACCACACTCTGTACATCCCCAGGTGAGGAGCGTCTCTCCCCTGCGCAGGGCAACGATCCGCGCACAATGCCCCGTTAGGGTGGTAGTTCTGCCCGCATCCCCGCCGAGTCGCTTCCGGCGGGCAGGCCGCTACACCGTGGAGGTCCCCGCCGTGCTGTTGTCCGCTCTCACGGCCGCCGATCCCAGCGTGCCGCCGACGCTCGAGGACGCACAGGAGAAGGCCGGGAAGGCCGCCGGCTGGGTCGAGGAGAACTGGTCGACGTGGCTCGCCGTCGGGCTGCGGATCCTGCTGATCGTGGTGATCGCGGTGGTGCTGCGGCATCTCGTCCGCAAGGCGATCACCAAGTTCATCGAACGGATGAACCGCACGGCCCCGACCGTGGACGGCACGCCGCTCGGTGGCATGATCGCCAATGCCGAGCGGCGGAGGCAGCGCTCGGAGGCGATCGGCTCCGTCCTGCGGTCGACGGCGTCCCTGCTGATCATGGGCACGGCCGCACTGATGGTCCTCGGCGCGTTCTCGATCGATCTCGCGCCGCTGCTCGCCTCGGCGGGCGTGGCGGGTGTCGCCCTCGGTTTCGGTGCGCGCAACCTGGTCATGGACTTCCTGACCGGCGTGTTCATGATCATCGAGGACCAGTACGGGGTCGGCGACACCATCGACGCCGATGTGGCCTCGGGCGAGGTCGTCGAGGTCGGACTGCGGGTGACCAAGCTGCGCGGCGAGAACGGTGCGATCTGGTACCTGCGCAACGGCGAGGTCAAGCGGATCGGGAACCTGTCCCAGGGCTGGGCCACCGCCCACATCGATGTGACGGTGCGGCCGGACGAGGACCTGGACAAGGTGCAGGCGACGATCCTCGACATCGGTGAACAGCTGGCCGCGGAAGAGCCCTGGAACGAGCGGCTGTGGGGTCCGGTCGAGGTGCTCGGGCTCGATGCCGTCTACCTGGACTCGATGGTGATCCGGGTCTCCGCGAAGACCATGCCGGGCAAGGCGGTCGGGGTGGAGCGGGAACTGCGCTGGCGTATCAAGCGCACGTTCGACGCGGCCGGTATCCGCATCGTGGGCGGACTGCCGCAGGTGGTGGAGGCGGCGGGCGCCGAGCCCGTGACCGGCGTGGCGGCCCCGTCCGCGCACACCGCCCCGGCTGCGCACACCGCCCCGTCCGCGCACACCGCCCCGATACCGGCACAGGCCACCGAGGCCCCTGCGAACCCGCCGCGGACCACCGCGGCTCCCGGGAGCCCGTCACGGACCACCGCGAACCCGCTGCACTCCGGCGCCACGCCTCCTCCGGTTCCGCCGCCAGGCCTCTCGAAGTAGCGGCCCGCCCCGCGGCTCCCGCCCCTCTGCCTGCTCCCGCGCCCGTACGCAGCGACCGCACCCCCGCAACGGGGACCGCGCCCCCGCCGGTCACTCACCGGCGGCGGCCCGTACCTCCACCGACCACAGCGACACCCCGTACTCGGTGGCCCGCTCGTCCACCTGGATGCGTACGAACCGCACGTCCCGGGCGTCGAAGCCCACGGTCTCGCGGCCGCCCCGCCCGTCGCGGACGGTGGCCGCCGTGTGCCAGGTGTGGCCGTCCTCGGAGACCTGGACGCGGTAGCGGGAGGCGTAGGCGTCCTGCCAGGTGAGGGTGAGGCGGCCCAGACGGGCCGGGGCGGGGAGCTCCAGCTGCCACCACTGGTCGTCCTCCGCGGGCGAGGACCAGCGCGTGCGGGGGTCGCCGTCGTTGGCGGCGGAGGCCGGGAAGTCGGGGGTCTCGTCGGCCGAGGAGGAGGGCTTCGCGCCGCGGGCCAGGTCCTCACCGCTCACGCGGGGGTGCGCCCGTACGGTCAGGGTCCGGGTCTGGGAGCCGAAGCGGACCGGGATCTCGTATGTGCCCGAGGGGGTGTCCGCGGGCACCGTGATCTCCACGGGTACGCCCATGTCCGTGCCGCGCCGCAGCGTGGACTTCTCCGGGGTGCGCACCTCGATGCCGGCCGGTGCCTTCGCCGTGACCCGGCCGTTCACGTCCTCGGGCCGCTGGGCGGTGAGGCGGGCGGTGAGCCGCTGGGGGGCGCCGCCGATCTCCGCGTCGACTTCCGTGTGGGACAGCTCCAGGGTGGCGGCGGGGGCGTCCGCGTACCAGGGGATCAGGTGTTCCACCCGGCCGTCCGTGCCGTCCGTGCCGTCCGTGCTGTCCGTTCCCTCCTGCCGTACGACGCGCAGGGCGTCGACCTGTTCGCCGGTGGGGCCGCGGGTCTCCGTCCAGCCGCTGGACGACACCTCGCCCAGCTTGCGCCAGCCCTTCCCGGGGACGTGCGCCTCCAGGGTGCCGCGGGTGCCAGGGTCCGTCATGACGGAGACCCGGTCGAGGGGGCGCGGGCGCGGGAGCCGTACGGTGTCCGGCTCCGCGGGACGGTCGGCCGGGGGCTTCGCATCGCCGGGGTCGGTGTGCGTACGGTTCGTGCCCGTCCAGGCGGAGGCCTCCTGCTGTGCCCGGTCGAGGAAGGCGTCGAGGACGCCTTCGCCGACGGTCGCCCGCGCGGACCTCAGCTCCGTGCGCCGCGTCTTCAGGCGCCGCGCCGCGCTCCAGGCCTCCTCGCCCTGGCCGCGCGCCTGCGCGAGCAGCAGCTCGACGGCCAGTTCGCCCGCCTCGCCGTAGCGCCCCAACTGCGCCGTCCACGGCCGTACTTCGCGGCCGAGAGCGGTGGCTTCGAGGCGGACCGGTGTCTCGCGCAGCAGCGTGAAGGCGGCCTTCAGCTCCTTCGCCGCGCGGTCGAGGCGCTTCGTGTCCGTCGTCGTGCGCGCGTCGAAGAACTCCTTTATCGGCGGCCGCAGATACGCCGACTCCTGCGCCCCGAGCACGGAGGAGGCGTCGTGCCCGGCCAGTACGCCGACCGCCTCGCGCCGCTCGGGATCACCGCCGCCGAGCGCGGTGATCGCCGCCCGCCAGGACTCGCCGGGCCGGTATCCCCGCGGGTTCCACGCGAAGTCCGCGGCCGTGAACAGCGGGATGCGGGAGGCCGTCGGCTGCTGCATGGCATTGGCGAGCAGCGCCGCCGAGCGGGTGGCGACGGCCGGTTCGCGGCCGGTGTACGGGCCGAGGAAGATCCGGTCCTCGGCGTAGTCGTTCACCGGGTAGTTGTCCATCGTCACCAGGTCGTGCCCGCCGAACGCCCGCTGCGTGTCGGCGAGTTCCCGTCCGGTGATCTGCTTCGGGACGACGCCGACGCCCGTCCAGGCGACCTGCACCCGGTCCGTCAGCTCCTCGGCGAGCCGCGTGCGGTACTCGGTCGCGCCCTTCTGGTAGTACTCGGTCGGCATCAGCGTCAGCGGCTCCGCGTCCGGATACCGCTCGGCCAGATGCTCCGCCACCGCGTTCGCGACCCGCGCCTGCGCCTCGGCCGCCGCCTCGGGTCCGGAGCCGAATTCCTCGGCGTCCCCGTCGCAGTGCCATTCGCTGTACGAGACGTCCTGGAAGTGCAGTTGGAAGGCGCGTGTCCCCAGCGCCCACATCGCGTCGAACTTCTTCGTGAGCGCATTGACATCGCCGTCCGAGGACAGGCACATGGCCTGGCCGGGCGCGACCGCCCAGGCGAGCGTCACATGGTTGGCGCGGGCACGCTCGGCGAGTCTGCGGAAGTCCGCGCGCTGCTCGTCGGGATAGGGCTCGCGCCATTTCGCCTGGCGGTACGGGTCGTCGCCGGGCGCGTACACATAGCGGTTCTGCTTGGTGCGGCCCAGGAAGTCGAGCTGTTCGAGACGCTCCCCGGTGGTCCACGGGGTGCCGTAGAAGCCCTCGGTGGTGCCCCGTACTGCGGCCGCGGGCCAGTCCCGTACGCGTACGCCCGGGAACCGCCGGTCGGCGGCCAGCTGCCGCAGGGTCTGTACGGCGTGGAAGAGGCCGTCCTCCCCGACGCCCGCGAGCGCCACCGTGTCCCGGCCGTCGACCCGGCCGATGCCGATGCGGTAGCCGCCGGAGGGCAGATCGGCGCGCTCGGCCACCTTCAGGGCGCGCAGCGCCGCCTGAGCGCCCGCGTCATCACGCCGGGGCCGCAGCGCGGCAGGGCTCGTACGCCCCTGGCTGTGCCCCGCGCGTACCAGCAGTCCCGCGCCGGGCAGCCGCTCCGCGTCCGTGACCACGGCGATCCGCCGCGCCCCGGCCGAGCGCAGCACCTCGCGCAGCGCTTCGAGGGCATACGGATCGGCGCCCTTGTCGGCGAGCAGGAAGACACGCTCGGTGACCGCCACGCCGGGCCCGGCGGCCTGCAGGGACTGCGGACGCGGCCATACGGAAGGGGGCGCCGGGGCCTCGGCGGTGCCGTTCGCGGGGGCGGGTGCGCTCACGCCGGGGGCGGGCGGGGCGGCGAGCGCCCCGGGTGCACCGGAGAGCAGGCTGCCGATCACCGCGGCGGCCAGCGCCACCGCACTCTTCGAGCGCCGGACCAGCACGGCCTCTCCTGCCCTTCTTCTCAGTTCCCGCACGCGATGTCCCGCATGTCCCGCACGCGACGCCCCGTACGGCGGGAGCCGGTTTCCGCGGCTGTCGTCGGCGGGGGTTCCGGATGGTGCCGAGCCCACCACCGCGATGGTCACAGTGTCAATGCACGTGGCCGTTGTGCTCGTTTTGCCCGCCGGTGATTCCCGTTCCTTGCCTGCCGGTGATCCCCGTAACGCCGCTACCGGCGCGCACCCCCCGTCGGCGCCACGGGTGTCTCAGGTCAACGTGCCGAGGAGGAGCGGACTGTGACCATCGCCACGTTTCACGCATGGCCTGGGAAGCGCTGGGTAGGTCTGACCGTCTGCCGACACCACCGAATGGGACCGACCCACAAACCAAGGAGGCCCTGGGTGAGCGCTCAGTTGTTGTTCGACGCCCTGTCCAAACGTAACGAGCTCCCGGATCTGCCTGACCTCTCCCGGGTGTCCGACCCGGATTCCGTGCTGCACGGATCCTTCTCCGTAGAGGCGCCGCTGACCAGCGAGCAGCCCCTGGCCGATGAGACGCCGTTGACCAGCGAGCCACCGCTCGCCGATGAGGCGCCACTGACCAGCGAACCCACCGCGTTCGGTACGGCCTCCCACCTCATCTGACCGGGCCCACGGCGTGCGGTGCGCGCACCCGACCGGCACCCCGGACGCGCGCCCGGCGAAGGCATTCGCTAGGTTGGCTCCGTGGACAAGAAGAACGCCCTGCGCGCCGGCGCCGTAGCAGCCGGTACAACGCTGATGATGCTGCTGATGTCGTCCCCCGCGCTCGCGCTCACCCGCGACGACGGTGACGACCCGGGCCCCGGCCTCTCCGTGATGGAGACCCTCGGCCTGTACGTCGTGGCCCCGATCGCGCTGTTCCTCGTGATCGCCGGTCTGGTCATGGTCGGGGACAAGTCCCGCAAGCAGCAGGGCTGACCCCGGACCCGGACTTCCCGAAGCGCCCACCGGTTCCCGCATCCGTGCGGGGGCGGGTGGGCGCTTTCGTGTGTCCGGGCGCGGGCGCCCCACGGACCGTAGACCGTTCAGTTCTCCTTAAAGCAGTCATCGATTCTTTTCGATGGACCTACGTGACCGCGTCCTGCCAGCCTTGATCCCGTCAGCACACACCGCACGAGCGCCCCGCACCAGGGGCAGTTGGGCAAGGGATACGGGATGGCAGTCCTCGACCGCGTACGCACCCCGGAGGCGACCCCCACGCCGAGCCGGCCGACCGGGCGTCCGTACCGCGGCACCCGCCGCACCGCCGGTGCGGGCCGTGGCGCCACCGTCGGTCTGCTGCTCGCGCTCGTCGCCACGGTCGTCTGGTCGGGAAGCTTCATCGGAGCCCGCGCCCTCGCCGACACGGTGCCGCCCGTCCAGCACGCGTACTGGCGCTGGATCATCGCCCTCGCCGCGGTCGCGCCCTTCGCGGCCCGGCACGCCTGGCGCGAGCGGCACGTCGTCCTGTGCCACTGGCGCTTCGTCGCCCTGGCCTCGCTGCTCGGCATCGCCACCTACAACACCCTCGTCTACCAGGCCGGTATCTCCACCTCCGCCGGGAACATGGGCATGATCATGGCCGCCTCGCCGGTCGCGATGACGGTCTACGAGAAGCTCGGCGGCGCGCGGCTCGGGGCGCGGAGGGGCGTCGGCATGCTGATCGCCTGCGCCGGGGTGCTGCTCCTGGTCAGCAGGGGCAGCCTCACGCCCGACTTCGCGGCCGGTGACCTGTGGATGCTGGGCGCGGCGCTCAGCTTCGCCTCGTACAGCGCGCTGCTGCGCCGCCGCCCCGCCGAACTGGGGACCTTTGCCTTCCTGTGCACGAGCTTTGCGGCCGGGGCGGTGCTGCTCACGCCCCTCTACGTCACGAGTCTGGCCGTGCAGGGCGGCTTCGCGCCGACGCCCGGCACGCTGACGCCGCTCCTGTATGCCGGGGTGTTCTCCTCCGCGCTCGCCTTCTTCGCCTGGAACAAGGCGATCTCGCTGATCGGCGCGGGCCGGGCCGGGCTCGTCTACTACCTCCAGCCGGTCTGCGTCGCGCTCCTCTCCTACGTGATCCTCGCGGAGCCGACCGGACCGATGCAGGTCCTGTGCATGGCACTGATCCTGGGTGGCGTGCTCCTGGGATCGGTGAGCAGGGCCGGGATCCGCGCGGGCCGCAGGGGATAGGTCGCCGGACGCAGGGGACAGGCCGCCGGACGCAGGGGATAAGTTGCCGGACATGACCGAGTGGGACTTCCGGAAGCTGCAGATCCTGCGCACCCTCAGCGAGCACGGCACCGTCACCGCGACCGCGCAGGTGCTGCTCATGACCCCCTCGGCCGTATCCCAGCAGCTGACCAACCTGGCCAAGCAGGTCGGCGTGCCACTCCTGGAGGCCCAGGGCCGCCGCGTCCGCCTCACGGACGCGGCACACCTGCTCCTGCGGCACGCGGACGCCGTCTTCGCCCGACTCGAGCGGGCCGAGGCCGATCTCGCCCGCTATACGAGCGGCGAGGCGGGCGAGGTGCGCATCGGCGCCTTCTCGACCGCCGTGCCCGCCCTCGTCGTACCGGCCGTACGGCGCCTGCGCGAGGCGGCGCCCGGCCTCGACGTACGGGTGCGTGAGGCGGAGGCCGCCGAGGCCTACGAGCTGCTCGCCGCCGGGGAGGTGGACCTCGCGCTGTCGCTCGCCGCCCACGCGCCCACCGCCCGCGACCCCAGGTACACCCGGATCCCGCTGCTCACCGACCCGCTCGACGTGGCCCTGCCCCGGGACCACCGGCTCGCGGAACGCAAGAGCGTGCGGCTGGCCGAACTCTCCGGCGAACCCTGGATCTTCGGCGGCAGCGGACCGTGGTCGGAGATCACCACGACGGCCTGCGAGGCGGCCGGTTTCGTGCCCGAGCAGGCGCACAGCGCGGCGGGCTGGACCGCGATCCTCGCGATGGTCTCGGCCGGGATGGGGGTCGCGCTCGTGCCGCGGATGGCGGTCGCGCCCGCGCAGGGCGTGGTCCGCGTCGGTATCGGCGGCGACCGGCCGCGGCGTCATGTCGTCGCGGCGGTCCGCAACGGGGCCGAGTCCCGCCCCGCCCTGGCACGCGTCCTCGACGCCCTGCGGGAGGCGGCGGCCCGCGACTGAGGCGGCCCGTGTGAGGGAGACCGCTCGGGCCTGAGGCGGCCCACGAGCGGCGCCGGGACGGGAGAGCGCCGGGACGGGAGAGAGCGCCGAGACAGGAGAGGGCGCCGGGACGGGAGAGGGTGCCGATACGGGAGAGGGGGCCGACCGGTAAGCCCCGGCCGGCCCCCTCCCGCACGTACCTGCCCCTACGCCGCAGCCGCGTCCGCCGCCTGCGCCTTCAGGGCCCGCTCGACCCCGGACCGCGACTCCGAGACGAGCCGCGCGAGCGCCGCGTTCGGCTCCGCCTGCGCGACCCACGCGTCCGTGGCGTCGAGCGTGGCCTGCTCGACCTGGATCGCCGGGTACAGGCCGACCGCGATCTGCTGCGCCATCTCGTGCGAACGCGAGGCCCAGACGTCCTTGACCGCCGCGAAGTACTTCGCCGTGTACGGCGCGAGCAGCTCCCGCTGGTCCGTCTGCACGAAGCCCGCGATGACCGCCTCCTGCACGGCGTTCGGCAGCTGATCCGAGTCGACGACCGACGCCCACGCCTCGGCCTTCGCCTCGGCAGTCGGCCGCGCGGCCCGCGCGGTGGCCGCGTGCCGCTCACCGGCGGCCGTCCGGTCCCGCTCGTACTCGGCGGCGATCTCCGCCTCCTCGTACTGCCCGGTGGCCGCGAGCCGCTGCACGAACGCCCAGCGCAGCTCGGTGTCGACGGCGAGACCCTCGATCGACTCCGTGCCTTCGAGGAGGCCCTTCAGCAGGTCGAGCTGCTCCGGCGTACGGGCCGTCGCCGCGAACGCCCGCGCCCAGGCAAGCTGGTGGTCGCTGCCGGGCTCGGCCGCACGCAGATGCGTGAGGCAGGCCTCGGTCCAGCGCGCCAGGCCCGCCGCACGGAAGTCCGGCGCCGCGTACAGGTCGAGGGCCAGCTTGACCTGCCGGTGCAGCGACTGCACCACACCGATGTCGGACTCCTTGCCGATCCCGGACAGGACCAGCGACAGGTACTCGCGCGTCGGCAGCTCGCCGTCGCGGGTCATGTCCCAGGCGGAGGCCCAGCACAGGGCGCGCGGCAGCGAGGCCTCGAAGTCGCCCAGGTGCTGGGTGACATGGCGCAGGGAGTCGGCGTCGAGCCGGACCTTGGCGTACGAGAGATCGTCGTCGTTGAGCAGGATGACCGCCGGGCGGTGGCGGCCCACGAGCTCGGCCACCTCGGTGAGCTCGCCCTCGACGTCCAGCTCGATCCGCTCGGAGCGCATCAGCTTGCCGGAGGCGTCGTCGAGCTCGTACAGGCCGATGGCGATCCGGTGCGGACGCAGTGTCGGCTCGCCCTTGGCGCCGGCGGGCAGCGCGGGCGCCTCCTGGCGTACGGCGAAGGAGGTGATGGTGCCGTTGGCATCGGTCTGGATCTGCGGGCGCAGCACATTGATGCCCGCGGTCTCCAGCCACGCCGTCGACCAGGCCTTCAGATCACGTCCGCTGGTCACCTCCAGGGCGCCGAGCAGGTCGGAGAGCCGGGTGTTCCCGAAGGCGTGGGCCTTGAAATAGGACTGCACACCGCTGAAGAACGCGTCCATCCCGACATACGCCACCAGCTGCTTCAGGACGCTGGCGCCCTTGGCGTAGGTGATGCCGTCGAAGTTGACGAGGACGTCGTCCAGGTCACGGATGTCCGCCATGATCGGATGCGTCGACGGCAGCTGGTCCTGCCGGTACGCCCAGGTCTTCATGGAGTTGGCGAACGTGGTCCACGCGTGCGGCCACTTCGAGTCCTCCGCGTACGCCTGGCAGGCGATCGAGGTGTAGGTGGCGAAGGACTCGTTGAGCCACAGGTCGTTCCACCATTCCATGGTCACGAGATCGCCGAACCACATGTGGGCGAGCTCGTGCAGGATCGTCTCGGCCCGCACCTCGTACGCGGCGTCCGTCACCTTCGAGCGGAAGACGTACTGGTCGCGGATGGTCACCGCGCCCGCGTTCTCCATCGCGCCCGCGTTGAACTCCGGCACGAAGAGCTGGTCGTACTTCTCGAAGGGGTACGCGTAGTCGAACTTCTCCTGGAACCAGTCGAAGCCCTGCCGCGTGACATCGAAGATCGCGTCCGCGTCGAGGAACTCGGCGAGCGAGGGGCGGCAGTAGATGCCCAGCGGGACCGTCTGCCCGCCCTTCTCGTACGTGCTGTGCACCGCGTGGTACGGGCCGACGATCAGGGCCGTGATGTACGTGGAGATCCGCGGCGTCGGCGCGAAGACCCAGCGGTCGTCCTTCGGCTCGGGGGTCGCCGAGTTGGAGATCACGGTCCAGCCGCTCGGCGCCTTCACCGTGAACTGGAAGGTGGCCTTCAGGTCCGGCTGCTCGAAGGAGGCGAAGACGCGGCGTGCGTCCGGCACCTCGAACTGCGTGTACAGATAGGCCTGCCCGTCGACCGGGTCGACGAAGCGGTGCAGCCCCTCACCGGTGTTGGTGTACGCGCAGTCGGCGACGACCCGCAGCTCGTTCGCCCCCTGGCGCAGATGCGGCAGGGCGATCCGCGACTCACGGAAGACGGCCGCCACATCGAGCGACTTGCCGTTGAGGACCACCTCGTGGACGGCATCGGCGACGAGGTCGATGAACGACTCGGCGTTCGCCTCGGCGCAGTCGAAACGCACCGTCGTCACCGACGGGTAGGTCCCGCCGTCCTGCGCGCCGGAGAGGTCGAGATCGATCTCGTACGAGTCGACGGTCAGCAGGCGCGCACGCTCCTGCGCCTCTTCACGGGTCAGATTGGTGCCGGGCACACGTTCTCCTCGGTTTCGAACTGTTTCGGGCATCTTTCCACGGCGCCGTCACCGCGGGCACGGTGATATCCCCGTAGTCGGCAGCCCGCGCGCGAACAAGCGGAAGGGCGGCCACCACAACCGGTGACCGCCCTTCCGAGCACGCGAGGAGCGCCGCCTACTTGCCGCTCAGCTCCTGGGCGACGAGCTCCGCGATCTGCACGGCGTTCAGCGCCGCGCCCTTGCGGAGGTTGTCGTTGGAGATGAACAGCGCGAGACCGTTCTCCACCGTCTCGTCGCCGCGGATCCGGCCCACGTACGAGACGTCCTGGCCGGCGGCCTGCAGCGGCGTCGGGATCTCCGAGAGCTCGACGCCCGGGGCGTCCGCGAGCAGCTCGGTGGCGCGCTCCGGGGACAGCGGACGCTCGAAGCGCACGTTGACCTGCAGGGAGTGGCCGGAGAAGACCGGGACGCGCACGCAGGTGCCGGAGACCTTCAGCTCCGGGATCTCCAGGATCTTGCGCGACTCGTTGCGGAGCTTCTGCTCCTCGTCCGTCTCGTTCAGACCGTCCTCGACGATCGAGCCGGCCAGCGGCAGCACGTTGAAGGCGATGGGGCGCTTGTAGACCTCGGGCTCCGGGAAGTCCACGGCCGCGCCGTCGTGCGTGAGCTTGTCGGCCTCCGCGATGACCTTCTGTGCCTGGCCGTGCAGCTCGGCGACACCGGCCAGACCCGAGCCGGAGACGGCCTGGTAGGTGGTGGCGACCATCGCGGTCAGGCCGGCCTCGGCGTGCAGCGGCCGGAGGACCGGCATCGCGGCCATCGTCGTGCAGTTCGGATTGGCGATGATGCCCTTGGGGCGGTCCGCGATCGCGTGCGGGTTGACCTCCGAGACGACCAGCGGCACCTCGGGGTCGCGGCGCCAGGCGCTGGAGTTGTCGATCACCACGGCGCCCTGCGAGGCGACCTTCTCGGCCAGCGCCTTCGAGGTGGCGCCGCCCGCCGAGAACAGCACGATGTCGAGGCCGCTGTAGTCGGCCGTGGTGGCGTCCTCGACCGTGATGCCGTCGAGGGTCTTGCCGGCGCTGCGGGCGGAGGCGAACAGGCGCAGCTCGTCGAGCGGGAACTTCCGCTCGACGAGGATCCTGCGCATGACTGTGCCGACCTGACCGGTGGCTCCGACGATTCCGACCCTCACGGTGACTCCTTCTTGCTGCTGAGCATCTGGCTCCATGCGCATGCCCGGGTACGTCACCATCATGCGGTGACGTGGGGCACTCGTGTCCAGTCGGTTGCCCGGGGTGTGAGACGGGCCCGGTCGGGCCGCCGCCCTCAGCGCTCCACCGACAGCTCCCACCGGCCCGAGGCGCGGATCTGCAGGAAGCCCGGCGCGGCCGGGAACTTCCCCGAGCCCACCGAAAGGCGCTTCACGGGCTCGAACGAGGCATCCAGCGCCCAGACCACACCGATGCCGCCGCCCTCCTGCAGGAAGACGAGATCCGCCTCGGGGCCCGCGAAACGCACCAGGCAGTAGCCCCGGCCGGTGATCTTGTCGTCGAAGGACTCGGCGGACTCGGCCGGGGCGGGCGTGAGACGCCAGGAAGTCTCCTCCGTGGCGCGCACACTCACGAAGCACTCCCCGGACGGCGACCAGACCGGCCCGCTCACGGGCCTCCGCCCGTTGCCGGCCTGGGCGGCGATCGTCTTGCGCCCGCCGGGCTGCACCGCGTCCACGACCAGCGGGAAGTCGTCCCTGGACAGGCGTTCGAGGTTCACCATCAGGGATGCCCCGGAGTGGCGGAGGACCGTGCGGCCGGTGCCCTCGACCGGTCCCTGCAGCGGCTGCGCCTCCTCCAGGGGAGCCAGCCGCAGACTCCAGTCGTCCTGGTGGTCGATCTTCAGGCGCTGCTGCTCCTGGCCGTCGCGGAAGAAGACCAGCCGTCCGCTCTCGCCGTCCTGATCGCTGTCGAGGAAGGCCTCGGATTCGTCGTACTCGTCGAGCAGCTCGACCCGGTAGCCCCAGTCGGCCCCCGCCTCGAAGCGGTAGTCGAGCAGGCATGGCCGCCCGGGGTGCGGGTTGACCAGCGTCACCGTCTGCGGAGCCCGTCCCGCGTACACGCCCGTCTGCCGCGATGTCTCCGGATCGGGCACCGGCACGGGCCGTACGTCGAGGGACCAGCGGCCGTCCGACTCGATGAGCAGGATCAGCGGGCCTTCCGTGATCGGCACGGTCTGCTGGACGCTGCCGATCTCGTTGACGAGGAGATCGCGCTTGTCCTCGTGGACGGTGCCGGCGGGCAGCGCCCAGATCACGAAGTTGCCGCCGTCGTAGTCCTCCTCGTCACCGTCGCAGCGCACGTCCAGATCGGCGAGCGGCCCGTTGTACGTGACGACCTCCGGGCCGCGGCCCTGGACGGCCCGGCCCACGTCGCGCGCCGCCGACAGGGGCCGTACCTGCAGAGTCCAGTCGTTCTCCGCGTCGACCCGCAGCCGCAGCGCGCGGTCGCCCTTGTGCTGGACGGCGGCGCTGCCGCGGAAGTCGGTCATGGTGGTGTTGAAGAGCAGCTCGTCGTCCTTGTTGCGCCGGTTGAGGGTGTAGACGCAGGTGTAGCCCTCGCCCTGGTGCCACAGCTCCACGAGCACCGGTCCCGCGGGCAGGTCGTCGACGGAGACGACTCCCCGGCCCCGGCCGCGCTGGTTGTGCACCGGGAACTCGGGGCCGTACGGGACGGGGCGGGCGTCCCGGGGCGCGGCCTCCCGCGGCTGCGGGGCGCTGTACGCAGGCTGCGGGATTCCGGGCCCGGCGTCCTGGGGTGCGTACGCGGGGGCGGCGGCCGGGAACGGAGGGGGAGCGGCGGCCGTGGCCGGATCCGGAGCGGGCGGAGCCGCCGGGGCCGGGGCGGGTGCGGCCGCGGGTGCCCCCTCCACCACGATCCCGAAGTCCGTCGCCAGACCGGCAAGACCCGTCGCCCAGCCCTGCCCGACGGCGCGGAACTTCCAGTCCCCGTCGCGCCGGTAGAACTCGCCGAGCACGAAGGCCGTCTCGGAGGCCGCGTCCCGCACCGGATAGGAGGCCACCGGTGCCCCTGACACGGCGCGCACGGCCTGTACGCCGAGCCCCGGCACCGCACCGAAGGTGCCGCCCTCGCAGGAGGCCGCGATCACCACGCGCTGGACCGCGGGCTCGATCAGCGCGAGATCGAGTTCGAGCCACTGGGTGGCCTGTCCGCCGTCCTCCGTGGACCCCAGGTGGCGCACCGCTCCGGAGGGGTGCCGGGGCTGGTTGTAGAAGACGAGATCCTCGTCGCCGCGCACCTTGCCGGCCGCGTCGAGGAGCAGGGCGGAGGCGTCCACGGAGGGGGAACCATGCTGTGCGAGACGGCTGACGGACACCCGCAGCAGTTCGGTGGGCACCAGCACGTTGGCACCCTTGATCATGTGCGACATGTGCCCATAGTTGCAGCTCAACTCCCTTGAGTCGACGCGTAGTTCGATCTTTATGCACGCAAACGAACAAGCCGCCCGACGCCGCTGCCGGAGATTTTCCGGGGAGGCCGAACGTTTCACCCCGCCCCCGCGTCGTAAGGTTCGGCACGGGTGAGGAAGGGGTGGGCATTGCTGCGCAGAGGGACGCTTCGGCGCGGGCGGAAAGCGGATCCGGGCGAGGCACAGGATCCGCGCAACCCCCAGGACCTGGCGCGCGATCCCCAGGACCTGGCGCGCGATCCCCTGGATCCGGCGCAGGTCAGCCGGGTCCGCGCGGTCCTCGCGCTCGGCGGCGTGCCCGCTTCCGAGCTGCCGGACGGGGTGCAGCAGGTACGGCTCAAGCTGCTCGAACGGGCCGCCGGCGGACGCGAGGCGCCGAGGGACGTATCGGCGTGGGCCGCCGTCGTCGCCTCGAACTGGGCCATGGACTACCACCGGGCCCGCCGCCGCCAGGAACGCCTGGGCGAGCGCCTCGCCTCGCTCCGTACGGAGAGCCATGCCGTGGAGGAGGCCAAGGTGCTCTCGATGACCGTCGCGAAGGGGCTCGACGAGCTGACCGACACCCAGCGGCAGGTCGTCGTCCTGCGCTTCTACTCGGATCTGTCGGTCCGCGCCATCGCGGAGCGCCTCGGTGTCCCCGAGGGCACGGTCAAGAGCAGGCTGCACGGGGCGGTGCGGGCGCTGCGCGCACGACTGCACGAGGACGAGGTGGTGTGACGTGGCCGGGGGAGAGTACGGGGGCAAGGAGTACGGGAGCGGGGCGTACGACGGTGATCGCCTGCTGATGGCGGCGATCACCGGCGAGGACGTCCCCGAGGAGGCGGCCCGCTCGGCCGGGTACCGCGAGGCAGCGGCCGACCTCGACCTGCTGCGGCTCGCACTGCGCGACCTCGGCGAGGAGCTGGGCGAGGCGCGGGGCGAGGGGCGTGGCGAGGCACCGGAGGGCGAGCCTGCCGCACCACCGGTCCCCGCGCAGCCGCCCGCCCGGCCCACCGTGACGGTCGTGCCCGTGCGCGTACGGCGCCGGCGGATGTTCACCCTCGCCTTGCGGGCGGTCGCCGCAACGGGCGCGGCCGCCCTGGTCGGCGGGGTGCTGTGGCTGGGGATGCAGGACGGGCTCGGGGGCGGCGATGCGAGCCGCGCCGAGTCCGTTCCCGCGGTGGGGGACCAGGGCGGCACCAAGGACAAGGGGGCACCCCCGACGGACGAAGACGCCGAGGCGCCTTCGGGCGAGGACGCGAAGCGGCGTCCGCCGTCCCGCGCCCGGCAGATCGCCTGCGCGCGGATCCTCGTCGAAGGCACGGCGGTCGACGTGGCCGCGCGCCCCGACGGCAGGAGGGACGTCACCGTCGACATCGACCGCTGGTACCGACCCGAGCGCTCCACGACGACCGCACCCTCGACGACGATCACGCTGCCCGCCGCCCTCGCGGAGGGCATCGAGCGCGGCGAACCGGTCCTGGTCACGGTCTACGCCCACTCGGAGGACGGCTACGACGTGAAGCAGGGCGAGGCGGCCGTACGAGCCGACGTCCCCTACCTCCTCGCCGCCCTCGCCCACGCCCGCACGCTCACCTGCCCCACCCCTTGGAGCCGCTGAGCACTCCGGTCGGAGCCGCTGAGTACTCCGGGTCGCAGGAGTCGGCTGCCCCTGTGTCGCAGGAGTCGGTCGCCCCGGTGTCGCGGGAGCCGGTCGCTCCTGTGGCTCAGGACTCGACGCGCCCCGCCGCGGGACGCTCGCGCCACAGGTCGATGCCGACGTCCACCAGGCCGACCCGCGGCAGCCGGGGCACCGCGTCCAGCGGGTGCCAGGCGGCCATGTCGGTCGAGCCGTCCGTCTCGTTGCGCAGGCTGCCGCCGGTGATCTCCCCCTCGTAGACGAGCCGCAGCCCGTGGAAGTCGGCGAAGGTGCCGAGCTTGCGCGGATAGCGGCGGCGGATCGAGTCCACCCCGAGCAGGTTCGCGGGCCGCACCGCGTACCCCGTCTCCTCCTCCGCCTCGCGGATCACCGTGTCGTACGGATCCTCGCCGTGCTCCATGCCGCCGCCCGGCAGCGTCCACCGCTTGCTGCCGTCCCCGGCCACCCAGCGGGCGAGCAGCAGCCTTCCGTCGCGTACGCAGACGGCGTAGGCCGCCACTCTCAGCTCCTTGTGCACCCTGCACAGGTTACGGGCAGGTCACCTTGATGCGGTCCTGTGTTCGGCAAACGGTTGCCATGAGATCCGCCCCGGCATCCGCTCATCTCGGCAGCACCACGACATACGCAGCGGGCTCACGGTCCGTGGCGGCCATCAGGGCGGTGCGTACGACGGTGGCCTGCTGTTCCAGGCCGTCGCGCAGTTTGCGCGGCGTGATGTGCACGACCGTGATCCCGAGCCGCTCCAGGTGCTCGCGCTTGCGCGCGTACGCGGACCATTCCTCAAGCTCTCGGCTTCGTCCCCAAGCTCTCGGCTTTGCTCGAGCAGGGGAGACCCCACTGAGCAGGGGAGACCCCACTGCGTCGTCCTGCCGGCGCGGGGCCCGGGTGTCGAGTTCGACCGCCACGGCCTGGTCGGGCCAGTACGCGTCCACCCCGCCCAGGTGCGCGCCGCCCGGCAGTCGCAGGTCCACGTTCCACAGCGGGTCCGGAAGCCCGTACTCGGCGACCAGCCGGTACAGCCGGTCCTCGGCGATCGCCCGCCCCTCCGCGAGCAGCGAGTCGACGGCGTCCATGACATGCGGCCGGGTGAGCAGCCGCGCGTGGTTCAACTCGCGTACGACGGCGGAGGGTTCGCAGTGCCCGCCGCGTACCGCTTCCATCAGGAGCCGCCGTACCGCACCCGCGTCGCCGAGCTGGGCGACGGCGTCGGCGAGTGCGCGCGGCACCGGGGCGACGGGCAGTCCCGTCACCTCCTGCGGCACCGGCATCGCATGCGTGCGCACGAGCCGGGCGAAGTGCACGGAGCGCAGCCGCCTGGTGCGCGGCACCAGCACGTCGATGCGGTCGAGCGAGGGCAGCGGGGGCGCGGCGGAGAAGCCGTGCAGGGTGAGCGCGGCGAGGCCGGTCACCATGACGTCCACGTAGCCGGAGCAGCCGGGCGACTCCTGTCCGGCCGGCGGCCGGCCCCTCCGCCTCCCGCGCGAGGACGGGTGGGCGGCCATGGACCGCCGTTCCTCGGCCGAACGCTCGACCGGCGCGGGGGCCGCGGGCGGCGGCGAGTCGGTCTGCTGCTCCGGGATGGCGGGGACGGCGGGGATGGCGGGGATGGCGGGGATGGCGCGGGCGGCGGAGGTGGAGCTCAGGCCGGGCGCCGTGCCGGTGCCGCCCGCGGTGATGCCGGGTGCCGGACTGCCGGGGGTCCGCCCGGCGTAGAGAAGTACGGCGTGCAGCCGCTCCTCGCTCGTCGGCGGCCCGGGGTGCAGCAGGAACACACCCGGCAGCAACTGCTGCCACGGACCGCCGGGGCGGCACTGTGCGTTGGTCTCGGCGGCGGACACCCCGTGGCCGCGCAGCTGCGCGGCACAGAGCACGCGGCGCGAGACATCGGCGAGGTGGTGCAGAGGGCGGGGGGAGAGTGGGGTGTTGTGGTTCATGGCCTGGGGTTTCCCGCTGTGTGACGGCCCGATAGCCGCTGTTACCACCCTGTCGCATGAACCGGACAATTCTGCACTAAAGGACGGGCGTTCGACTGCCGAGAAGGGCTGGTCCGGATGAGGGTTACGGGTACGGCCGGACGGCTCTGTCACGGCTGTGTTGCACGCCTGCGGCACTTGGGCGGCCCGGTTCGCTGCCGGGCCGGCACATCACGCGGCCGGCGCGGGCCCTCTAGCTTCGGCCGTGGACGCGTACCGAGCCGCGGAAGCGTCCTGACGGGGGTGAGTGCCATGCGGCTGTTCTGGGGCGGGATCGTGCCGGCCGGGCTCGGCGGGTGGCTGCTGTGGGTCACCGTCGGCGCCGGGGCGGGGGAGCCGCTGCTGCTGTGGGCGGCCATGCTGACGCTGGTGGCCGGAGCGGCGGGGGTGAGCTGCGGCTGGCATGCCTGGCGGCGGCGCGCGGTCTGTTCGCGCGCGTTAGGGCGCGTTTCGCAACACGCCTCAGGGCGAAGGGGTCCCGAACGGCAAGGGGGTCCCGAAGGGCAAGGGGGTCCCGAAGGGCATAGGGGGCCCGAACGCCCGCGCAGGGTGGGGCTGTTCCGCTGGATGCTGCTCACGGCGGTGGTGTTCGTGGGGCTCGGCCTGATGGGGGAGGCGGCCTACGAGAAGGACCCGATGGTGCGGTTGACGGTCGTCGAGGTGAACGGCGACGGCGGCTGCTGGGTCAGCTGGACCGACCCGTGGTCGAAGCAGCGGCGCAGCGGCGCCTTCGCGTGCGATCCGGCGCGATCCGGCCTCCCGCACGAGAAGGAGTGGGGGCGGGTCGTCTCGTACGGGCCGTGGAAAGGGCAGTTGTACGGATCGGTCCTCGACACCCCGGCCGGGAAGCTCGGCAACGTGGTGGGCGTGGCCGGCGTCTTCCTCTTCGAGCTGGGCCTGATCGGCGGCGGGCTGCGCACGGTGGTACGCGTGCGGTATCCGGGGCAGTACCGCCGGGGCGCGCATGAGGGGGACGTGCGGGAACGGGCCACGTACGAAGGGGCCGTGCACCAAGAGGACGCGTACGAAGGGCACGCGCAGCCCCGACCGCGGGCGTCGAAGCGGTGGGCTCCGGGGACGAGGGTGCCGGGGCGACTGCCGGTGCCTGTGTCTGTGCCTGTGTCTGTGCCTGTGTCTGTGCAGGAGAAGCTGCCCGTGCTTGAACGGCTGCCGAGGGGCGGCCCGTTGCAGGTGGCCCGGCTCCGGGCGTCCACGGCCGTCGCCGCGCCCTCCGCGTCGTTCCTCGCGCTGTGGTGGTGGGCGGGCCTGACCCGCGCCCTGCAGGTGCTCGGCCTCGCGATGCTCGCCGGGCGTGCGGCCGCGTACGCGGCCCGCCGCGGAGTCCCCGGCGCGAGGGCCGTGGCCCGGACGGCCGCCCTGTACCCGGGCGCCGCGGGCAGGCGCCGCCCTGCTCCGACTCCGAAGGAATAGCCCCGAACCGAACAGACTGACCCGTACGGCCCGCCACGACCAGCCACCCGGCCCCGCCGCGGGGCCGCCCCACCGGCGGCCCCGCGGCGCGTGCCTCAGCCCTCGGCCCCCGCGTCGCACGCCTGCCCGCGCAGCACCCGGGCCAGGTCGTCCCGCGCCTCGATCACGAGTCGGCGCAGTGCCGGGGCCGCGTCCTCGTGTGCGGACAGCCAGGCGTCCGTGGCGGCCAGGGTCTGCGGGGAGTCCTGGAGCGCCGGGAACAGGCCCCGCACGACATCCATGCCGATCTGGATGGAGCGCTGCGCCCAGACCTTCTCGATCGCCTCGAAGTACTTCGGCGCGTACGGCGCGATCAGCTCACGCTGCGAGGACTGGGTGAAGCCCGCGATCGTGGCCTCCGCCAGCGCGTTGGACAGCGCGTCCGATTCGACGACCTCCGCCCAGGCCTGCGCCTTGACCGCCGCCGAGGGCCGTGCGGCCAGGCAGCGGACCTGGTGCCGCTTGCCGGAGGCGGTGTCGTCGCGGGCGAGTTCCGCGTCGAGCCGCGCCTCGTCGGCGCGTCCCGCGGAGGCCAGCGGCTCCAGGAACGCCCAGCGCAGCTCCTGGTCCACGTCGAGCCCGTCGATCTGCGCGGAGCCGTCGAGCAGTCCCTCCAGGAGCTGGTGGTCGGCTTCCGCGGACGCCACCGCGGCGAAGAACCGCGCCCAGGTCAGCTGGTGCTGGCTGCCCGGCTCCGCGAGCCGCAGCTCGCGCAGCGCGCCCTCGGCGAGCAGCCGCCCGCCCTGCGGACGCCAGTCGGGGGCCGCGTAGTTGACCTGCGCCGAACGCGCCCACGCGTGCAGCATCTGCAGCACGCCGATGTCGGATTCGCGGCCCGCGAAGTCCAGGACGAGGGAGATGAAGTCCCGGGCCGGCATCAGCGCGTCCCGCGTCAGGTTCCACAGCGCCGACCAGCACAGGGCGCGGGCGAGCGGGTCGGTGATGTCGCCGAGGTGGGATCGGAGCGTCTCCAGGGAGCCCTCGTCGAAGCGGATCTTGCAGTACGTGAGGTCGTCGTCGTTGACCAGGATCAGGTCCGGCTTCTCGGCGCCCGCCAGCTCGGCGACGACGGTCCGCGGCCCGTCCACGTCGGCCTCGGCCCGCGCGTACCGCTCGACCGTGCCCTCGGGCGTACGGCGGTAAAGGCCGACCGCGATCCGGTGCGGACGCAGCGTCGGATGTGATTCCGCGGCCTCCTGGAGCACGGCCAGCTCCGTCACGCGGCCCGCCGCGTCGTAGATCACCGCCGGTGTGAGCGAGTTGACGCCCGCGGTCTGCAGCCAGGAGCGCGACCAGGCGGCCATGTCGCGGCCGGAGGTCTCCTCCAGGACGGACAGCAGATCGCCGAGCTGCGTGTTCCCGTAGGCGTGCCGCTTGAAGTAGCGGCGCGCGCCCTCCAGGAACGCCTCCTGCCCCGCGTACGCCACCAGCTGCTTGAGCACCGAGGCGCCCTTCGCGTAGGTGATGCCGTCGAAGTTGAGCTTCGCGTCCTCCAGGTCACGGATGTCGGCCGTGATCGGGTGCGTGGAGGGCAGCTGGTCCGCGCGGTAGGCCCAGGCCTTGCGGTTGTTGGCGAAGGTGATCCAGCCGTTGGTGAAGCGGGTGCACTCCACCATCGAGAAGGAGCCCATGAAGTCCGCGAAGGACTCCTTCAGCCACAGGTCGTCCCACCACTCCATGGTGACGAGGTCGCCGAACCACATGTGCGCCATCTCGTGCAGGATGACGTTCGCCCGGCGCTCGTAGGAGGCCGAGGTGACCTTGCCGCGGAAGATGAACTCCTCGCGGAAGGTGACGAGTCCCGGGTTCTCCATGGCGCCCAGGTTGTACTCCGGCACGAAGGCCTGGTCGTACTTCCCGAACGGGTACGGGTAGTCGAAGTGGTCGTGGAAGAAGTCGAGGCCCTGCTTGGTGACCAGGAAGACGTCGTCCGCGTCGAAGTGCTTGGCGAGCCCCTTGCGGCACATCGCGCCCAGCGGGATCTCCAGGCTGGTGCCGTCCGTGAACTTCCGCGTGTAGGTGTCGGTCACGTAGTGGTACGGGCCCGCCACGAAGGCCGTGATGTACGAGGAGATCGGCTTCGTCTCCGCGAACCGCCAGACGCCGTCGGTCAGCTCGCCGACCCCGTTCGACCAGGCCGTCCAGCCCTCGGGAGCGCGCACCTCCATCCGGAAGGGCGCCTTCAGGTCGGGCTGCTCGAAGCAGGTCATCACGCGGCGCGAGTCGGCCGGCTCGTACTGGGTGTAGAGGTAGACCTCGCCGTCCTCCGGGTCGACGAAGCGGTGCATGCCCTCGCCGGTGCGGCTGTAGGCGCACTGGGCGTCCACGACCAGCTCGTTCTCGGCGCGCAGGTCCTCCAGGGTCACCCGCGAGCCGTCGAAGACCTCGGCGGGATCGAGGTCCACGCCGTTCAGCGAGACCGCGGTGACGCTCGGTGCGATCAGGTCGGCGAAGGTGGCGGCGCCCGGCTCGGCGCAGCGGAAGCGGATGGTGGTGACCGAACGGAACGTGCGCGGCTCGTCCGCCGTCTCGCCGGTCGCGGACCTGAGGTCGAGTGAGACCTCGTAGCCGTCGACGGACAGCAGCGCGGCCCGCTCCTGGGCCTCGTCGCGGGACAGGTTCTCTCCGGGCACGGGTACTCCCTCGTATCGCGCATGGCTGGGTGACCGGACGCTTGTGGGTCGCAGTCGGTGGTGTCGCAATCCATAGGATCCTCCCATGGGGGTGTCCGGCCCGATCCGCCGGACACCCCCGCGGCCTTGGGCCGGACATCCGGGGAATGTGCCCTTGCGCTGCGGTGTTCGCCCGGGCAGATGTGTCATGCCGAAGCGATGGAGAATGGAACCGTCATGAGCGAGCAGGCTGCGCGGAAAACGGGACGGACCGAGGGTGAAGCGGTCATCGCGGACTTCTGGTTCGACCCCCTGTGCCCCTGGGCCTGGATGACCTCGCGCTGGATGCTGGAGGTCGAGAAGGTACGGCCGGTCAAGGTGCGCTGGCATGTGATGAGCCTGTCCGTCCTCAACGAGGACGCCGATGACCTGCCCCAGAAGTACCGGGACCTGATGGACGACGGCTGGGGCCCGGTGCGGGTGGTCACCGCGGCCGGGGAACTGCACGGCGAGGACGTGCTCGGCCCGCTGTACACCGCGATCGGTACCCGCTTCCACAACCGGGGCGAGGGGCTGTCGATGGAGGCCGTCGCGGCCGCCCTCGACGAGGTCGGCCTGCCGGCCTCGCTGCTCGAATACGCGGACAAGGACACCTACGACAAGCAGCTGCGCGCCTCCCACCAGGAAGGCATCGACAAGGTGGGCCAGGACGTCGGCACCCCGGTCATCGCGGTGCCCGGCGCGGACGGCGAGCAGGTCGCCTTCTTCGGCCCGGTCGTCACCCCGGCCCCGCAGGGCGAGGCCGCGGCCCGCCTGTGGGACGGCACCCTCCTGGTCGCCTCGACGCCCGGCTTCTACGAGATCAAGCGCACCCGCACCGAGGAGCCGGACTTCTCGAACCTCGGCTGAGCGCATACGGAATGCCCCCGCGAGTCACGTCCTCGCGGGGGCTTCCTTCTGCCGCCTGCCCGGTGATGCGGTGAGAAGACGATCACGAGGGCAGGTGCTCAAGGGCTGCGGTGCGCTCAGGGCGCGAGCAGCAGGTTGTACGAGCGCTCCTTGGCCGCCGCGTAGCGACGGGCCACGTCCTGCCAGTTGACGACCGCCCACATGGCCTCGATGAAGTCGACCTTCTGGTTCCTGTACTGCAGGTAGAAGGCGTGCTCCCAGGCGTCGAAGACCAGGATCGGGGTCGATCCCTGGCCGACATTGCCCTGGTGGTCGTAGATCTGCTCGACGATGAGCCGGCCGCTGACGGGCTCGTGGGCGAGCACGCCCCAGCCTGAACCCTGGGTGGTGGCCGCGGCCTTGGTGAGCTGGGCCTTGAAGCCGGCGAAGGAGCCGAAGGACTCGGCGATGGCGTCCGCGAGCTCGCCCACACCATCGGCCGCGAGCGGCTCGCCGCCGCCTTCGCCGCTCATGTTCTGCCAGTAGACCGAGTGCAGGATGTGCCCGGAGAGATGGAACGCGAGGTTCTTCTCCAGGCCGTTGATCGCGCCCCAGGCCTCCTTGTCCCGCGCCTCGGCGAGCTGCTCCAGGGTGTCGTTCGCTCCCTTCACATACGCCGCGTGGTGCTTGTCGTGGTGCAGCTCGATGATCTCCGGGCTGATCACGGGAGCGAGTGCGGAGTAGTCGTAGGGGAGTTCCGGGAGTGTGTAGACGGCCATGGTGGTCGAGCCCCTCCTGCTGACTGCAGCTTATTGCAAATAGCTTGCAAGTGCAGGCTAGCACCAACAACTCCGTGCGTGATCACGGATACGCGAAAGCCCCGCCCGGAACGGTCCGGGCGGGGCTTTCGGGCAGGTTCGCGCGGAGCGCGCCTCAGGGTTCGAGCCGCGTCGCCAGCCGCTCGACCCTGGCCTCCAGGTCCTTCAGGCGGTTCGACTGCTGCAGCGCATAGCCGACCACGGCCAGGAACACCGTCAGGCCACCCGTGTAGTAGAGCTGGACGCGGGTGCCCTCCTCGCGGGCCATCAGGACGAAGACCGTGGCCATACCGGCAAGCGCCACCCAGGTCAGCCACGGGAACAGCCACATCTTCACGACCAGCTTCTCCGGCGCCTCGCGCTGCAGCCTGCGCCGCATCCGCAGCTGCGCGGCGGCGATGAAGAACCAGACGACCAGGATGATCGCGCCGATCATGTTGAGCAGCCAGGAGAAGATCGTCTTCGGGTACCAGTAGCTGAGCAGCACGCAGAAGAACCCGAAGACGCTGGACGTGATGACCGCGATCCGCGGCACCCCGCCCGAGATCCGGCCGAGCGCCTGCGGGCCGAGCCGGCGCGAGACCAGCGAACCGGCCATGCGCGAGGCGCCGTAGATGTTGGCGTTCATCGCGGACAGGAGCGCGATGAGGACGACCACGTTCATGATCTGGCCGGCCGCGGGCAGGCCGAGGTACTCCAGGGTGACGACGTAGGAACCCTTGCCGTCGGCGAGCGCCGGGTCGTTCCACGGGACCAGCGTGACGATGACGGCCATCGAGCCCACGTAGAAGAGCGCGATCCGCCACATCGCGGTGCGCACGGCCTTCGCGACGCCCTTGACCGGGTGCTCCGACTCGGCGGCCGCGATCGTGACGGTCTCCAGACCGCCGTATGCGAAGACGGAGGCGAGCAGGCCGACGATCAGCCCCTCGGTGCCGGTCGGGAAGAAGCCGCCGTCGCCGGTGAGATGGCTCAGGCCGGGCGCCTCGGTGTCGGAGCCGGGCAGCATGCCCAGGATCGCGAGGACGCCGATGACGAGGAAGGCCGCGATCGCGAGGACCTTGAGGGTGGCGAACCAGAACTCGAACTCGCCGAAGTTCCGTACGGAGACGAGGTTCGTCACGCAGAAGAGCAGCATGAACAGCGCGACGAACGCCCACTCGGGGACGCCCGGGAGCCAGCCGTGGGCGATCTGCGCGGCACCGATGCCCTCCAGGCCCACGGCCACACAGAGCAGGAACCAGAACGACCAGCCGGCCGTGAAGCCCGCCCACGGTCCGATCGCCTTCTCGGCGTGCACCGAGAAGGAGCCGGAGGCCGGGTTCGCGGCGGCCATCTCGCCGAGCATCCGCATCACGAGCATGACGAGGGCGCCGGAGATCGCATAGGCGATGATGATCGACGGGCCCGCGGCGGCGATCGCCGAGGCCGAGCCGACGAACAACCCGGCGCCGATCACGCCGCCGAGCGCGATCATCGACAGATGGCGCTGCTTGAGGCCCTTGCCGAGGGTGGCGGCGTCGGAGTCGGTGGGGGCGGGTGCGGGCGCTTCGGCGTCCGCTGCACCGGTCGCCGGGGCGTCCTTCACGGACGCGGGTGCGGGGGGCGGGGTCATCGCAGGGGGATCCGTTACGTGCGTGGTGTCAGATGTACATAAGCAACGGCTCAGTCTGTGCGGTCGCTCCGCTGACGTGAACGGCCTGCCCGGATACCGGACGCCTCACTCACTCCCCGTACTGGAATGACTACTTCCGATTTGCTTCCCGTACGAGTGCGACGGCGATGACCACGAGCGTCGCGCCGCCCGACCACAGCAGCTGCGGGCGGGCCGCGTCATCGGTGAGCATCAGGCCCACGACCGCCGCCATGCCCGCGAGCGCCACCCAGGTCAGATACGGGAACGCCCACATCCTGAGCACCAGCTTCCCGGGCGCCTCGCGCTCGATACGGCGGCGCAGCCGCAGCTGGGCGACCGCGATCAGCGCCCAGACGAAGATCAGCACCGAGCCGACCGCGTTGAGCATGTACTGGAAGACCGAATCCGGCCACTTCAGGTTCAGCAGCACGGAGGCGAAACCGAAGGCCACCGAGGCGAGCACCGCCGCCCGCGGCACCCCGCTCGCGCCCACCTCCAGCAGGCGGCGCGGGGCGTCGCCGCGTTCGGCGAGCGAGAAGAGCATCCGCGAGGAGCCGTACGCGTTGGCGTTGAGCGCCGAGAGCAGCGCCACGAAGACCACGATGTTCATGATCGTGCCGGCCGAGGGGATCCCGATCGAGTCGAGCACCAACACATACGGGCTGACCTTGCCGCTCTGCTCGGTCCACGGCAGCACCGTGACGATGACCAGCATCGAACCCACGTAGAAGAAGAGGATCCGCCACACCGCGCTGCGCACCGCACGCGAGACCGAGCGGGCCGGGTCGTCGGACTCGGCGGCCGCGATGGTGACGACCTCCAGACCGCCGAAGGCGAAGATCACCGCGAGCGCACCGGAGATCACACCCTCCCAGCCGTTCGGCAGGAAGCCGTCCCGGCCGGTGAGGTTGGTGAGGCCGACCGGGTCCGTGTCCGGCAGGATCCCGAAGACCGCGAGCGTGCCCAGGAAGAGGAAGGCCACGATCGCGAAGACCTTCAGCGCGGCGAACCAGAACTCGAACTCACCGAAGTTCTTCACCGCGACGAGGTTCGCCGCCGTGAACACCGACATGAAGACGAGCACCCAGGCCCACTGTGGGATCCCCGGCACCCAGCCGTTCGCGATCTGCGCGGCCGCGGTCGCCTCCACGGCGAGCACGATCACCAGGAGGAACCAGTACAGCCAGCCCGCACTGAACCCCGCCCACCGCCCGATCGCCTTCTCCGCGTGCACCGAGAACGAGCCCGAGGCCGGCACCGCCGCCGACATCTCGCCGAGCATCCGCATCACCAGCATCGCGAGCACACCCGCGAGCAGATACGAGACGATGATCCCCGGACCTGCGAGAGCGATCCCCGCGCCCGAGCCGACGAACAGCCCCGCGCCGATCACCCCGCCGAGGCCGAGCATCGTGAGATGGCGCTGTTTCAGGCCGTGACCGAGGGGCTCGGGAGCTTCGGTGAGCGAGGTGTCGTGCATGGTCGGCTCTCGGAGGGGATTGGCGGGAGTCCACAGTGTCGCCCGCCTGCGCCGATCCGTGCAAAACGGTCACCGGCGGCCGTACGCCCTAGTGATGGAGGTCACGCACCCAGCGCTTTCCCGGCCGTCTTTGTACAGACCGTACGAACCCTCGAACTGCCGCTTTGTCGACGGTTGACGGTGAACGCCCGTTGACCGCTGGGATAGCGTCACGGTGTCCTGAACCCGTGTCATGCGGGGTCCCCTGCACGTCCCCTCCCGTCCCCTGCACGTCCCCTGGAGTCTCCGTATGAGCACCGCAGCTGTCGCGATACGCCCCGGCGAGGTCCTCGCCGACCTGCTCCCGGTTGTTGGGGCCTCCCCTGCTCGAGCGAAGTCGAGAGCTTGGGGAAGGGTGCGCGACATCGCCCTGGTCGCCGGCGGCGCCGCGCTCACCGCGCTGTCCGCGCAGCTGTCCGTGCCGGTCCCCGGCTCGCCCGTCCCGGTCACCGGCCAGACCTTCGCCGCCCTCCTCGTCGGCACGGCCCTCGGTGCCCGCCGCGGCCTGCTCTCGCTCGGCCTGTACGCGGCCGTCGGCGCCGCGGGCGCGCCCGTCTTCCAGGGCGGCACCTCCGGCTGGGGCGGCGCCTCCTTCGGGTACGTCATCGGCATGCTGATCGCCGCCGGCATGGTCGGCGCCCTTGCCCGCCGCGGCGGCGACCGCTCGGTGCCCCGCATGGCCGGGACGATGGTGCTCGGCTCCGCCGTGATCTACGCGGTGGGCGTGCCGTGGCTGATGGCCGCGACGGGCATGTCCCTCTCGGCCGCACTGGCCGCAGGCGTCGTCCCCTTCCTGATCGGCGACGCACTGAAGGCCGCCCTCGCGATGGGCGCGCTGCCGACGGCGTGGAAGCTCGTGGGCCGCAAGGGCTGAACGCGCGCGAACGTGACGGGGCGCCTGGGAATGTGACCAGGCGCCCCAGTGCGTGATCCGGCACGGGTGGCGTGCTCCGGTGTGATGGAGTGACCAGGTGCCCGATGGCGTGACCGGGCCCCCGAAGGCGTGACCAGGTGCCCGATGGCGTGACCCGGGCGCGTCCACCGCCCCGCGGGCATGCCACACTCGGACCCATGCGCGTGTACCTCGGCTCCGACCATGCCGGCTTCGAACTCAAGAACCACCTCGTCGAGTGGCTCAAGGCCCACGGCCACGAGCCCGTGGACTGCGGTCCGCACATCTACGACGCCCAGGACGACTACCCGCCGTTCTGCCTGCGTGCCGCCGAGAAGACGGCCGCGGACCCGGACTCCCTCGGCATCGTGATCGGCGGCTCCGGCAACGGCGAGCAGATCGCCGCGAACAAGGTCGAGGGCATCCGCTGCGCCCTCGCCTGGAGCGAGCAGACGGCCGCGCTCGGCCGCGAGCACAACAACGCGAACGTGGTCTCCATCGGCGGCCGGATGCACACGCAGGAGGAGGCGACGAAGTTCGTCGAGGTCTTCCTCGCCACGCCGTACTCCGGCGAGGAGCGCCACACCCGCCGCATCGACATGCTCGCGGACTACGAGCGCACGGGCGAACTCCCCCCGATCCCGGCCCACCACCCGCAGGGCTGACCTTTCCGGCGCGGGGCGGGGTTTGTCACCAGGCTCCGAGAAAGAACTCCGGAGGAACCCAGACGTGCCCGAGGGCCACACGATCCACCGCCTGGCGCAGGACCACCGGGACCGCTTCCTGCACAGGCCCCTCACCGTCACCAGCCCCCAGGGAAAGTTCGCCGACGCCGCAGCCCTGCTCGACGGCCAGGAACTGACCGGCGCCGAAGCCCACGGGAAGCACCTTTTCCTGGGCTTCGGCCCCCTCGGCTGGATCCACATCCACCTCGGCCTCTTCGGCAAGCTCGACTTCGGCGGCCCCACCGCGGCCCCGCCCACCGACACGGTCCGCCTGCGTCTGCGTCACCCCGAGGCGTACGCGGACCTCCGCGGCCCCACCACCTGCGCCCTGATCGCCGACGGCGAGAAGCAGGCGATACACGACCGCCTCGGCCCTGACCCGCTGCGCGAGCAGGACGACCCGGCCAGGGCCTGGGCGCGGATCAGCCGCTCCCGGCAGAGCATCGCCGCCCTGCTCATGGACCAGAAGGTCATCGCGGGCGTCGGCAATGTCTACCGCGCCGAGGTCCTCTTCCGGCACGGCATCGACCCGTACCGCCCCGGCAAGGACCTCACCCGCCGTGCCTGGGACGCGATCTGGGCGGATCTGACCGGGCTGATGCGCGAGGGCGTCCGCCTGAACCGCATCGACACGGTCCGCCCCGAGCACACCCCGGAGGCGATGGGCCGCCCGCCGCGCGTGGACGACCACGGCGGCGAGGTGTACGTCTACCGCAGGGCCACGCAGCCCTGCCACATCTGTGGCGGCGAGATCCGCACCGCCGATCTCGCCGCCCGCAACCTGTTCTGGTGCCCGGTCTGCCAGAACAGCCCCGGCGCCTGACGGGGCACGGCCCCGCCGGCCCCGTCCACCGCCGTCAGAACCCGTGCGGCAGCCACGGCGCGAGGTCGCTGCCGAAGGCGAGCGACACGGCGGCGAGACTGCCCGGCCGCAGCTCCCGCACCCGCCCCGCGGCCGCCAGCGCGGCAAGCGTGAAGCCGCCCAGGTACGCAGCCCCCAACTCCCGTACGGACAGCGCGAGATCCGCCGCGTCCTCCGTGCGCTTGCACGAGGCACCGACGCTGTCCCCGGTGAGCCGCCAACGCCCCTCGTTCCAGGGGCAGAACGGGTCGGACACGTCGAAGACCACGTCAACAGGCGTGCGATACGTACGTGCTTCGAGCGCCGCACCGACATCGACCGGGCGCAGATGCAGCGAATCACGCATCCGCAGGCCGCAGCGCCGGATGTCGGAGACCTGGTGCTGCCAGGCGTCGTCGACCGGGCGGTTGCGAAACGCGACCTTCGCCATCAGGTCCATCGACAGGAAGTGCCGCACCATCGCCGCCTCCGCGGCGCCGTCCACGGCATCGAGCTGCCGCACCGTCACCGTGCCACGCGGCCCGCTGTCGTCCCACTCCGGCTTGGTACGGAAACGGGCGTAGCCCACCAACTCGCCCTCGCGCTCGGCGAGCAGACACTGCAGCGGCGAGGCGCCGTCCCGGTCCTCCGGCGGGTCGAGCAGCGCCATGGCGGCCCAGCCCTCACTCCGCGCGATCATGCCGGGGCGCAGCGGAACAAGCCGTTGGTACAGCTCCTCGCAACGGCCGAGGGCCTCCTTCGGGTCCACAAGCCGCAGCCGTACGTCATCGGTGCCGGGCGGAACGTCCAGGCGCACGCGGTGGCTCTCGACCGAGGCGTCGAGCTGCTGGGTGGCGATGCCGTACCCGAAGCGCCCGTAGATCGCGGGCTCGGACGCGGTCAGCGCCGCGAGCGGTTCGCCCAGCGCCCGTATGTCCGCCAGTTGACGGCGCATCATGGACGTGAGGATGCCGCGGCGGCGATGGGTGGGCGCGACGCTCACCATCGTGACGCCGGCGGTCGGCACGAGGGCGCCGCCCGGGACGGCCATACGGAACGAGAACGCACCGGCCGTACCGGCCACCGTCTCGCCGTCCCACACCCCGAGCGAACGCGGGAACTCGGTGACGGAGCGATCGAATTCACGCTCCTGTGGCGATTCCCTCACCCCGCCGAAGGCGAGCTCGAGTTGGGTGAACCAGCGGTCCCACTGGTCCGGCTCCAAGGTGCGGATCTCAAGTGTCATATGCCCTGCCTATCAGGCGCCCGGGTACGAAGCGAGTGATTTTCGGATGGTTCGTCGTGCTGTGTGCTCCCGGGAGCGATCCGGGCCGAAGCGGACACATCCCGGAGGTGTCGCGGACGCGCATCGGCCCGGCGCTGCTCCCGGGGCAACCTGCCGTGTCACTCGCGTCACATCGGGTGCGAGCCGCCCTGCCCGTGCGGGGGGAGATGGAGGACCACCCGTGCACACGACCGCCCCGGGTGGATATGGTCCACGGACGATGACCGGTGCACAGCGCGCCGCCCGCGCGGAGCGCGCGGCGGCGGACACGTTCCCGGCCCGGATGCGCAAGCGCTGGCACCGGGCCCGCGTCGGGCTGCGCAAATCGGGCGTGGACTACTTCCGCGGCGACGGCTCCGACTGGGTCGCCTTCGCGGGACTGCTCCTGCTGGTCCCCGCCATCACGGCCGGCACCCTCGCGATACCCGTGTGGTTCTCCCCGGCCCTGCTCTGTCTGCCGGTCGTCGCGGGCGGCCTGCTGCTGCGCCCCGCGAGCCTGCTCGGCCTCTACGCGGCCTCGGCAGCCGCGCTGATCATCGAGTCCGTCGTACTCGGCCCGTACCAGGAGAACGCGGCCACCGTCACCCCGGGCGTCGTGCTCGCGGTCGCGGCCTGCGGCTTCTTCGGGCTCCTGATCGCCCAGTTCCGCAGCCGGGTCGGCGTGCCCTGGCGTCGCGGCGGCACCATGCTCTTCGACCTGCGCGAGCGGATCCGCGTACAGAGCAAACTGCCCACCCTGCCGGTGGGCTGGCACCGCGAGATGGCCCTGCGCCCGGCCGGCGGCCAGTCCTTCTCCGGCGACTTCGTCTGCGCGGCCCGTACGAACGGGGGCCGGACCCTGGAGGTCGTCCTCACCGACGTCTCCGGCAAGGGCATGGGCGCCGCCTCGCGGGCGCTGCTCCTGTCCGGCGCCTTCGGCGGCCTGCTCGGTTCGCTGCCCCCGCACGAGTTCCTGCCCGCGGCCAACGGCTATCTGCTCCGCCAGGACTGGGAAGAGGGCTTCGCGACCTCCATCCACCTCGCCCTCGACCTCGAATCCGGCGACTACGAACTGCTCTCCGCGGGCCACCCGCCCGCCGTGCAACTGCATGCAGGCATGGGCCGCTGGGAGGAGAAGACCGCCGAAGGGCCGCTGCTCGGGGTGTACGACGGAGCGCAGTTCGACCCGGTGAAGGGCTCGCTGCGCCCCGGTGACGTCCTGATGCTCTTCACGGACGGTCTGGTGGAGACCTCCGACCGCGATATCGCCGAGGGCATCGACCGGCTCACCGGGGAGGCTGACCGCTATGTCGCGGGCGGCTTCCACGGCGCCGCCTGGCATCTGATCGAGGCGGTCGCCAAGGACGTCAACGACGACCGGGCGCTGCTGCTGATCTGCCGGGAGTCCTGAGCGCGCCGCCGATCTGCTCGGCGTCCGCCGCGGAGCTGCCGTGGAGTGTTGCAAAGCCCTTACAGGCCACGGATTGCATGCCCTGGCCATCAATTGATAGAGATGCCTCCGTATGCATTTCAGCCAAGGATGGCCGGGGGAGGCGCGATGAAGTTCGATATGGGTGCGACGGCGTTGTCGAATCTGCGGTCGCAGTCGCAGGGGTCGAGTGATGATCTGGGTTCGCTGATCAGGCAGTTGATTGCCGCGGCGCAGCCGCTCGAAGGCAAGTTCAATGGTGGCGGCAAGGCAGCGTTCGATGCGTTCAAGCGGAACTCGGACGAGATCACGGCGGCGTTGAACGGCTCGCTGTCGGCGATCCTGGGCGGCCAGTCCGGCATGGACTCGGCTTTCGGTACGGGTGATCAGGAGTCGGCGGACAACGCGCGCTCGACGATGGCTGCCGCGAACTTCGACGCCGCCCGCTTCGGCGGCCGCTGAGACAACGGGGGATGGAAGACTGATGGCTGCGAATGCTGACCGCCGCTCGTACGACATGGCCGCGTCCTCGGACGCTCAGGGCAATATCCAGGCGGTGATCTCGCGTCTGGAGCAGGTGATCGCGGACCGGGACCGTCAGGTGAAGGCGGCGATGGCCGACTTCCAGGCCGACGGTGTCTCGGACTCGTATCACGACAAGGAGATGCGCTGGAACCGCGCTTCCTCCGAGGTCCGCACGATCATCCAGCTGCTCAAGTCCACGCTGGAGAAGAACGACGGCACCGCGCAGCAGACCCTGTCGCGCGCGAAGGCCGCCGTCGACGGCATCGGCTGACCTGACGGGGTTGCGGGGGTAGGGGCGCATGTCGGGCTGGGATATTCGGCCGCAGGGTGTTCAGGGTGTACTGAAGATCACCGGTGAGACGGCGGGCGGGATCGAGAAGCAGGCCACCGCGTTCGGTGAGCATCTGCAGTCGGCTGCCACGTCCGCGGGAACCGTCGCCGCGGAGGGCGCCGAGGGCACCGAGAACGGTGGGTTGGTGGCGCTCGCGTTGTCGCAGTTCGCGGAGCATGCGGTGACGGATATCAAATTCGTGGCGGCGCGTGCGGGGAAGTCGTTGACGGGTGCGGTGGAGGCGACGACGGCGTATCTGGACGGGGACTTGGCGATGGCGGCGGAGGCCCAGCGCAAGGCGTTGGGGGCGCCGGATCTCGATCCTGAGAAGCCGGGGGTGCAGGAAGGGTGATCGAGCCTTCACAGATTCCGCAGTTCACCGGTGATCTGGCCGCGCTGGAGACGGCGGTCACGAGCCTGGGCAAGGACGCGGGCGCGGTCCGAAAGACCGGTGCGGATGTGCACAGCCAGTTCCAGGGGCTTTCGGCGTATTACACCGCCCCGGAAGCCGAGCAACTGTTCGCGACCACACAGCCGGTGAAGACGCGCGCGGACGAGTTCGGCGACGATCTGGAGAAGGTCGGCCAGGCGCTTTCGGACTATGCCTCCGAGGTGAAGCCGATCGCGGCGAAGCTGAAGCAGCTGAAGATCGATGCGCAGGCGTTCGTCGATTCCGTCGCCGATGACGACGAGTGGAAGTACGACGGCGACAAGATCGAGGAGCACAACGGTCTGCAGGCCGATGTGACCGCCGCCGTGGCCGCCTTCTGGGAGGCGGAACGGGCCTGTGCGAACAAGATCACCGCGTTGTTCGGCGGTACACAGTTCGTCGCGAACGACGGCTCGAACAAAGAGAACATGTACGGCTATGCGGCCGACGACCTGAAGAACGCGAAAGTCCCCTGGGGCACTCCGGAGGACGAGTCCCACCACTGGTACGAGGTGGGGCACTGGGTCAAGTCGTTCGTGTGGGACGGGCTGATCGTCGACGGGATCTGGGGCACCATCAAGGGGCTCGGCACCTTGGTCGGATTCCAGGGCCTGGACGCCATGGGACAGGCTTGGAAGGGCCTCGCCCAGCTCGCGACCGGCCTGGCCGTGATGTCGATCCCGGTGGTCGGCACCGCGTACATGATGGCGCCCGACGACAAACTCCCCTCCTGGCTCCGCGACTCCCGCACCGCCGTGAAGGAGACAGGCAAGGCGCTCGTCGCCTGGGACGAATGGGGCAAGAACCCGGCCCGGGCCGCCGGAGCGGTCACTTTCAACGTCGTCACGACCGTGTTCACCGGAGGCGCCGGAGCAGGTGTCGCGGGCGCGGGCAAGGCGGGCGCGGTCGCCAAGACCCTGTCCGTGCTGTCCAAGGCCGGCAAGGCCATCGACCCCATGACCTACATCGCCAAGGGAGCGGGCACGGGCCTCACCAAGATCGGCGACGTGGTGACCGGTCTGAAGGGCGTAGGCGCCATCGACATCCCCGCACTGCCCGAGACGGTGGTGCGGCTGCCCGAGGGCTCGGTCCGTATGCCGGACGGCTCCTTCACGCTGCCCGAGGGCGCGGCGATCCCGGAGGGCGCGGTCACGACGCCCGGCGGGGCGCTGAAGCTGCCCGAGGGCTGGACGACCGTCTCGCACGACTCCGTCGCCCTGCCGGACGGCCGCGTCATGGAGCCCGACGGCTCCCTGATCTCGCCGAACGGAGCGGTGGACCCGACTCCGATACCGGCCGAGAAGCTCCCCGAACAAGCGCCTGGGCAGGCATCTGGGCAGGCATCTGGGCAGGCACCCGCGTCGGCACCCGTGGAGCAGCCTGTTCTCGCGGGCGTGCACGCGGGCGACGGGACGGCGCCGGTCGCGTCCACCCTGGACAACACGGGCGCGGCCACGCACGCCCCGGACGCCCACGCCCCGGACGCCCACGCCCCGGACCCCATGAGCACCCACGCGGCCGACAGCCACGCCCCGACCGGCACGGCGGACACCACCCTCCCCGGCCAGTCCGCAGGCAACAACCTCCCACCCCACGGCCCCGGCTCCGACCTCCCGCCCGGCCCGCTCTCCCACGCGGACGACGGTGCGCACATCGGCGACGACGCGGTGGGATACGGCGACGAGGCGGTCTCGTACGGCGACGACGCGGTCTCCCATGGGGACGATGCCGCCGCCCACGCCGACGACGCGGCCTCCCACGGCGATGAAGTCGCAGGGCCCGGCGACGAAGCCGCAGGGCACGGCGACGATGCGGCCATGGGCGGCGACGGGTACACGTACAAGCCGCACGTCACTCCCGAGGAGTGGCAGAACCTCTCCCCGGCTCAGAAGCACCGGATCGCCCTCGCCGAAGTCAGCGAGGGAACGGCCCCGTTCGTCAACGACGCGGAAGCGGTCGCATACGGCCAGGCGTACTGGAACCACTACACGGAGAACCTGCCGAGCTCCCAGTTCGACGCCGTCCACGACTACACGCTGGAGCACGGCACGAACGCACCGCCGCCCACCGACAAGGGCTGGGCGACGTACAAGGAGATGAACGGGTACCTGCGGGGCAACACCGACCTGGACTCGCCGTACGTCCGGCACAACATCGCCGAGACCGATGCGGCGCTCGCCGGACGGCCGCTTGCGGAGGACGTCATGGTCGTCCGCGGCACCGGCATCGGCCACCTCGACCTCGACTCGCCGCTGGACATGCTCGGCAACACCTACGGTGACCCCGCCTACATGTCGACCTCCCTCGGCAACCATCCGGTCGACGCCTTCAAGGACATGGACGCGGTCCTGCACCTGCGGGTGCCTGAGGGGACACCGGCCCTGTGGGTGGAGAAGGCGAGCGAGTTCGGCATGGGCGAGCGGGAGCTGCTCCTGGGCCGTGGGACCGAGTACCGGGTGACCCGCGTGTTCATGGAGAATGGACAGGTGCAGGTCTACGGCGAAGTCCTGCCCCGGAAGTAGCGGAGAGAGGCACATCCGATGAGCACCGAACGACACGTCTCGCCGCGTATGACGGAGGACCTCCACTTCCGTAGGACGGACGGCCCCCCGCGCTATGCGCGGCGCACGGACAAGCCCGTCCAGTACCTCACGATCGTCGATGCGGCGGGCGCGGTCATCGGTTACGTGTGGGCCAATGACGAGGACGACGCGGCGGGCTGGACCGTTCGTACGGCGGGCGGCGACGAAGCCTTCAACCTGGGCTTCATCTGGGTCACGAAGCTGCACGAGGCCAAGGCGCAGGGCCTCGCCCCGACGGCGGCGCTCGCCGCGCTGGTCCGAGACTCGGACCCCTCCGCGAGCAGCCACGTGCAGTCCGCCACCCCGTCCGAGGCGCCGAGCCTCGATGCCGTCAGGGAACTCGCGGGCCGGTAGGGCCCGGTCGGGAGGCCGCCTGATGACTGATGCGGAAAGGGCCCGCGTATGAGCCGGTTCGACGAACTGCTCGGCACGGATTTCGCCGGTGAGCCGGCGAGCGACCTCGAAGACGTGATCTACGAAGGGCTCGACGATCCCCGGCACCGTGATCGCGTGCCGGGCCTGGTCGAGCTGATGAACAGCGGCACAGCGCCCGAACACGAGCGTTTTCTCGCCTGTGTCGCCCTGACGACCTGGGCCGAGCCCGCGGGCCTCGAGGCCGTACTCGCCGCCGCGGCGCATCCCGCGCAGGCCCCCTGGTACGACTGCCTGATCGACCGCAGGTTCTCCGTCGACAACACCTTCGCGCAGCTCTCCCTCGCCGTGTCCGACAGCGATGCACTCGCCGGGGAGAAGGGCACACTCGGCCTGCGCACCGAGGCGTTCCGCGCCCTGGTCCGGATCGCGTACCGCGAGTACTTCGACGAGAAGCTGGCCGACCTCATGGACCCGGCGACGGTGAATGCCGTCGCGTCCGACATCGAGACCACCGTGACCAGGGGACTCGCCGCCATCGAGTCGTCCCCCTTCGACCTGGCGACCCAACTCGTCGACCTCGCGGCAGCGTTGACCGTGGTGGACGGCGCGCGCGCCGTCCGGCTGGCCATGGATGTCCTGGCGGTGTCCTCGGGCCCGCGGACGCTCATGCACGCGGTGGCCATCGCGCAGCGCTCCTCGGTCCCGGAGGCGGTCACCTTCGGCGAGTACCTTGCCTCCGTCGGAGACGACCGGGTCGGAGCGGCCCTGGCCGAGCGGCAGACCCGTCGCACGCGAGACCTGCCGGAAGGAAGCGGACCCGCGGTGACCACCGACTCGGCAGGTGCCGCCCTGGCCCGCCTGCGCGCCGTCGACTGGGACGACCTCGCCGGCGCGTTCGCCCACACACGCTCGCGTGCCCTCCTGATGCGCGAGCACATGCGCCGGGCAGCCCTGTGGGCTCAGGCCTGCGGCGCCGAGAAGGACTGGCCGTTCTTCGACGTCGTGCCCCATGTGGCGCCGGATTTCCGACTTCCGTCCGAGACCCGGGCGGAGCTGGAGGCATACACGCGCACGATCGGAACTCCGTCCGTCCGACGCCTCTGCCGGGCTGCGGTCAACTGGGCGGGCCTGGCGGACCGGCAGGGCCGGGTGCGGCCCGAGCTGCTCGACCCGTACGAGCCGATCCTGACCCTGTTCGAGCGCGGCGGGCGCTACTCCGTCGGGCAGTTCATCGACCTGTACGGCGTGATGATCCCGTACGGGAGCCTGCGGTCGCATCTCGCGGCCACCCCGTTCCTGTCGCTCGGCCGGCGCACGCTGGACGCCCTCGACGCCGTCGGGTCGGGGAACGTCACGTACTACGCGAAGATCGACGACAACGGTCCGCGCAGCAGCCCGCGCGGCCTGGTCCGCCGCCGCACCGACCGCGACGGCGGGACGCACGACGACGCCTTCACCCGCAACCTCCGCTGGGAGCCCACGGAGTACCTGCGCCTGTACCGGCTGGACCACAACGACATCGACCACGTGGAGATCCCGGAACAGGAGGCCGCCGCATTCATCGAACGCATGATCAGGAGCGTCGACGGCAGCTCCTGACGACACCTCCTGACCACAGCTCCGGGCCTCGGTCGACGTGAGCCGTCCCACCTCGGCCCCACCCGAGCTGTACCTCCTCCTCGCCCATGCCTTATGTTGCGGAGGCAAAGCCAAGGGGGCTCGTCATGACGAACGAGGCGTGTGAGGTGCCTGAGGCATGTGAGCCGCCGCTGCTGAGTCTCGAGGAAGTCGAGGCGCTCGCGTGTGGCGCGCATGCCGGGCAGACGGACAAGGCCGGGCGGCCGTACGCCGAGCATCTGCGGGCCGTCGCCGAGGGCACCCGGGCCCGCGGCGGCAGCGAGGAGCAGATCGCCGCCGCGTGGCTGCACGACGCCGTCGAGGATCAGGCGCTGAGTGCCCAGTGGCTCGAACAGGCCGCCCTCGCCCCCGCCGCCAAGGCGATCGTCCGCGCGCTCACCAAGCGGGAGGACGAGGAGCCCGAGGCGTACGCGGCGCGTATTCTCGCGACCCCGGGGGCCAGGCTCGTCAAGGCGGCGGATCTTGCGCACAATTGCGATCCGGCGCGCCGGGCCGCCCTCGACAACCCGACTCGGGAACGGCTCGCGCGCAAGTACGCGCGGATGCGGGAACTGCTCGGGCTCACCGAGGACGCGTGAGCTGCCCGGGCGAACCGGGGCGGGAGCGTGCGGCGCGCAGGGCGCGCACGGGACGGACGACGCAGCAGGCAAGCGGAAGCGATAGGTGCAGGGGCGGCCACGGGACATGGCGCGGGATTACGACAGCCAGTTGCTGGAGTCGGTGTCGGTACGCCGGCGCCGGCTGCGCGATGCCCTGCTCTTCGGCGCCCAGCGCGCCCGCCGCACCGCCGACGAACGGCTCGGCAAGGTCTTCGCCGGCATCGCCGTCGCCGCGGTGATCTGCGCGGGCTGTGTCGGCTGGTCCTTCGTGCAGAGCATGCTGGAGAAGCGCGAGGCGGAGCAGCGCGAGCAGCGGCAGAAGCAGGAGCAGCTGCTCGGTGCGGAGGCTGTCCGGGGCGTTCAGTACGACTGGCGAGACCGGCAATTCGGGCAATCCGGTAAATACGTGGACGTCAACGAGCCGCCGTCCGCTCCGATTTCGCGATGATAGGTTCCGGTAAGTGGTGAGCACTGCAACGAGTTCCCGAGCGCAACTCAGCCGAGTGACCCTCGTCGGTGAGCGCCGACGGGCGGACATCGTTCTGCCCTCGGACACCCCCATCGGGCAACTGCTGCCCGACATCCTCCAGCTGCTCGACGACCGGGCCGCCGCACGGCCGATGACCCGGCAGCTGATCACCTCAGACGGCTCGGTGCTGCCGCACGAGTCCACCCTGTCCTCCGCCGAGGTCGCCGACGGCGCGGTGCTCCGTCTCGTACGCGCCCATGCGGCACCCCCGGCCCCCGTCGTGCACGACGTGACCGACGAGGTCGCCGACGACCTCGACCTGCGCGCCTGGCGCTGGCGACCCGCCGTCCGCCGGGCCGGTGCCGGACTCGCCACCCTCGTCTTCACCGTGATCACCGCGCTGCTCGCGCGCGCCGAGTTCTCCCTCACGTCCGTCGCGACCGCGCTCGTCGTGGCCACCCTGGCGCTCGCCGCGGCGGGCGCGCTGGTCGCGAAGATCGGCGCGGGCAATCGGGGCCTGGCCACCGCGCTGTTGCTCACCTCCGGTGTACTCGGCCTGCTCGCCGCATGGACCGCGGCCGATGCCCACGCCTGGTCCGGCATGGCGCGCACGGCGGCCGTGGGCGGCGCGCTCGTGCTCGCCCAGCTCCTGCTCGGCTTCTTCGCGCCGCTCGGCCGGGGCGGACTGATCGGGGCCGCCGCGACCGCGGGCTTCACACTGATCTGGGAGCTTGCCGCCGCCCTCCAGGACGATCCGGCCCGGCTCGGCGCCGTGATGGCCGTCGTCTCCGTCGTCCTGCTCGGCATGCTGCCGCGGCTCGCCCTCATGGCCTCGGGCCTGACCGGCCTCGACGACCGCCGTTCCGGCGGCGCCTCCGTCAGCCGCCACCAGGTCTCCGGAGCGCTGGCCGCCACCCACCGCGGGCTCGCGCTCGCCACGATCGTCACCGCGCTCTCGGCCGCGGCGGCCGGGTTCCTGCTGACCGCGGCCCGGCCCACCGTGTGGACCGTGCTGCTCGCCTCGCTCACCGCGGTGGTGCTGCTCTCGCGGGCCCGCGCCTTCCCGCTGGTCGCGGAGGTCGCGGCGCTGTTCGTGGCGGCCGGCTTCCTCGTCGTACGCCTGGTCATGCTGTGGACGGGGCACGCCGAAGGCGTCGGACCGCTGGCCGTCCTCTGCGCGGCGGCGCTGCTGCCGCTGCTGGTGCTGGCCGTGCAGCCGCCGGAGCATGTGGTGGTCCGGCTGCGCCGGATCGCCGATCTGATCGAGTCCATCGGCGTCATCGGACTCTTCCCGCTCGCGGTGGGCGCGTTCGGTGTGTACGGGCAGCTGCTCGACAAGTTCTGAAGATCCAAGGGGAACGGGGCGTAGGGAAGTGAGCACGGACATGCCGAACAGCGGCAACTGGCAGGGCGATGTGCTGCGCGACCTCGGGGGTACGGGGGGCACGGCGGCCGCGCCGGGGCATGCCCAGGCTCCCGCCGCCGCGCAGGCTCCGTCCGCCGGCCAGGCAGCGGGTCCCGTGCCCGCGCAGGCTCCTTCCCAGGGCGGCCAGGCAGCGGCTCCCGCTCCCGCGCAGGCTCCCGCTCCCGCGCAGGCTCCCGCTCCCGGGCAGCCCCGGCCGGGCACCCCCGCGCACCACCGGCCCGCACCGCCCATGCCCACTCCCACGCCCACACTCACGCCCACCCCCTCCCCCTCCCCGTACACCCAAGGTCCCCGCACCCCGGACTCCCGTCAGGTCCTCGACCGGCAGCTGGCCGCCGCGCACCGCAAGCCGCGGCACGGGGAGCCGTTCATGACGCGGGCGGTCAGGGCCGTGCGCAGGACCGTCTCGTCGAGCGCCGCGCGCGAGGTCGCCGAGGCCTCGCGGCTCGGCGAACTGCTGCAGGCCCCCGTGACCACCGGCCGGCAGATCGCCGTCACCTCGATCCGCGGCGGCGCCGGCAAGTCCACGGTGGCCGCGCTGCTCGGCACCACGTACGCGCACTACCGCCACGACCCGGTCCTGCTCGTCGAGGCCGACCCGGCGCTCGGCACCCTGCCGCTGCGCGTCGGCGCGGAGGCGCTGCGCTGGACCACCGGCGATCTCGCCTCGATCGTCGTCCCGCAGATGTCGCTGCTGGACGTGACCGGCTACCTCGTCCAGCTCCCCGACAACGCCTGGCTGCTCCCCGGCAGCCAGGGCCAGATCGGCGCGATGCTGGACCTCAAGGCCTACGAGAAGGTCATGGTCTCGCTGCGCCGCTACTTCGGGATCACCGTCGTGGACTGCGAGACGCTGCCCGCCGAGGTGGCCCGTACCGCCCTGTCCGCCGCCCAGGCCCGGATCCTCGTCGCACCCGCCACGCTGGAAGGCGTCACGTCCACACACTCCGTCCTGCAGTGGATGCAGGGACTGCCCCGGCACATGATCGACGGCACCGTCGTGGTGCTCACCGAGCAGGTGCCGCACGGCGGGCTCGACCTGGCGAAGGCCACCGGGAAACTCGCGGCCACCGGCGCCAAGGTCCAGGTCCTGCCGTACGACCGGCATCTCGCCTCCGGCGGCGCGATCCGCACCGAGCTGCTCGCCCGGCCGACCCGGGCCGCCACGACCCGCCTCGCCGCCGAGGTCTTCCAGCTGTCCCAGAAGCTCCGCTGAACCCGGATACGGGAAACCACCGATGAGCACCCGACTGATCCACCGCCCGGCCCGCACCACCCGCCCGGCCGCCGCCTCCGAGGCCCGCGTCATCGAGCCGCCGCCGAACCTGCCCGACGGCAAGGGCGGCAACGCCGCCACCTCGCTGCTCCCGGTCGCCGGCGTCATGTCCTCGGTCGTGATGATGACGGTGCTGCGCGGCAACGGAGCCTTCGCCGCGATCGGCGCGCTCATCCTCATCGTCACCATCGTCGGCTCGGTCGTCCTCGTCTTCTCACAGAAGGGCAAGGCGGGCCGCGCCCGCCGCACCCAGCGCGAGGCCTACCTCGAATACCTGGAGGAGCTGCGCGAAGAGCTCTCCGCCGAGGAGAAGCAGCGCCGCGAACGCGCCGGCATCCTCAACCCGCCCCCGTCCGCGCTCTACGACCTTGTGCGCGACCCGGCCCGCCTGTGGGAGCGGCGCCGGATGGACGGCGACTTCCTGCGGGTACGAGTCGGCACCGGCGAGATGCCGGTACGGGACCTCAAGCTGCAGCAGCAGGGTTCCTCCGTGCTCACCCCGCCCGACAGGTTCATGCTCAACGAGGCGTCCGCGCTCATCGACCGCTTCCGCACGGGCACCGAACTCCCGCTCACCGTCCCCCTGGACCGCGCGGGCAACATCAGCATCGTCGGCCCCCGCGAGGACACCCTGCGCGTGGCCCGCGCCCTGCTCGTCCAGGCCGCCGCCACCCACGCACCCGACGACGTGGCGATGGCGCTCGCGGTGCCGGGGGAGCGGCTCGCGGACTGGGAGTGGGCCAAGTGGCTGCCGCACCTCCTGGACCCCGACCAGTTCGACGGCCCGGTCGCCGCGCGCCGTATCGCACCCTCCCCCGCCCAGCTCGCCCGCCAGATCGGCCACGAACTGCGCCGCCGCGCCTCCTACGCGGCCGAGGTGCGCCGCGGCCTCTCCGACCGGGGCGCGCTCGCCATGACCTCCCGGCTGCTCGTCGTCAGCGACGGCCACGGCGCCGACGCCGCCGAACTCCCGCGCCCCGACGAGGCGGTGGGCCTGCGCGACATGGGCGTCTCCGTGCTGCACCTGCTCGCGGAGCGGGTGCAGGAGCCGGGACAGGTGTCCGTACGGATCACCGTCGACGGCGACCGCGTGCTCATCGAGGACCTCCGCGAGGCCGAGCCGATCAGCGCGCACGGCAGCGTCGACGAGGTGACCGTGCCCGGCGCGGAGGGCATCGCCCGGATGCTCGCGCCCCTGCGGCTCTCGGCCGAGTCCATGGCCGACGCGCCGCTGTCCGGACCGGTCGACTTCGCCGAACTGCTCGGCATCGACGACGTGGCCCGCCTCGACCTGGACCGGCTGTGGGCGCCGCGCAGCGAACGGGCCTTCCTGCGCGTCCCGATCGGCATCGGTGACAACCACGAACCCGTACTCCTCGACCTCAAGGAGTCCTCCGAACTGGGCATGGGCCCGCACGGCCTGTGCGTCGGCGCCACCGGCTCCGGAAAATCCGAGCTGCTTCGCACGCTCGTGCTCGCCCTCGTCGCCACCCACCCGCCGGAGGACCTCTCCCTCGTCCTCGTCGACTACAAGGGCGGCGCCACCTTCGCCCCCTTCGCCAACCTGCCGCACGTGGCCGGAGTCATCACCAACCTGGAGAACCAGGCCGGCCTCGTCGAGCGCGTACACGCCTCCCTCGCCGGCGAGGTCAAGCGCCGCCAGCAGGTACTCAAGGACGCCGGGAACGTCGCCGACATCGGCGACTACGCGGCCCTGCGCGCCACCAAGCGCCCCGACCTCGACCCACTGCCGCACCTCTTCGTCGTCATCGACGAGTTCGGTGAACTCCTCACCGCCAAACCCGACTTCATCGACCTCTTCCTCTCCATCGGCCGCATCGGCCGCTCCATCGGCGTGCACCTGCTGCTCTCCTCGCAGCGCATCGAGGGCGGCAAGCTCAAGGGCCTGGACACCTACCTCTCGTACCGCCTCGGTCTGCGCACCTTCTCCCCGGACGAGTCCCGCACCGTCCTCGACACCACCGACGCCTTCCACCTGCCGCCGCTGCCCGGCTTCGGCTATCTCAAGGTCGACATGTCGGTCTACGAACGGTTCAAGGCCTCTTACGTCTCCGGCGCCTACCGCGGACCCGTCGCCCGCGAGGAGGAGGACGCCGGCCCGCTCGCCCTCGCCTACGAGGCGTACAACACCCTCGCCGAACCCGAGACCTCCACCGGACCGGCCGAACCGCAGATGCGCCGCCGCGAGACCGGCCCCACCGAACTCGGCGTCCTCGTCTCCCAGTTGGAGGACGCGCCCACCGACCCCGTACGCCAGATCTGGCTGCCGCCGCTCCCCGGAGCCGTCGCCCTCGACAAGGTCGCGGGCCCCATCGACGTGGGCGCGCGCGGCATGCAGCTGCGCGGGCGGCACGGACCGCTGCGGATCCCGCTCGGGCTGCTCGACGACCCCGCCAAGCAGTGGCAGGGCCAGTGGATCCTCGACCTCACCGTCGCCGGCGGCCACGCGGCCGTCATCGGCGGCCCGCAGTCCGGCAAGACCACGCTCCTGCGCACCCTCGCCCTGTCCCTCGCGCTCACCCACACCCCGCAGGAAGTCGGCATCTACGGCCTCGACCTGGTCGGCGGCGGACTGCAGGCGCTCACCGGCCTTCCGCACGTCGGCGGCATCGCGGGCCGCGCCGACCGCGAACGCGCCGCGCGGACCGTCGACGAGGTGCGCACCATGCTCGAAGAGCGCGAGGAACTCTTCCGCGCCCACGGCATCGACTCCGTCGAGCAGCTGCGCGACCTGCGCGCCGCGGGACGGCTCCCCGAACTCGCCTCCACCGAGATCGTGCTGCTCATCGACGGATTCGGTGCCCTGCGCGACGACTTCGAGAACCTCGACGACGCGGTCACCGACCTCCTCAAGCGCGGCGGCGGCTACGGCATCCACGTCGTGTCGAGCATGCTGCGCTGGAACGACGTCCGGATCGCCACCCAGACCACCTTCGGCACCCGCGTCGAACTGCGCCTCAACGACCCCACCGAGTCCAGCATCGACCGCAAGCTAGCCGAGACGCTCTCCCCGGACGAGCCCGGCCGCGTCCTCACCGACGCCAAGCTGTTCGCCCAGGTCGCCCTGCCCCGTACGGACTCGTCCGCAGAGACCACCGAGCTGGGCGCCGTCCTGGAGCGCACGGCCCGTACCGTACGCGCCACCTGGACCGGTGAGGTCGCCCAGCCCGTACGGGTGCTGCCGCACGTCCTCGACAAGGAACTCCTGCCCGGACCGGCCGCCGAACCCAAGCGGGTCCCGATCGCCCTCGACCAGAGCGCGCTGCGTCCCGTCCTGCTCGACCTCTTCCAACACGACCAGCATCTGATCGTGATGGGCGACAGCGAATGCGGCAAGACGAACCTCCTTCGCGTGGTCGCCGACGGCCTGATGGAGCGCTACAGCGAGGACGAGCTGGTCTTCGCCGTCTTCGACCCGCGGCGCGGGCTGCGCGGCGCGATCCCCGAGGAGTACCGCGGCGGCTACGCGTACAACGCCAAGCTCGCCGCCGGACTCTCCGCGGGCATCGCCACCGAGCTGGAGAAGCGGATGCCGGACGACACCCAGGACACCGAGGACCTGGAACCCGGCAGCTGGGGCTCGGGCCCGCGGATCGTGGTCCTCGTCGACGACTACGACGTCCTGACCACCGCGGGCCAGCAGCCGCTCGCGCCCTTCCTGCCGTACATCCCCTCGGCCGCCGACATCGGCCTGCACTTCGTGCTCACGCGACGCGTCGCGGGCGCCTCGCGCGGCCTGTACGAGCCGATGGTGCAGGGGCTGCGCGAATCCGGCTCCTCGGCGCTCGTGATGACCGGCGACCGCAGCGAAGGCCAGCTCTTCCCCGGGGTGTACGCCTCGGCGCAGCCCACGGGGCGCGGGATGTTCGTCCGCAGGGGAGAGAGCTCGCGGCTGATCCAGACGGTGCACGCGGGGTGAACGGCGTACGGGGTACGTGCACAGACCCCGCCCTCCCTGGGGGCCGAGCCCTGTTCCAGGCTACTGCCGCCCACTGACAATCCAGCAGCAACGCACAGCCGAGAGCCCCACCAGAGAGACGAGTCATGACCAAGGACGTCATCGCCCTCACGACACAGATGCCCGACCCGCTGAGCGTCCTCGCGGGCCTGCTCGCCGGCGGCCCCGACAAGCAGGTGCAGTCGGCGGGCGAGGGCGCCCTGGTGCAGCTCTGCGACGAACAGGGCCGCCCCCTCGTCTCCGCCGAGGCCCCGCTGCTCGTCCAGGTCCCCGGCGAGGCCGCCCGCCTGCTCGGCGTACGCGAGCCGGAACTGCCGTACTGGTGGACCGAGGCCCGCGCGAGCACCGGCGTCGCCGAGGCCGAACAACTCGCCGCCGGCTACGTCTCCCGTATCGCCTCCCTCGTCGGCGGCGCGGTCTGGCCGCCGGAGGCCGCCCGCAGCCTCGACGTGGTCGACACCGAGGGCGTACAGGTGGGTTCGGAACTCGCGGGCAGCTCCGTGGACGTCCTCACCGACAAGACCGCCGTCGTCATCCAGGACCGCCCCGTCGTCCCCATGACGGCCTGGCTGTCCACCGCGGTCGGCGCCGCCGCCGCGGCCGGCATCGGCCTGCAGATCGTCACACCCTCCGGCGCCCGCCTCACCCCGGCCGTCCGCGCCGCGCTCGACGGCTGGCCCTCGCGCTGGGTCGTACGCGACGAGGAATGCGGCTACTACGACGGCCTCTCCGGCGCCGTACTCGCCTGGCAGGGCGGCCTGTTCCAGCCGGTCCCCGGCGAGGACGGCGCCACCCCCGTGCCCGAGGTCTTCAAGAACGTCACGGACACCGGCGAACGCCAGCTCACCCTCCAGTTCCGCACCGTCCATCCCGCCGACGACCGCCTCGTCCTCGGCGGCGCCCTCGAATCCGTATGCCAGGCGCTGCGCTGCGCACCACCGGCCGGCTGGGGGACCGCCGAACCGGTCAACCTGCCGTGGTCACTGCGCGGGCTCACCGACCTCGCGCACGAGCGTTCCCCGGAGCCCACGCTCCTGTACGCGGTCGGGGACAGCCTCTTCGCGAGCCTGCGCGTCAACCGCACCAAGGCGGGCGTCGAGGAGGACATCACGGTCATCGCGGGCTACGGAGCCGACGAGCGGCCGCCGCTCGACCGGCTCCCCGCCCTCGCCGAGACCCTCGCGACCCGCCACCGTCTCCAGTCGCTGCTCGTACAGATCCGCAAGGCCCGCCGCGACCTCGCCGTGCCGCCGCACTTCGAGGCGCCCGCCGTCCCCGCGGGCTTCGCGCTCGGCGCCGACGAGGTACGCGCCATGCCCGGCGACCGCGCCCGCCGCACCCCGCTCGCCGAGGCCCCCGTCGAGCTCGGCCCGAAGACCCGCCCCGCCCTCTACTACCCGCTGCCCGGCGACCCGTCCGACCTCACGGCCTGGACGGCCTTCGAGAAGCTGATGCGGCACCTCAAGGGCGCGTGAGGACCCCGGGGCGTCGGGGGACGACGCCGGGGGCCTCAGGCCTTCGCGCGCTCCCGGGACAGCTCCGCCGCATCCCGCCGGAACGCCCACGCCATACGGGGCTCCACGGCGAACCGGAGCACCCGCCGCACCTGCGGCAGGCACATCAGCGTCACCGCGACGGCCGCGAGCACGGTCACCAGGATCTGGCCGAGCGGGTGGTGCACCCACGCCGGGTCGTACCAGCCCCAGCTGCGCGCCCCCTGGGCGAGGAAACCGTGCAGCAGATAGCCGTACACCGTCCCCGCGCCGAGCACCGTGAACCACGTGCGGCGCCTGGGCACCCAGGCGAGAAAGCAGACCACCAGGGCCATCGAGCAGGCGAGCAGCACCAGGGACATCCCGATGCCCGTCCACCACGTGGCCCCCCGCTCCTGGGCGCTCGACGAGTGGTAGAGCCACCCCTCCGACATCCGCGGGACCAGCCAGTACGCGGCGACCAGCGCGAGGGCGAGGACCGGCACCGACAGCAGGCGCACCTCACGTCGGCGTACGAGCTGGAAGTGCTCGGGCCTGAGGCTGAGGCCGATCACGAAGAAGGGCAGGAACTGCAGCACACGCTGCAGATCGAAGTCGTCGCCGATACTCGGCGTGACGGAGGCGAGCACACTGATGGCGAGCGCCACCGGGACCGGATGGCGGATCGACTTCCACAGCGGCGTGGTCAGGCGCCAGACGAAGAGCGCGGCGAGGAACCAGGTCAGGTACCACGGGTCGAGCAGGCTGAGCCGGTGTGCCGAGTCGCCGAGCACCCAGCGCATGTAGAAGGTGTACGCGGCCTCGAAGACCAGATAGGGCACGAGCACCCCGGTGACGAGACGGCGCAGCCGGTCCGGGCGCAGGTCGAAGCTGCGGGAGAAGTAGCCGGAGACGAGGATGAACGCCGGCATGTGGAACGCGTAGACGAACAGGTAGAGCGCCGATGCCGTGCGGGAGCCGCCCATCAGCGGCCCCCAGAAGTGCCCCACGGAGACGAGGACGATCGCCAGGTACTTCGCGTTGTCGAAGAACGGGTCTCTCTGCCTGCCGGGCTTCACCGGGGTGGGGGCCGGTGAGGGTTCCTGGGTCGTGGATGCCGGTACCTGGGTGGGGGGAAGGGGGGTCCGGTGCTGTGACCGCACTGCGCCTTCCGGGGTGGTGGCAGCGTGGAACATTCGACGCACCCTAGTGGCGCCTGACGGTTCACGTAAAACCCCGCGCCGAAATAAGAACGTGATACACGCCATGCGCCTTATCCGGGGCCCAACTACCCATGCGCTATGGGTTGATTCGCCCCCTCATATCCGGGCATATCGCCCGGACTGTCTCCCTTGTAGCTTCCCTGTGGCTTCCCTGTGGCTTCCCTCGCGACTTCCGCGCGACTTCCTTCGCGGCTGCCGTTGCAGTGTCCTCGGGGCTGTGTCCGTGCCAATAATTCGAAATTCGAATTCATCATGAACACGGTGTGCACGCACCGCCCACACATGGAAACGATCAAGCCGAATCCCGTGCGCGTCCTCCGCCCTGTGGCCGACGATCCGTCACCCGCCGCATACGGACGGCCCGTTGGTGGCACGATGGTTCTGGCGGGGGCGTGCGGGAGTGTGTGCCTCCGGGCGGCAGTGTGGACCGACCTAGGGTGTGATCAGTTGTGGTCTTCTCGCTTTCAGCGGTACTCGTGTTGGCGATCATCCTGGTGGTGTTGATCCGCGGGGGCTCGCTCAAGGCGGGCCCGGCCGTGGTCGCGGTCCTCTTCGGCTTCTTCCTCGCCTCCACCGGGATGGCCGACGACATCCAACGCTTCCTGGACTCCATAGGCCGCACCCTCAACGACATCCAGTTCTGACGCCGCCCTCGCCGGTCCGGAAGGTCAGAACTGGGGTGGGCCGATGACGGTCTGGCCGATCTGTTCGGTCAGCCACGATGCATGCCGTTCTTCGTACCCGTCACCGTTTCGGTGGCGGACGTGGACGAGGACGGTGTGCCCGTTGGACCACTCGTCCATCTCGCGGGTGGCGGCGTTGAACAGTACGGAGACTTCTGCGTGCTTGTAGTCCGCGTACAGGCCACGCTCTGGAACCTCCGGCCACCCGAGGCAGTCCCAGTAGATCTCTGCCATGTACTTGCTGGCGACCGTTGTGAAGGTGTCTTCGATGCTTCCTACGGGTTGATCCACCATCGAAGCCCACAGCGGCAGGTGCGTGGCCAGGAAGGCGGCGTCAGCAGGCAGTTGCGGCCCGTGAACCCCAGCGTGCAGACCGGTTGGGTCGCTTTGATTCCGGAACCAGTCGTCGGTGTCCTCTTTCCTGAACCACGCCTCGGGCATCGCCTTCAGGACGAGCAGGACGTCTTCAACCCGGGGAAGCTCGACATCAACACGCACACGTGCGTATTTCTGCGCGTACTCCTGGTCGCCCACGCTGAGCAACTGGCGTGCCACGCGCAGCGCGAGTGCGGGATCGGGAGTGTGGAAGATGGGATACGCGACGTCATTGGACATGCACGGAACTTGCCACAACGATCAGCGATCGAAGATCGATTTTCTGGGGGAGTGAGAGGGTGCTGTTCCCGCGGGGTCGGTGTAGCGGCTTCGGGCCGGACACCTGATCCGGCCCAGGAAGACCGAAGGCCCAGCTCAGAGGAACGCATCCTCTGACCTGGGCCTTCACCCTTTGGAGCGGGCGACGGGAATCGAACCCGCGTAGCTAGTTTGGAAGACTAGGGCTCTACCATTGAGCTACGCCCGCAGCGCTCGCGCCGCGGAGACCACCAGGTGGTGTGGCCGCGGTGCACCTGCATCGTAGCGGGTCCGCGCGGTGCGGTGCACACCCCACCCACGAGCCCGGGCAGGGCCCCGGGAAATGCGGCGGCCGAGGCTCCGGCCAGCATGTACCCTACGTGTCGCACCGACGGGGTGTGGCGCAGCTTGGTAGCGCGTCCGCTTTGGGAGCGGAAGGCCGTGGGTTCAAATCCCGCCACCCCGACCACGATCACGCGAGATCAAGATCGCCTTTTGGGGCGCGCACCCGCTGCGGTTACTATGCAAGCTGCGTGCCCGTGTGCCACCTCCCGAATCCGCGAGTGTCCCGGCTACGCGCATCCGCTGCAGCTGTCTGGCTCAGCAGGAAACCTAAAGCAGTCAGCCACAAGGAGACCGAACCGTGAAGAGCGCCGTGGAGACCCTGAACCCGACCCGGGTTCGGCTCACTGTCGAGGTGCCCTTCGAGGAGCTCAAGGACAGCCTCGACGCGGCGTACAAGAAGATCAACCAGCAGGTCACGGTGAAGGGCTTCCGCAAGGGCAAGATCCCCGCCCGTGTGATCGACCAGCGCTTCGGCCGCGGTGCGGTTCTGGAGGAGGCCGTCAACGACGCGCTTCCGAAGTTCTACACCCAGGCGGTCAACGAGGCCGAGCTGAACGTCCTGGGCCAGCCCGAGGTCGACATCACCGACCTCAAGGACAACGAGACCCTCAACTTCACCGCCGAGGTCGACGTCCGCCCCGAGATCGAGATCCCGGACTTCTCCGGCATCGAGGTCGAGGTCGACGCCATCGAGGTCACCGACGAGGACGTCGAGAAGTCCGTCGAGCAGCTCCGTGAGCGCTTCGCCTCCACCTCCCCGGTCGAGCGCGCCGCCGCCGAGGGCGATGTCGTGACCCTCGACCTGGAGGCCAAGGTCGACGGCGAGGTGCTCGCCGACGGCGTCGCCTCCGACGTCTCGTACACCATCGGCTCCGGTGAGCTCCTCGACGGCATCGACGAGGCCGTCACCGGTCTCGAGGCCGGCGGCGAGGCCACCTTCACCTCGCAGCTCAAGGGCGGCTCGGCCGAGGGTAAGGACGCCGAGGTCACCGTCAAGGTCTCGCAGGTCGCCGCGCGCGAACTGCCGGAGCTCGACGACGACTTCGCGCAGCTCGCCTCCGAGTTCGACACCCTGGAGGAGCTGAAGGCGGACAGCCGCAAGCGCCTCGCGAACATGAAGGAGTACGACCAGGCCACGCAGGCCCAGGAGCGCGTCCTGGAGAAGCTGCTCGAGCTGGTCGAGATCCCCGTCCCCGAGAAGCTGCTCGAGGACGAGGTGAACACGCGCAGGCACAACCTCGAGAACCACCAGCTCGGCCAGATGGGCCTGAACCTGGAGCAGTACCTGCAGATCCAGGGCAAGACGGTCGAGGAGTTCGAGGCCGAGACCAAGGAGCAGGCGGTCAAGGGCATCAAGACGCAGTTCGTCCTCGACGAGCTCGTCAACAAGGAGAAGCTGAACGTCAGCCAGGAGGAGCTCACCGAGCACCTCATGCGCCGCGCCGCCTCCTCCGGCATGTCCCCCGACCAGTTCGCGCAGGCCGTCGTCGAGGGCAACCAGGTCCCGATGCTGGTCGGCGAGGTCGCCCGCGGCAAGGCCCTCGCGGTCGTCGTCGAGGCCGCCACGGTCAAGGACACCAACGGTGAGGTCGTCGACCTGAGCGACGACGAGGACGAGGTGGAGGAGGCAGCCGAGGTCGCCGCCGAGGCCACCGGCACCACCGAGGCCGAGGGCGAGACCAAGGCCGACGCCTGAGCCTGATGGCTTCGAGGCTTTGAGCACGGGCCCCTGGACGCTTGCCGCGTCCGGGGGCCCGTACGTTTGTCCGCGCGGGCCCGGCCTGCGCCCTGCCGTCCGGAGGCTTCGGCGTACGCCCTGCCGTCCGTGAGACCCCGGCCTGCACCCTGCCGTCCGGGAGGCCCGCGTACGACCTGGGGCGACCTGCGCTCACAGCGAACAGTTCCCATACCGGGATTGCCCGCGACGGCCCGCGCGTTAGGGTCCATGAATACGAGGGCAGGGGAGTCCCCGGACACCGCCGGGATCGGCGGGGCGACACGGGGTCCCACGCCCCCAGCAGAAGACGTGAGACGGCCCGGCGCCGTCGTAAGACGAGCAGGTGGATACGTGACGAATCTGATGCCCTCCGCCGCCGGCGAGCCTTCCATCGGTGGCGGCCTCGGCGACCAGGTCTACAACCGGCTGCTCAACGAGCGGATCATCTTCCTCGGCCAGCCGGTGGACGACGACATCGCCAACAAGATCACCGCGCAGCTGCTGCTCCTTGCCTCCGACCCGGACAAGGACATCTACCTCTACATCAACAGCCCCGGCGGCTCGATCACCGCGGGCATGGCGATCTACGACACGATGCAGTACATCAAGAACGACGTCGTGACGATCGCCATGGGCATGGCCGCCTCCATGGGCCAGTTCCTGCTGAGCGCCGGCACCCCCGGCAAGCGCTTCGCGCTGCCGAACGCCGAGATCCTGATCCACCAGCCCTCCGCGGGCCTGGCGGGCTCCGCGTCGGACATCAAGATCCACGCCGAGCGGCTGCTTCTCACCAAGAAGAAGATGGCCGAGCTGACGGCATTCCACACCGGCCAGACCGTCGAGCAGGTCACCCGCGACTCGGACCGCGACCGCTGGTTCGACCCGCAGGAGGCCAAGGAGTACGGCCTCATCGACGACATCATGCCCACGGCCGCCGGCATGCCGGGCGGCGGCGGCACCGGGGCCTGAGGCCAGGCCTGAGACCAGGCCTCGGACCAGGTCCGAGGCCTGACCAGGTCCGAGACGCCCCGAAGCCGACCCCCAGCTCACTCCAGGAGAACACCAGTGAACGACTTCCCCGGCAGCGGTCTCTACGAGCGCATGCAGGCCGAATACCAGGGCCCCCGCGCCGAGTCCCGTTATGTCATCCCGCGCTTCGTCGAGCGCACCTCGCAGGGCGTGCGCGAGTACGACCCGTACGCGAAGCTCTTCGAGGAGCGCGTGATCTTCCTCGGTGTGCAGATCGACGACGCCTCCGCCAACGACGTCATGGCACAGCTCCTGTGCCTGGAGTCGATGGACCCGGACCGCGACATCTCGATCTACATCAACAGCCCCGGCGGCTCCTTCACGGCGCTCACCGCGATCTACGACACGATGCAGTTCGTGAAGCCTGACATCCAGACGGTCTGCATGGGCCAGGCGGCCTCGGCCGCCGCCGTCCTGCTCGCCGCCGGTACGCCGGGCAAGCGCATGGCGCTGCCGAACGCCCGCGTGCTGATCCACCAGCCGTACAGCGAGACGGGCCGTGGCCAGGTCTCCGACCTGGAGATCGCCGCCAACGAGATCCTGCGGATGCGCTCGCAGCTCGAGGAGATGCTGGCCAAGCACTCCTCGACCACGATCGAGAAGATCCGCGAGGACATCGAGCGCGACAAGATCCTCACCGCCGAGGACGCGCTGGCGTACGGTCTCATCGACCAGATCGTCTCCACCCGGAAGATGAACAACGACTCGCTCTCCTGAGGTCCCGCGACCTCGGTCGGGTGACCGACGACAGCGCTGCCCGCACTCCCTCGTCGCGGCCGCACCCCGCGCGTCAAGGCCGATCCGCCATGACACGCGGGGTGCTCGCCCGCAGCGAACCGCGCCAAGGGGGGCCCGAACGGGGGGCCCGGCAAGGTACCGTCGGATATGAGGCACCAGGAGTCGCTCGAAAGGGCGTCTCCCAGGCGAAGGGGAAGCACTCCGTGGCACGCATCGGTGACGGCGGCGATCTGCTCAAGTGTTCTTTCTGCGGAAAGAGTCAGAAGCAGGTCAAGAAGCTCATCGCAGGACCCGGTGTGTACATCTGCGACGAGTGCATCGACCTCTGCAACGAGATCATCGAGGAGGAGCTCGCCGAGTCGAGCGAGGTGGGCTGGGAGGAACTGCCCAAGCCCCGCGAGATCTACGAGTTCCTCGAGGGGTACGTGGTCGGCCAGGAGTCGGCGAAGAAGGCCCTCTCCGTCGCGGTCTACAACCACTACAAGCGCGTCCAGGCCGGCGAGAACAGCGCCCAAGGGCGTGATGACGCCATCGAGTTGGCGAAGTCCAACATCCTCCTCCTCGGCCCCACCGGCTCCGGCAAGACCCTGCTCGCGCAGACCCTCGCCCGGATGCTGAACGTGCCGTTCGCGATCGCCGACGCCACCGCGCTCACCGAGGCCGGCTATGTCGGCGAGGACGTCGAGAACATCCTGCTCAAGCTGATCCAGGCCGCCGACTACGACGTCAAGAAGGCCGAGACCGGCATCATCTACATCGACGAGATCGACAAGGTCGCCCGCAAGAGCGAGAACCCGTCGATCACGCGTGACGTCTCCGGCGAGGGCGTCCAGCAGGCCCTGCTCAAGATCCTGGAAGGCACCACCGCCTCCGTGCCGCCGCAGGGCGGACGCAAGCACCCGCACCAGGAGTTCATCCAGATCGACACCACGAACGTGCTGTTCATCGTGGGCGGCGCCTTCGCCGGTCTGGAGAAGATCATCGAGGGCCGCGCGGGCGCCAAGGGCATCGGCTTCGGGGCGACCATCCGCTCCAAGCGCGAGCTGGAGGAGAAGGACCAGTTCGAGGACGTCATGCCCGAGGACCTGGTCAAGTTCGGGATGATCCCCGAGTTCATCGGCCGGCTCCCCGTCATCACCAGCGTCCACAACCTCGACCGCGAAGCGCTCCTGCAGATCCTCGTCGAGCCGCGCAACGCGCTCGTCAAGCAGTACCAGCGGCTCTTCGAACTCGACGGAGTGGAGCTGGACTTCGAGCGCGAGGCCCTCGAAGCCATCGCCGACCAGGCCATCCTCCGCCAGACCGGCGCGCGCGGCCTGCGCGCCATCATGGAGGAGGTCCTGCAGTCGGTGATGTACGAGGTGCCCTCCCGCAAGGACGTGGCCCGCGTCGTCATCACCCCCGACGTCGTCCACTCCAACGTCAACCCGACGCTGGTCCCGCGCATCGTCGGCAAGAACGACGGGCCGCGCGAGAAGAGCGCGTAGCGCACGCACCGCCGTCAAGAAGGGCGCCCGGCCGGTTCTCCGGCCGGGCGCCCTTCTTCGTACGCGTGCCCTCGCAGGCGTGCCGCGTACTACCGCTTGACGCGGATGTCGTTGCGCAGGTCCGCGGTCAGGTCCGCCGAGTAATCGAGCGGCGTGCCCTTGCCGTCCTTGGCCGGGATGCCCACGCCGATGGTGCTGTAGTCGGCCCAGATGCAGACGTACTGGGTGTCGATGTTGCCGGTGGCCGGGTTCTTCGCCTGGCCCTGCTGGCACTTCATGATGGCGCCGCCGAGGCTGTCCGGCGTGACCGACTTCGGGGAGCCGATCATGGTCAGGCCCTGCGACTTGTCGTTCTGGAGCTCGGTGAAGACGTCGTCGAGCGCCTGCTTCGGGTCCTCGACCTTGCCGTACAGACCCACGAAGGTGATCGCCTTCGAGCCAACCACGTTGGCCGGGTTCTGCAGCTCCTGCGCCGAGCGGTTCGCGTAGACGAGCGTGAGTGACATCGGGTCGTCCATCTTGGAGCCGTCGGCGAGGATCTTCGGCATGCCGACGGTGGGCTTCATGGGCTTCGGGTCCGGAGCGGACTCGATGACCTTCAGCTGGTTGTACTCGCCGCCGAGGACGCTCTTCTTGGCCTCGAAGACATGCGGGCCGTCGTCCTTCAGTTCGCCTGCGGCCACGTTGGAGCCACCGCCACCGCCGCCCGTGCCGCCCTCGTCGTCGTCACCGCCCGAGAAGACGAAGTAGCCGCCGATGCCGAGCGCTGCCACCAGCACTGCGGCACCGATGATCGCGACCACCTTCTTGCCGCTGCCGCCCTGCGGAGCCATCGGGGGCTGCGGGGCGCCGTACGGCTGCTGCTGGCCGTAGGGCTGCTGGCCATAAGGCTGCTGCTGCCCGTACGCGGGCTGGCCCGGCGCGGTCTGCGGGTAACCGGCCTGCGGCTGGCCGGGAGCCGTCTGCGGGTAGCCGTACCCGGGCTGCTGCGGCGGCTGCTGGCCGTAGGGCCCCGGCTGCTGGGGCTGCTGGGGCTGCTGGCCGTAGGGACCCTGCGGCGGCTGGCCGCCGCCGTAGGGGCCGGGCTGGTTGTAGCTCATGAAGTGAAATCCTCTGCTCAGAACGGCTTGGTATTTCGAAGCACTCTGACCGGATCGGGACTTGGCACACCGTGCTGGCGGAGGCCCCGTTGGGTGGTGCGGTGCGCGGTCGGGGGGGGGGCGGGGGTTCGGGCTGCGGTGCGGGGTGTGCGTCAGAGCTTGACGCGCACCTCCTTGCGGAGTTTCGCGGTGTAGTCGGCGGCCTGTTCGGGCGTCGTGCCGTTGCCGGTGATCAGGCCGGCGACATTGATGTGTGTGACCATCGCGGCCGTGCTGTAGTCGGCCCAGATGCAGACGGGCATCGTGAACTCCGCCGGGCCCTTGTCCATCGAGCCGTCGCCGCCAGGGTTCTTGATCTTGGCTTCCTGGCACTTGATGACGGCGCCGTCGCGGTCGAACGACTCGGGATCGCCGACGAATTCGCCCTTCTCGGGCTCCTTCTCGGCCTCGGCCTTCATCTGCGCGAAGGCCCTGTCGACGACCTGCTGCGGGTCCTCGATCTCGCCGTAGACACCGGCGAAGGCGATGTTCTCCTGCGTGAGGTCCTGGCCGGCCTCGTACTCGCCGTCCACGTCCTTCGGGTTCTTGACGCCCCAGTCCTCGGCGTCCTTCGTGTCGTCCTCGCTGAGGGTGCCGCTGCCGGAGTCCGACTGCTTGTACTTTCCGTCCAGGACCGTCTGCGGGGCCGTCAGCTTGTGCGGACCGTCGTCGGCGACCTCCGAGGAACCCGAACCACCGCCCAGGAACCACCACAACCCGCCCCCGATCGCCGCGAGCGCCACGACCGTACCGGCGATGATGCCGATCTTCTTGCCGCTGCCGCCGACCGGCGGAGGGGGCGGCGGCACCTGCCCGTAGGGCGCCTGTCCGTACGGCGCCTGGGGCTGCTGCCCGTAGGGCCCCGGCTGCTGCGGCTGACCGTAGCCGCCCGCCTGCTGCCCGTACGCGGGCTGCTGGGGGGCGCCGTACCCCGGCTGCTGCGGTGGCTGCTGCTGCGGATACCCGTAGCCGGGCTGCGGCTGCTGCGGAACGCCGCCCTGCTGACCGTACGGCCCGGGCTGCTGCGGCTGCCCACCCGGCTGACCCCCATACGGACCCGGCTGCTGGTAACTCATGCCGTGGGTTCCCCCTCCAGAAACTTATGTGTTCCGAACATCCTGACGGAAGGTGACCCGGAACGGGGCGGCGGGGGGTACACCGTTACCGAGAATTCCAGTTTCGGTACAGCCCTGTGACGCCTCTAAACTGACTCTCGTGACCGAGAACACTCAGCGCCCCACAGGCGGGCCGAACAGCATGCCCGAACCCGAACTGCCGAAGACGTACGCGCCGGCCGAGGTAGAGGGGAAGCTGTACGAGCGCTGGGTAGAACGCGGTTACTTCACCGCTGACGCCAAGAGCGAGAAGACGCCGTACACGATCGTCATCCCGCCGCCGAACGTCACGGGCGCACTGCACCTGGGGCACGCCTTCCAGGTGACGCTCATGGACGCCCTGACCCGGCGCAAGCGGATGCAGGGCTTCGAGACGTTGTGGCTGCCCGGCATGGACCACGCGGGCATCGCGACGCAGAACAAGGTCGAGCAGCAGCTTGCCGAGGAGGGCAAGTCCCGCCACGACATCGGCCGTGAGGCCTTCGTCGAGAAGACCTGGCAGTGGAAGCAGGAGTACGGCGGCCGTATCCTCGGCCAGCTGCGCCGCCTCGGCGCGGGTCTGGACTGGTCCCGCGAGCGCTTCACGATGGACGAGGGCCTGTCCAGCGCCGTTCAGACCATCTTCAAGGACCTGTACGACGACGGCCTGATCTACCGGGCCGAGCGCATCATCAACTGGTGCCCGCGCTGTCTGACCGCCCTGTCGGACATCGAGGTGGACTACCAGGACGACAGCGGTGAGCTCGTCTCGATCCAGTACGGCGAGGGCGAGGAGACCATCGTCGTGGCGACGACCCGCGCCGAGACGATGCTCGGTGACACCGCCGTCGCGGTGCACCCCGAGGACGAGCGCTACAAGCACCTCGTCGGCAAGCGGATCAAACTGCCGCTGACCGACCGTACGATCCCGGTCGTGCCGGACGAGCATGTCGACCCGGAGTTCGGCACGGGCGCCGTCAAGGTGACGCCCGCGCACGATCCCAACGACTTCGCGATCGGCCAGCGCCACGGGCTCGAGACCATGACGGTCCTGGACGAGCGCGGAATCATCACCGTCCACGGTCCGTTCCAGGGGCTCGACCGTTTCGAGGCCCGGTCCACGATCGTGAACGCGCTGCGCGAGCAGGGCCGGATCGTCGCCGAGAAGCGTCCGTACGTCCACTCCGTGGGCCACTGCTCCCGCTGCAAGACCACCGTCGAGCCGCGGCTTTCGATGCAGTGGTGGGTCAAGGTCGGCCCGCTGGCGAAGCCCGCCGGTGACGCGGTGCGCGACGGCCGGGTCGCGATCCACCCGCAGGAGCTGTCGAAGCGGTACTTCGACTGGGTCGACAACATGCACGACTGGTGCATCTCGCGCCAGCTGTGGTGGGGCCACCGCATTCCGGTCTGGTACGGGCCGAACGGCGAGGTCGTCTGTGTCGGACCCGACGAGGCGCCGCCGGGCACGGAGGCCGAGGGCTGGAAGCAGGACGAGGACGTCCTCGACACCTGGTTCTCCTCCGGCCTGTGGCCGTTCTCCACGCTCGGCTGGCCGGAGCAGACCCCGGACCTGGAGAAGTTCTACTCGACCGATGTCCTGCTCACCGGCCACGACATCATCTTCTTCTGGGTCGCCCGGATGATGATGTTCGGTCTGTACGCGATGGACGGCGAAGTCCCGTTCCGCACCGTCGCGTTGACGGGCCTTGTGCGCGACGAGTTCGGCAAGAAGATGTCGAAGTCCAACCCCAACGCAGTGGACCCGATCGACTGGATGGACGCGTACGGCTCCGACGCCGTCCGCTTCACTCTGGCCAAGGGGGCGAACCCCGGGGCGGACGTCCCGATCGGCGAGGACTGGGTCCAGGCCTCCCGCAACTTCGCCAACAAGATCTGGAACGCGACCCGTTTCGCGCTGATGAACGGCGCCACCGTCGAGGGCGAACTCCCGCCCGCCGAGCGACTCTCGGCGACCAACCGGTGGATCCTCTCGCGCCTGAACGAGGTCGTCGCCGAGGTCGACGGGCTCTACGAGGACTACCAGTTCGCCAAGCTCAGCGAGGCGCTGTACCACTTCGCCTGGGACGAGGTCTTCGACTGGTACGTGGAGCTGACCAAGACCACGTTCATGGCGGGCGGCCAGGAGGCCGAGGACACCAAGCGCGTCCTCGGTGAGGTCCTCGACGTGACGCTGAAGCTGCTTCACCCGGTCGTCCCGTTCGTCACGGAGACGCTGTGGACCACCCTGACCGGCGGCGAGTCCCTGGTGATCGCCGACTGGCCGACGGCTGTGTCTGTTCCTGGTGCTGACGCACCGGGGGGCTTCCGGGACACGGCCGCCGAGAAGGAGGTCGAGACCGTCAAGTCGCTGATCACCGAGGTCCGCCGCTTCCGTACGGAGCAGGGCCTGCAGCCCGGCCAGAAGGTTCCGGCCCGCCTGGACCTGACCGGCACCGGCCTCGACGCGCACGAGCCGGCCATCCGCCAGCTGCTGCGGCTCCAGCCGGAGGGCGAGGGCTTCGCCGCCACCGCCACGCTGCCGGTCGCGGGTGCCACGGTCGCGCTCGACCTCTCGGGCACGATCGATGTCGAGGCCGAGCGCAAGCGCCTCACGAAGGACCTCGCGGCGGCCGAGAAGGAGGTCACGGCGGCGAACGGCAAGCTCGGCAACGAGGCGTTCCTGGCCAAAGCCCCCGACCACGTCGTCGAGAAGATCCGTACCCGCCTGGCGAAGGCCGAGGCGGACATCGAGCGGATCAAGGGCCAGCTGGAGCGGCTGCCCGCGGCGTAGCCGGTAGCTCTGCGAGTCCTACGCGTGAGGGTCCCGGAACCGTCCTGGTTCCGGGACCCTCACGCTGTTCGGAGGCCTCGCGCCGTTCCCCAGGCCTCACACCGTCCGCAGCCCCAGCCGCTCCAGTTCCGCCTCCGCCAGCGTGTCCAGGGTCAGCGGGTCGCCGTTGCGCCAGCCCTCGGCGAGGCTGCCGGGGGTGGTGTCCGGGTGGGCGGCCGTGCGGGCCAGGTAGGAGACCTCGTCGAGGGGGCGGAGCAGGGCGCGCAGGGCAAGGAGTTCGCGGCCGTCGTCGCAGGCGGCGAGTTCCCGGGCCGCGTCCGCCTGGCGCGACCAGCGCAGCCGGCGCGGCAGCCAGAACGCGAGGACCAGGACGACGGGCAGCAGGAACACGACGACGGCGCCGGTCGCGGCCAGTGCGTCGAAGCCGCCGTCGCCGCCGGTGTACGCGAGCCCGCCGTCCGCCGCGTTCCGCAGCGCCTGGTCGAGCCGGCCGCCCACCAGCGGCAGCTTCGCCGCGGTGCTGCCCGCGGTGCTCAGGCCGTCGCCGAGCCGCAGGCCCGTGTCTCCGGTCTCGTGCGCCGGGGCGGAGAGCGGCTGGAGGAGGCGGTGGGCGAGGAGCGCGAGTGCCGCCCACAGCAGGGTCCACAGGAGGACGGCGCCGTCGCCGAGCAGCTGGCGGGTACGGCGGCCGGGGTTCTGGGCATACCACATGAGCCGATTTGACCCCCGCGGCCGGTGCGATCGTACGAACCGCGCCGCAACCGCCGTACCCGGTCGCCGGAACGGATCAGCAGCCCGACCCGCAGAGGTCCCGGCGGCGGAGGAGCCAGGATCCCGGCGGGGGAGGAGCGAGGATCCCGGCGGGGGAAGGGACGAGGCCCCGGCAGGCGGCGCGCAGCGGAGCGCCGACGGGCAGCCCGCCGTGGGATGTCGGCGGGTGGCGCGCTGCACCGTGTCGGCGGGTGGCGCGCGGCAGGCTGTCGGCGGTCGTCCGTAGACTGGCGTACGTGAGTGAGCTGCCCCCGCCCGACAACGACCCCTCCGACGACGCCGACGGCCTGCCCGAAGGCTTCTCCGAGGGGCTCCCCGACGACTTCGACGAGATCATCGCCTCCGAGACGGACCGCGATCCCGACCTGGCGGTGATCGAGGCGGGCAGCCGCACCCTGCGCACCCAGGCGGGCCCGCCCGCCGCCGACATCCCGGCCCGCCCCGAGGATCCCGAGCTCGACAAGGCGCTGCGCGCCGTCGAGACGGAGCTGGCCTCGCGCTGGGGCGAGACCAAGCTGGAGCCGTCGGTCAGCCGGATCAAGGCGCTGATGGACGTGCTCGGCGACCCGCAGCGCGCCTACCCGTCGATCCACCTCACGGGCACCAACGGCAAGACGTCCACGGCCCGCATGATCGAGGCCCTGCTCTCCGCCTTCGAACTGCGCACCGGCCGCTACACCTCGCCGCACGTGCAGTCCGTCACCGAGCGCATCTCACTCGACCAGGCCCCGATCTCCGCCGAGCGCTTCATCGAGACGTACGAGGACATCAAGCCGTACGTCGAGATGGTCGACGCCCAGCAGGAGTACCGCCTCTCGTTCTTCGAGGTCCTCACCGGCATGGCCTACGCGGCCTTCGCGGACGCGCCCGTCGACGTGGCCGTCGTCGAGGTCGGCATGGGCGGCAGCTGGGACGCCACCAACGTGATCGACGCGGACGTCGCGGTCGTCACCCCCATCGACCTCGACCACACCGACCGCCTCGGCGAGAGCCACGGCGAGATCGCCGCCGAGAAGGCCGGGATCATCAAGCAGGGCGCCACGGTGATCCTCGCCCAGCAGCCCGTGGACGCCGCCCAGGTGCTCCTGAAGAAGTCCGTCGAGGTCGATGCGACCGTCGCGCGCGAGGGCCTCGAATTCGGGGTCGGCTCACGGCAGCTCGCGGTCGGCGGCCAGATGCTGAGTCTGCGCGGACTCGGCGGCGAGTACGAGGACGTCTTCCTGCCGCTGCACGGCGCGCACCAGGCGCACAACGCGGCGGTCGCGCTCGCCGCGGTCGAGGCCTTCTTCGGGGTCGGTGCGGCCCGCAGCGAACCGCTCGACATCGACGTCGTCCGCAAGGCCTTCGCGCAGGTTTCCTCGCCCGGCCGCCTGGAGCTCGTCCGCTCCTCGCCGACCGTGCTGCTCGACGCCGCGCACAATCCGGCGGGCGCCCGGGTCACCGCCCAGGCGATCGGTGAGGTCTTCGAGTTCAGCCGGCTCGTCGGCGTCGTCGGCGCGAGCGGCGACAAGGACGTCCGCGGGTTCCTGGAGGCCTTCGAGCCGGTGTTCGCGGAGATCGTCGTCACGCAGAACTCCACGCACCGCGCCATGGACGCCGATGCGCTCGCGGCCGTCGCCGTCGAGGTCTTCGGCGAGGACCGCGTCCAGGTGGAACCGCGGCTCGACGACGCGCTCGAAGCGGCCATCACCCTGGCCGAGGAAGAGGGCGAGTACGCCGGTGGCGGTGTGCTCGTGACCGGTTCCGTCATCACCGTCGGCGAGGCCCGACTGCTTCTGGGGAGGGGCTGACACCCGATGCGTACGCTCTGTGCTTCCACCCTGATCGGCGAGTTCTTCGTCATCGGTTTCGCCGGTCTGGTCGCCATGAAGGAGCCGGACCTCTCGCAGGGCGCGGTCTGGACCGTCTGCGGCATCGCGATGGCCCTGACCGTGCTGCTCTGCGGCATGATCACCCGCCCCGGCGGCGTACAGCTGGGCTGGGCGCTGCAGATCGCCCTGATCGCCTCGGGTTTCGTCGTCCCGACGATGTTCTTCCTCGGCGCCTGCTTCGCGGTGCTCTGGGGTGTGTCGGTGCACTTCGGCCGGAAGATCGACGAGGCGAAGGCGCGGTTCGCCGCGCAGCAGGACGGGGCGATCGCTGACGCAGCGTGACCTGTACGGGGTGGGTTCGTTGCGTGTGATGGGCGCCCGGCCCAGCGGCCCGTGGTCCCCGGCCTACGGGGTTGGTCCCGGCTTTCCCTTGTGCTCGCCGTGATGCTGATCGTGGTCCCCGCGCACGCGGGGTTACAGGGGCCGGGTCGGGCGCCCTCCGATGAGCTTGTAGCCTCGGTCTACTGCACCCGTTGCCTGCAAGGAGCCGCACACCATGTCCCAGCGCACTCTCGTCCTCCTGAAGCCCGACGCTGTTCGTCGGTCGCTCGTCGGCGAGATCATCAGCCGTATCGAGCGCAAGGCCGACTGGCGGATCACGGCGCTGGAGCTGCGCAACCTCGACCGTGCGATCCTCGAACAGCACTACGCCGAGCACGTGGGGCGACCGTTCTACGAGCCGCTCGTCGCCTTCATGTCCTCCGGTCCTGTCGTCGCGCTGGTCGTCGAGGGCGAGCGGGTCATCGAGGGCGTCCGCGCGCTCGCCGGTCCCACCGACCCGATCGCCGCCGCCCCCGGTTCGATCCGCGGTGACTTCGGCACCATCGTGCGCGAGAACCTGATCCACGCCTCGGACTCCGAGGAGTCCGCCGAGCGCGAGCTGAAGATCTTCTTCCCGGGCCGCGCCTGAGCGAGCCAGGACGCGAGCGGGCCAGGACGTGAGCGAGTCCGGGCGCGAGCGGGCCCGGCCCGTAGCCGAGCCCGAGCCCGCAGACGGGCACGCCCGCACGCATACCCGCATGAAAGGGACGGCCGCCGAATGCGCGGCCGTCCCTTTGGCATATGCGAGCCGATTGGGGGAACGCATCCTTCCGTCGGCTCGTCCCCATTAGCGGGACGGCGCAGCGTCTGCTGACAATGGCGAAGACCCCCGCACCGTGTTCGTGCAGGCGAGACTACGATGGTGCCTCACGCCACAGTGCCCACCGCGCCGACCTGACAAGCCGCCAACGCACGTTCTGGGAAGGCCAGACGCTCCTGATGGGAACCAATATGTCGTTCATCGGCCGTGACATGGCTGTCGACCTCGGGACCGCCAACACGCTGGTGTACGTCAGGGGCCGAGGGATCGTACTCAACGAGCCGTCCGTGGTCGCCATCAACACGAACACCGGCGGGATCCTCGCGGTCGGCGCCGAGGCGAAGAAGATGATCGGCCGCACCCCTGGCAACATCGTCGCGGTCCGCCCGCTCAAGGACGGTGTGATCGCGGACTTCGAGATCACCGAGCGAATGCTCCGCTACTTCATCCTCAAGATCCACAAGCGCCGCTATCTGGCCCGCCCGCGCGTGGTCGTCTGTGTGCCGAGCGGCATCACGGGCGTGGAGCGCCGCGCCGTCATCGAGGCCTCCACCCAGGCCGGTGCGCGCCAGGTGCACATCATCGAGGAGCCGATGGCCGCGGCGATCGGCTCGGGTCTGCCGGTCCATGAGGCCACCGGCAACATGGTGGTGGACATCGGCGGCGGCACCACGGAGGTCGCCGTGATCTCCCTGGGAGGAATCGTCACGGCACAGTCGATCCGGGTGGCGGGCGACGAGCTGGACAACGCGATCATCCAGCACATCAAGAAGGAGTACAGCCTCCTCCTCGGTGAGCGCACCGCCGAACAGATCAAGATCACGATCGGTTCGGCCTACGACATCGACGACGACCAGCACACCGAGATCCGCGGCCGTGACCTGGTCTCGGGCCTGCCCAAGACCGTGGTGATCTCCGCGGCCGAGGTGCGCAAGGCCATCGAGGAGCCGGTCAACGCGATCGTGGACGCGGTCAAGACCACCCTGGACAAGTGCCCGCCGGAGCTCTCCGGCGATGTGATGGACCGCGGCATCGTCCTCACCGGCGGCGGCGCCATGCTGCGCGGCCTCGACGAGCGGCTGCGCCGCGAGACCGGCATGCCCATCCACATCGCCGAGGACCCGCTGGACTCGGTGGCGCTCGGCTCCGGCAAGTGCGTCGAGGAGTTCGAGGCGCTGCAACAGGTGCTCGACGCGGCGCCGCGCAGATGACGTAATTCCCGACGATCCGCCGTACGAGGCTGCGACTTCGTACGGCGGATCGTTGATATTGAGGCAACAGGCAACAACAGGTAAAAGGCAAGACAACCATTCCGACGAGGAAGGCACGGCCGCCGCACGTGAGGGACACACGAGAGAGCCGGCTGCTCCTGGTGCTGCTGATCGCCATCGCGTTCGCGCTGATCACGGTGGACATCAGAGGGGGCGAGCAGTCGCCGGTCGACGGTGCCCGGCGGGCCGCCGCCACCGTATTCGGCCCGGTGGAGAACGGGGTCTCGGCCGCCGTCGACCCGATCGGCAACGCCATACAGGCCATCCGCGAGTCCGGCGACCGCCACGACCGGATCAGCGAACTCGAGCGCGAGAACGCGGCCCTGAAGACCGAACTCGGCAGCGACGAGCGCAACCGCAGCAAGGTCCGCCAGCTCGACAAGCTGCTCAGGACGGCCGGGGCAGGCCAGTACGGCATCAAGGGCGCGCAGGTCATCGCCATAGGAGCGGCTCAGGGTTTCTCCTGGACCGTGACCATCGACGCCGGTGAGAACGACGGCATCCGGCGCGATATGACCGTGCTCAGCGGAGACGGTCTCGTCGGCCGCGTCACCACCGTGGGCCCCACCACGGCCACCGTGCTGCTCGCCACCGATCCCGACTTCACCGTCGGCACCCGCATGGAGTCCACCGACGAACTCGGCTTCGCCAAGGGCCAGGGCGACCGTCCGCTGTCGGTGCAGATGCTCAACGGCAAGGCCAAGGTGAAGAAGGGCGACCGGATGGTCACCTTCGGCTCGCAGGGCGGCAAGCCCTTCGTGCCGGGTGTGCCGATCGGCGAGGTCGTCAGGGTCGACCCCTCGGACGGCGGCCTGACCCGTACCGTGCACCTCAAGCCGTATGTCGCCTTCACCCAGCTCGACATCGTCGGCGTCGTCGTGCAGGCCCCGCGCACCGACCCGCGCGACAAGGTGCTGCCCGAGCCGCCGAAGGCCAAGCCGACGCCCACCGTGACCGTGACGGTGACCCCGGGCGTGAACGGCGAGAACGGCCAGTTCGCGCCGCAGGGCGAGTACGAGCAGCGCGCGTCCGACGTCGGCGAGGGCGCGGCGGGCGAGGACCCCGCGGCGGGCGAGGAGCCCGCACCCGCGGACACCCGGGCGCCCGACGCCCGACGGAACGACCAGGAGTAACTGCCATGCGCTTCAACCGGATGCTCCTGTCGACGACCCTGGTCGTCGTCGCGCTCGTCATCCAGGTCAGCGTGCTCGCCCGGCTCCACCTGCCCGGCGCGGTCCCCGACCTGCTGCTGCTCACCGTTCTCGGTCTCGCTCTGGTGTACGGGCACGTCGGCGGCTGCCTCGTCGGCTTCGGCGCGGGCCTGCTCGTCGACCTCGCCCCGCCCGCCGACCACGCCGCGGGCCGCTACGCCCTCGTGCTCTGCGTGATCGGCTACCTCGCCGGTCTCGTACGCCCGGAGAAGGGCCAGGTCCGCAGCGCCACCGGACCGATGCTGGTCGTGGTCTGTGCCGCCCTCGGCTCCACGCTTCTGTACGCGGGGGTGGGTACCCTCGTGGGAGACACCGCCGCACGCCATGTCGGCCTCGGCGGACTGCTGTTCACCGCCGCGCTCTACGACCTGCTGCTCGCCCCGTTCGTCGTACCGGCCGTGATGTGGCTGGCCCGGCGCGCCGAGAACGACCCGCTCGCCGAAACCGGCGGCGCCTCCGGCAAGGCCGACGCGGCCACCGGCTGGCTCGCCTCCGGCACGGGCCTGCGGATCGGCCGCCAGCGCGGCGGACCGCGGATGAGGACGGGCAAGGCCAGGCTCGCCAGGGCCGGACGCATCAAGGGGGTCAAGCGCCTGTGACCAACATTCCGGAGACCGGACGCACCCCCCGGGTGCAGATCCGGCTCGTCATCCTGCAGATCCTCGTCCTCTCGCTGCTGCTCACCCTCGGCGGCCGCCTCTGGTACCTGCAGATCCGCAACGGCGAGGAGTACGCGGACGAGGCCAACGGCAACCACGTCCAGCGCGTCGTCCAGCCCGCCGTGCGAGGCTCCATCCTCGACGCCCGCGGCGTGGCGCTCGCGGACAACGAGACCCGCCTCGTGGTCTCCGCCTCGCGCACCGAACTCCTGAAGATGAAGGACGACGGGGACGCGGTCCTCACCCGGCTCGCCGATGTCCTCGGCATGACGCCCAAGGAGGTCGCCGAGAAGGTCCGCCTCTGCAACGCCGAGACCCCGCAGCCCTGCTGGAACGGTTCGCCGTACCAGCCGATCCCCATCACCGACGAGGCCACCGCCCAGCAGGCCCTGCAGATCCGCGAGCGCGCCGAGGACTTCCCCGGCATCACCGCCGAACCCATGGCCGTACGCCGCTACACCGCACCCGGCAGCGCGAAGACCTCCCAGGTCCTCGGCTATCTCTCTCCCGTCACCGACGAGGAGATCCAGGCCGCCAAGGACACCGATGCGCCGTATCTGCGCAGCGACCAGGTCGGCCGCTCCGGCCTGGAGCGCGTCTACGACCGGCAGCTGCGCGGCACCGCCGGCGTCACCGCCTACGAGGTCGACAAGCTCGGCCGCGTCATGGGCGAGACGCAGGCCGTGGCCCCCGTGCCCGGCTCGAACCTCGTCACCAGCATCGACGCACGCGTGCAGCGCGTCGCCGAGTACGAGCTCAACGAGGCGATGAAGGCCGCCCGCCTGGTCCACGACACCAACACCGGCGAGAACTACAAGGCCGACTCGGGCGCCGTCGTCGTGATGGAGTCGAAGACGGGCCGCGTCGTCGCCATGGCCTCCAACCCGGACTACGACCCCAACGCCTGGGTCGGCGGCATCTCCGGCAAGGACTACGCCAAGCTGACCAGCAAGAAGTCCAACTACCCGCTGCTCAACCGGGCCATCCAGGGCCAGGCCGCCCCCGGCTCGATCTTCAAGGTCATCCCGACCACCGCGGCCGTCAACGCCGGATACCGGTTCAACGACCGCTACCCCTGCCCCAGTTCGTACTCGATCGGCGGCCAGACCTTCACCAACTACAAGTCCCAGGGCCACGGCATGATCACCCTCGGCCAGGCGCTGGAGGTCTCCTGCGACACCGTCTACTACAAGCTCGCCCACGAGCAGTGGAAGAAGGACGGCGGCACCAAGCCGAAGAAGAATGCCAAGGACTGGTTCTTCGAGACCGCCCACGCGTTCGGCCTCGGCGAGAAGACCGGCATCGACCTGCCCAGCGAGGTCTCCGGCCGCGTCCCCGACCGCCAGTGGAAGAAGGACTACTGGAAGGCCAACAAGGACGTCTGGTGCAAGCAGGGCAAGAAGAACGGCGACTACGTCGAGCGCATCGCGTACGAGAACTGCCTCGAAGGCATGAACATGCGCGCCGGTGACACCGTCAACTACTCGATCGGCCAGGGCGACACGCTCGTCACCCCGATCCAGATGGCCACCATCTACGCGGCCATCTCCAACGGCGGCACGCTCTACGACCCCACCGTCGGCAAGGCCGTCATCAGCCCCGACGGCAAGCGCATCGAGGAGATCAAGCCCAAGGCACACGGCAAGCTGCCGATGAGCGCCAAGACGCAGAAGCTGATAGACGGTGCCCTCGAAGGGGTCGCCACCCGCGGCACCGCCTCCTGGCGGTTCGGTGGCTGGCCGCAGGACAAGATCCCGATGCACGCCAAGACGGGCACCGCCGAGGTCTACGGCAAGCAGACCACCTCGTGGTTCGCCACGTACACCAAGGACTACACGATCGTGATGACCATCTCCCAGGGTGGTACGGGCTCCGGCGCCTCCGGTCCCGCCGTGCGCAACATCTACAACGCGATGTACGGGCTCGACATGGAAGGCAACCAGGACCTCAAGAAGGCCCTGCTGCCCAAGCCGCAGAAGTCCCTGCCCAAGATCCAGTCCGACGGCTCCATCGACGCGCCCAAGATCAAGCCGTACCGCCCGGGCGGCGAGGAGGAGAAGGAGGACGGGCAGCAGCTCGCCGCCGCGCTCGCCGCGGGGAGGCGCGACTGATGGGCGGCTTCTCCGTCTCCGGCTACGGGCCCGAGCGCACCACCCTGTCCAAGCTGTTCGCGCGTGACTCGCTCGCCCGGCGCCTCGACTGGCCGATACTGTTCGCCACGCTCGCCCTCTCGATGATCGGTTCGGCCCTGGTCTACTCGGCCACCCGCAACCGCACCGAACTCGTCGGCGACGACCCGTACGCCTTCGTGTTCAAGCACGTCCTGAACATCGGCATCGGCTTCGGGCTGATGATCGCCACGGTCTGGCTCGGGCACCGCACCCTGCGCACCGCCGTGCCCATCCTGTACGGGCTCTCGGTCTTCCTGGTGCTGCTCGTGCTCACCCCGCTCGGCACCACCATCAACGGCGCACACGCGTGGCTCGACCTCGGCGGGCTCTCGCTGCAGCCGAGCGAGTTCGTGAAGATCACGATCATCCTCGGGATGGCGATGCTGCTCGCCGCGCGGGTGGACGCCGGCGACCGCGAGTACCCCGACCACCGCACCGTCCTCCAGGCCCTCGGCCTGGCCGCCGTGCCGATCATGGTCACGATGATGATGCCCGACCTCGGCTCCGTCATGGTCATGGCGATGATCGTCCTCGGCGTGCTGCTCTCCTCCGGAGCCTCCAACCGCTGGATCCTCGGCCTGCTCGGCGCGGGAGCGGGCGGCGCGCTCGCCGTCTGGCAGCTCGGTGTCCTCGACGACTACCAGATCGCCCGTTTCGCCGCCTTCGCCAACCCCGCGCTCGACCCCTCCGGCGTCGGCTACAACACCAACCAGGCACGGATCGCCATCGGCTCCGGCGGCCTGACCGGCGCCGGGCTCGGCAACGGCTCGCAGACCACCGGACAGTTCGTGCCCGAGCAGCAGACCGACTTCATCTTCACCGTCGCCGGCGAGGAACTCGGCTTCCTCGGCGCCGGACTGATCATCCTGCTGCTCGGTGTGGTCCTGTGGCGTGCCTGCCGCATCGCCCGCGAGACCACCGAGCTGTACGGGACGATCGTGGCCGGCGGGATCATCGCCTGGTTCGCCTTCCAGTCCTTCGAGAACATCGGGATGACCCTCGGCATCATGCCGGTCGCCGGTCTGCCGCTGCCGTTCGTCTCCTACGGCGGCACCTCGATGTTCGCGGTGTGGATCGCGATCGGGCTGCTCCAGTCGATCCGGGTGCAGCGGCCGATGTCGGCGTAGGGCGGTCTGTCCGGCGGCATGATGCGCCGGACAGACCCTGGGGGGATGCGGGCACCCTGGTTCGGGTCGCGGTTCGCGTCTAGATTCGGTTTATGGCGGAGACGAAGCGCGAGATCGAGCGGAAGTACGAAGCCACTGGAGCCACCGGGGCTACTGGAGCCACCGGGGCCACTGGAGCAACTGGGGCCGGCGGAGCCGGGGCGGCCGGTGACCTGCCGAACCTGGCGAAGGTCAAGGGCGTCTCGTACGTCCTCGACAAGGGGCACACCGCACTCGACGCCACCTACTACGACACCCCCGACCTCCGCCTCGCCGCCGCCTCCCGCACCCTGCGCCGCCGCACCGGAGGCGACGACGAGGGCTGGCACCTCAAGCTCCCCGTCGCCGACGGCGTACGCGACGAGGTGCGCGCCCCGCTCTCCGACTCCGTGCCCCGCGCGCTCGCGGGCCTCGTCCGTTCCCGGACCCGCGGCCAGGAGCTGATACCGGTCGTCCGGCTGCGCTCCGACCGTGCCGTACGCCACCTGCTCGACGCCGACGGAACCCTGCTCGCCGAGGTCTCCACCGACACCGTGCGGGCCGACCGGCTCACCGACGGCGGCGGCAGTGCGGCCTGGACCGAGATCGAGGTCGAGCTCGCCGACGGCATCGACCCGGCCTTCCTCGACAAGGTCGAAAAACGCCTCCGCAAGGCCGGGATCCGGCCCGCCGCGGCCCCCTCCAAACTCGCCCGCGCCCTCGCCGAGACCGGCCCGCCCGCCGTCCCCGCACCCGCCGCACCGCCCCGGCCGCCCGCCACCGCCGGCGAACACCTCCTCGCCTATCTGCGCACCCAGCGCGACGCCCTCGTCGCCCTCGACCCCGCGGTACGCCAGGACGTGCCCGACTCCGTGCACCAGATGCGCGTCGCCACCCGCCGCATGCGCAGCGCCTTCCGTTCGTACGGAAAGCTCCTCGACCGCACCGTCACCGACCCCGTCGGCGAGGAACTCAAGTGGCTCGCCGGTGAACTGGGCCTCGACCGGGACCGCGAAGTCCTCACCGAACGCATCCACACCGCCGTCGCCGGGCTGCCCCGGCAGCTCGCGCCCGGCCCCGTACGCACTCGGCTGCGCACCTGGTCGGCGGCGCGCAGGCAGGGCACCAAACGGCATGTCACCGCCGTACTCGACGGCAGGCGCTACCTCGCCCTGCTCGACACCCTCGACGCGCTCCTGGCCGAGCCGCCCCTGCTGCGCGCGGCCGCCAAGGCGCCGGCCGCCGCCCTGCCGAAGGCGGTCCTGCGTGACTACCGCAGGCTCGCCGGCCACGTACAGCAGGCCCTCGACGTGCCCGCCTCGCCCGAGCGCGATCTCGCGATCCACGAGGCCCGCAAGAAGGCCAAGCGCACCCGGTACGCGGCCGAGGCCGCTGCCCCTGCGCTCGGCAAGCCGGCCAAGAACCTCGTCTCGTACATGAAGGAACTCCAGGGACTCCTCGGCGAGCACCAGGACAGCGTGATGTGCCGCCGGGCCCTGCGCGAGATCGCCGTTCAGGCCCACGCGGCCGGCGAGAGCTCCTTCACCTACGGCCTGCTGTACGGCCGCGAGGAGCGGATCGCTGCGGACTGCGAGCGCGCGCTGCCCGCCATGAGCCCCGATAAGCACCCCGAATACGCCCATGACCTGGGCGAAGCCAGGTAGACGCACGGGACGGGTTAGTCTGGAGGGTCACCCCTGCCAGCTCATCGAAGGTCTCCGTGATGTCTGTCGAGTCCGTCTTCCCCCAGCTTGAGGCGCTCCTGCCGCATGTGCAGAAGCCCATCCAGTACGTGGGTGGAGAGCTGAACTCCACCGTCAAGCCGTGGGACGCGTGCGACGTCCGCTGGGCGCTGATGTACCCGGACGCGTACGAGGTGGGTCTGCCCAACCAGGGCGTCATGATCCTCTACGAGGTCCTCAACGAGCGCGAGGGTGTGCTCGCCGAGCGCACCTACAGCGTCTGGCCGGACCTCGAGGAGCTGATGCGCGAGCACCAGGTCCCGCAGTTCACCGTCGACTCGCACCGGCCGGTGAAGGCCTTCGACGTTTTCGGCCTGTCCTTCTCCACGGAGCTGGGCTACACCAACATGCTCACGGCCCTCGACCTCGCGGGCATCCCGCTGGAGTCGAAGGACCGCACGGTCGAGGACCCGATCGTCCTCGCGGGCGGCCACGCGGCCTTCAACCCCGAGCCGATCGCGGACTTCATCGACGCGGCGATCATCGGCGACGGCGAGCAGGCCGTGCTCGACATGACCGAGATCATCCGCGGCTGGAAGGCCGAGGGGCGCCCCGGCGGGCGCGAGGAGGTGCTGCTGCGCCTCGCGAAGACCGGCAGCGTGTACATCCCGGCCTTCTACGATGTCGAGTACCTGCCCGACGGCCGCATCGGCCGCGTCGTGCCGAACCGCTCCGGCGTCCCGTGGCGCGTGTCCAAGCACACCGTCATGGACCTCGACGAGTGGCCCTACCCGAAGCAGCCGCTGGTCCCGCTCGCCGAGACCGTGCACGAGCGGATGTCCGTCGAGATCTTCCGCGGCTGCACCCGCGGCTGCCGCTTCTGCCAGGCCGGCATGATCACGCGCCCCGTGCGGGAGCGAAGCATCACCGGCATCGGCGAGATGGTGGACAAGGGCCTCAAGGCGACGGGCTTCGAAGAGGTCGGCCTGCTCTCCCTGTCCTCCGCGGACCACTCGGAGATCGGCGACGTCGCCAAGGGCCTCGCGGACCGCTACGAGGAGGACAAGATCGGCCTGTCCCTCCCGTCGACCCGCGTGGACGCCTTCAACGTCGACCTCGCCAACGAGCTGACCCGCAACGGCCGCCGCTCGGGCCTCACCTTCGCCCCCGAAGGCGGCTCCGAGCGCATGCGCAAGGTCATCAACAAGATGGTCTCCGAAGAGGACCTCATCCGGACCGTCGCCACCGCCTACGGCAACGGCTGGCGCCAGGTGAAGCTCTACTTCATGTGCGGCCTGCCCACGGAGACCGACGAGGACGTGCTGCAGATCGCGGACATGGCAACCTCCGTGATCGCCAAGGGCCGTGAGGTCTCCGGCAAGAACGACATCCGCGCCACGGTCTCCATCGGCGGCTTCGTGCCCAAGCCCCACACGCCGTTCCAGTGGGCGCCGCAGCTCTCCGCCGAGGAGACCGACGAGCGCCTCGGCAAGCTCCGCGACAAGATCCGCGGCGACAAGAAGTACGGCCGCTCCATCGGCTTCCGCTACCACGACGGCAAGCCCGGCATCGTCGAGGGCCTGCTCTCGCGCGGCGACCGCCGCATCGGCGATGTCATCCGCGCCGTCTACGAGGACGGCGGCCGCTTCGACGGCTGGCGCGAGCACTTCTCGTACGACCGCTGGATGCAGTGCGCCGAGAAGGCCCTGCCGTCGTACGGCGTGGATGTCGCCTGGTACACCACGCGCGAGCGCACCTACGAGGAGGTCCTGCCCTGGGACCACCTGGACTCCGGTCTCGACAAGGACTGGCTGTGGGAGGACTGGCAGGACGCCCTCGACGAGACCGAGGTCGAGGACTGCCGCTGGACGCCGTGCTTCGACTGCGGTGTCTGCCCGGCCATGCAGACGGAGATCCAGGTCGGCCCGACGGGCAAGAAGCTGCTGCCGTTGACGGTGGTGAAGTAGCGGTAGGGCTGTATGGCTTGACTCATAAGCCCCTTGTCACCTTCGGGCGACAGGGGGCTTATATGTTCGGTGACTGGCGGAATGTTTCTGCGCAGGAGTGCGTTGGATATCCTTGGGGGAGGAGGTGGTACGCATGGCGAAGACCGTGATTGATCTCGACGAGGAAGCCCTGGCGCTTGCCGCGGAGGCGCTCGGCACGAAGACGAAGAAGGACACCGTGAACGCGGCGCTGGCCGATATAGGAGCGCGGCTCAAGAGAGAACGGGCGCTTCAGGACCTCATCGCGTTGGACGAGGAGGGGGCTTTCGAAGAGATCAGGGAGCTCGGCTACGCGGAGAGGGTGTGGCAGTAGTGGCACCGGCGGAGCAGTTCCTGATCGACAAGTCCGCCGCCGCGCGCATTCTCAGGCCTGGGATGCGGGACGAGTGGGCTGATGTGCTGCGCGCGGGCCGCGTCTCGATGTGCGAGCCGACTGAGTTCGAGATGCTCTACTCGGCTCGGTCGGTCGCGGACCACGAACGGCTCCGGTCGAGCCTGCGCGCGCTGTACACATGGTGCGCGGTCCCGGACGACGGGTGGCGCCAGGCGCTCGAACTGCAGGAGCAGATGGTGAAGCAGGGGTGCCATCGTGCGGCGGGAGGTGTGGATGTCTTCGTCTCCCTCACCGCCAAGCTGCATGGCCTGACAGTCCTGCACTACGACCGCGACTTCGAGACCATCAAGCGCGTCACCGGCCTCAAGACCCGCTGGCTCGCCGAGCCGGGATCGCTGGACTGAGGGGCCTGGCCTACCGGGGGCCGTGCTGTATCACCGCACGGTGCACCTCGTCGAGGTGGCGGCGCAGGTGCGTGATCCGCTCCTCCCAGGAGGCGTCCGGGGCCATCGGCTCCCGGGGCGGGACCACCCCTCCCGCCTCCGCGAGCCGGGTGCTCAGCTTCGTGATCCGGCGCTCGATCTCGTCGGCCATCTCCCGCTGCCTGGCCTCCGCACGCTCCTGGTGCTTGGCCTTGGCGCGCTCCTGGTACGAGGCCTTCCTGCCCACCGCCGGGTCCGCCGGGTTCACCGGGTCCGCAGGGTTCACCGAACCCGGGTCCGCCGGATCCACCCTGCGGGGGCCGGTCAGACGGCTGAAGACCGCGCCGAGCAGCGTGGGCGTCATGACCAGGGCCAGCCCGCCGAACGGCAGCGCGAACAGCAGGATCGCCAGGATCCCGACGGCGATCAGCGTCCCGCGGTCCGGCTCGCTGCCCACGACGAAGACCACTGAGTCCGAGTCCGGAGCGGGGAAGCCCCGCCCGAGCACGAGCCGCGCGTCCTCGTGGACCTGCTCGGGCTCGCAGTCCGTGCCGTCGGGCAGCTTGATCACGAGCGAGTCGGGGTCGGTCCCGCCGGCACCGGCGGCCTCCTGAGCCCCGTCCGCCGGGACGAACCGCCCGACACAGTATGTGGCGTTCGACTTGTGGTGCTCGCGCTCCCGGAGCACGACCGCCGAGCCCTTGACACCGGCCTGGCCCAGCACGGCATCGGCCCGCTCGGCGGCCTGCCCGAACGCGGCCACGGACGTGAGCACCGCCACGACTCCCACGGCACCGCAGACCAGCCAGATGGTCAGAGCGACCACTGCCGACATCCCGCCGTCGAGGAGCTTCGCGGGCTTGCCGTGCCGTCCCGGCCTTCTCTCTCTGCTCTCTTCGCGCACTGTTTCCCCCGAATACTCGAATGCCCGCGCAGGTTACCGGCCCCGATTGAGTTATCCGCTCGCAACCAACGGGCGCATCCACAGCGGCCCTTGACGCGTCATGACCGGTATGGAAGCCGAGAAGCCCGCCGTCGACCTGGTCAAGGCACCGGGGGAGACACCCGCGCCCGTCGCGTCTCCCGTCGCGCCGCCCGCGTCGCCGCCCGAGGGCTGCATCGCCGCCGCCGTACGGATCCCCGTACGGATCGTCGTGCTGGTCCTCGTCGTGCCCGTACGGATGGCGTGGGACGCGCTGGTGCTCGGCGGGAAGCTGCTGCAGCGGGTGCTGCTGCGGCCCGCAGGCCGGGCGCTCGCCTGGCTGGGACGGGTGCTGTTCGTGGTGCCCGCGGTGTTCCTGTGGCGGCAGATCCTCGTACCGCTCGGGCACGGGCTCGCATGGGCCGGGCGGCTGCTCGGGGCCGGGCTCGGATGGGCCGCGGAGGTGCTGTTCGTACGGTCCTGGGTGGCGCTGTGGCGCTATGTGCTGGTGCCGCTGTGGCGGTATGTGCTCGTCCCGGCGGCCACCGGGCTCGCCTGGCTGGGGCGGGTACTGGTCGTGGCGCCCGCGCTCCTGCTGTACACGCACGTGCTGACGCCGGCCGGCCACGGGCTCGCGTGGCTGGGGCGGCGGCTGCGGCCCGGGCTCCAGTGGGCCGAGCGGAAGCTGGTGACCGGGCTCGTACGGGCCGGGCGGGTGCTCGGGACCGGGGTCGCGGCGGCCGCGCGGGCGCTTGGCGCCGGGCTCCTGTGGACCGCGAAGGCGCTCCTCGTATGGCCGTGGGTGGCGCTGTGGCAATACGTGCTCGCGCCCGCCGGGCGCGGACTGCTCCGGCTCCTTGCCCTGACGGCCACCGGGCTCGGCTGGCTGCTGCGGGTGCTGGTCACCGGACTCGGCTGGGCGCTGCGGGTGCTGGTCCTCGGGCCGCTCGGCTGGCTCTACGCGAACGTCCTCGCGCCGGTCGGACGCGGCACCCTGTGGGCGCTCCGGGGCCTCGGCACCGTGCTGAACTGGACGCTCGTCCTGCTCCTCGTGCCCTTCGTCGCCCTGTGGAAATGGGTGCTCGTGCCCGTCGGCAAGGCGCTCATGGTCGTCGGGCGCGAGACCGGCCACGCGCTGGGGCACGCCTGGCGCATCGCCGGGCGGATCTCGCGCACCGTCGGTCGCGCGCTCGGCACCCTGCTGCGATGGATCTTCGTGGAGCCCGCCCGCTGGGCCTACCGGAATGTCTGCACACCGGTGGGTCATTTCGTACGGGACGCGGTGTGGCGGCCCGCCGCGCGCGCCGCACGGGAAGCGGGCCAGGCGGCACGCAAGGCCTTGTCCACCGCCCGCGAGAGCGCCCGGCAGGCCCGCGCCGACATCCGCCGCATCCTGTTCGGCTCGGCCCGGCGGCAGGCCGAGCCTGCGCCTGTGCGTAGGGCCAGGTCGGAGACTGTACGACGGCGTGAGACCGGTCCCGTACGAGACGTAGAATGACCGCAACCACTGATTGAGAACCCCGACGGCGGGAGTGGGGCCCGCGAGAGCGGCGCCGGATCAGGCGCAAAGAAGGGACTAAGACACTGGGCAAGCGACAGCCCGAAGGCCCGCCGCCCGCACCGGCGGTGCAGCGCATCCGACTGCGCTACACCAAGCGCGGCCGCCTCCGGTTCACCAGCCACCGCGACTTCCAGCGCGCGTTCGAGCGCGCCCTGCGTCGCGCCGAGGTCCCCATGGCGTACTCGGCGGGCTTCACACCGCACCCCAAGGTGTCGTACGCCAATGCCGCGCCCACCGGCACGGGCAGTGAGGCCGAGTACCTGGAGATCGCGCTCACCGAGAAGCGTGACCCGGCGCCGCTCCGCGCCCTCCTCGACGAGTCGCTGCCCGACGGGCTCGACATCACCGAGGCGGTCGAGGCCCGCACCTCGGGTCTCGCGGACCGACTGCAGGCCTCGGTCTGGGAGCTGCGCCTCGACGGCGTGGAGCCCACACAGGCGGAGAACGCCGTGCAGACCTTCCTCGCCGCCGAGACCGTGGAGGTCGGACGGCGCACGAAGAACGGCATGCGCACGTTCGACGCCCGCGCCGCGGTCGCTGATCTGCAGGCGCTCGACGCCCGGGCTGATAGGCCGGGGGCCGGGCCCTGTGCGATACTGCGGCTGGTTGTAAGGCATGCGACGCCTGCCGTACGACCCGACGACGTCCTGTCCGGTCTCCGAGCCGTAGCCGACTTGGTGCCGCCGGTCCCCGCAGCGGTGACCAGGCTGGCCCAGGGGCCCTTCGATGAGGAGTCCGGCACGGTGACCGACCCGCTCGCGCCCGACCGCGAGGCGGCCGCGTCCTCCACCCAAGGGGACGCCGGGCCGACCGCCGCGGCAGCGCAGGGCCAGGCCTGACACAGGCCTGAAGGTCTGACGAAGACCTGGGGAAGGTCCCGCGCAGGGACGGTCGCCGAAGCGCAGCCCTGGTACTCGGGAGCCACCTGGGTCGGGCCGCGCGCCGACCACCAGACTTTTCGCCAGGCCGTACGTACCTCGTACGGAACCGGCGAGACAGACACATACAGCTCCCGTGCGGCGCCCGCGCCTGCCGGACGAGCGGCCCGGTTCTCACCCGGTCCGTGGACGTCAACGGCACCGGCGCGGCGCCCGGGAGCGTGACGGGAGAACCGCCCGCATGCTCGAGCCGAAGAACATCGACGAACCCGGTACGTCCGGGGACGCCGAGAACAACAACACACCCGGCGACAAGCTGCCGCCGCGCCGCCGGCGCCGCGCCGCCTCCCGGCCCGCGGGGCCGCCGGTCGCAGCTGCAGCATCGGACGCGGCGGCCGTGGCGTCCGCCGATGCCGCGGATGCCGTGGCTGTCGCCGGAAACGCCGCCGACAGCGCCGTGGAGACGGCCGCCGAGGAGCCCGCCACCGCCCAGGTGACCGAGGCCGAAGCACCCGCCGAGGAGCCCGCCGCGCCGCCGCGGGCCCGTCGCCGCGCCACCCGGCGGGCATCCGCCCCGGCCGGGGCGCCGAAGGCCGCCGAGCCGGTCGTCGCCGCCCCCGTGGCCGAGGACGCAGCCGTGGAGGACGAGGACGCCGAGGAGAGCGCCGCTGCCGTCGAGCCGGTGACCGAGCCGGTCGCCGAGGAGCCCACGCCGGTTACCGAGGAGCCCGCGCCCCGCGCCCGCACCCGCCGCCGCGCCACCCGCAAGGTCTCGGCCCCCGAGGCCGTCGCGGAGCCCGCCGCCGAGCCCGCCGCGCCCGTACGCGACGAGGCACCCGCCCCCGTATCGGAGCAGGCCGAGCCCGTGGCTCCGGCCACCGACGAGGCCCCGGCGAAGGCCGGCCGTACGCGGCGCCGGGCCACCCGCAAGGCGACCGCTCCGTCGGCCGAGCCCGCCGCGGGCGAGCAGCAGCCGGCCGCGGAGCAGACGCCCGCAGTGGAGGCCGCGAAGGCCGAATCCCCGAAGAGTGAATCGCCGAAGAGCGAGGCCCCGAAGGCCGCCAAGCGCGGGGCCCGGGCCGCCAAGGCCGCGAAGGCCGAGGAGGCCCGCGCCGCCAGGACCGAGGCCCCGGCCGAGAAGGCCGAAGCCGAGGTGCACGCCCCGAAGGCAGAGGTCGCCCCGAAGGCCGCCGAGGACGAGGCCGAGGAGGCGCCCCGCCGGAGCCGTCGCCGTTCGGCCCGCAAGTCCGCCGCGCTCTTCGCCGAGCCCGCCCCCGCCGAGGCCGAGGCCTCGAAGACCGAGGAGGAGCCGCCCGCGAAGTCCGCGCGCCGTCCCGCCGTCGCCGTGTTCCAGGCGCCGGTGTTCACCGAGCCGATGTTCCAGACGCCCGAGCGTGCCGCGGCTGCCGCTGCCGCCGAGGCCGCGGAGTCGGATGAGCCGGAGGAGACGGACGGGACGGAGGAGACGGTCGAAGCCGAGCGCGAGACGCCGGCCGAGGCCCCCGCCGAGGCACCCACCGCTTCGCGCCGTCGCCGTCGCCGCCGCGCCGAGCAGGCTGAGCCCGCTGCCGAGCGGACGCAGGCCCCTCAGGCCGAGGAAGAGGCCGACGAGGAGCCGGAGACCGCCGAGACCGCCGAGGGCGAGTCCGCGGAGGCCGAGTCCGCGGAGGCCGAGGAGGACCAGGGCGGCCGTTCCGGCCGTCGCCGTCGCCGGGGTGGCCGTCGTCGCCGCCGCGGTGAGTCCGCCGATCAGGAAGGCGCCGAGGAGACGGACGAGTCCGTCGCCGAGGACGAGAGCGCCGAAGCCGCCGAGTCCGAGTCCCGCGAGGAGCGCGAGGAGCAGGACGAGCGCGAGGCCGGAGGCTCGGCGAGCAGCCGTCGTCGCCGTCGCCGTCGCCGCCGCGCCGGGGACAGTGCCACGGACACCGAGCCGGGCCAGGGCGACCCGGAGCGCACCGTCGTCAAGGTGCGCGAGCCGCGCGCCAAGAAGGACTCCGAGCCGAGCGACGAGGTGCAGTCCATCAAGGGCTCCACGCGCCTGGAGGCGAAGAAGCAGCGCCGCCGCGAGGGCCGCGAGCAGGGCCGCCGCCGGGTGCCGATCATCACCGAGGCCGAGTTCCTGGCGCGCCGCGAGGCCGTCGAGCGCGTCATGGTGGTACGCCAGCAGGGCGAGCGCACCCAGATCGGCGTCCTCGAGGACAACGTGCTCGTGGAGCACTACGTCAACAAGGAGCAGGCCACCTCGTACGTCGGCAACGTCTACCTGGGCAAGGTCCAGAACGTGCTGCCGTCGATGGAGGCCGCGTTCATCGACATCGGCAAGGGCCGCAACGCCGTCCTGTACGCCGGCGAGGTCAACTTCGAGGCGCTCGGCATGGCCAACGGGCCGCGCCGTATCGAGCACGCCCTGAAGTCCGGCCAGTCCGTCCTCGTGCAGGTCACCAAGGACCCGATCGGTCACAAGGGCGCCCGTCTGACCAGCCAGGTCTCGCTGCCGGGCCGCTACCTCGTGTACGTGCCCGAGGGCTCCATGACCGGCATCAGCCGCAAGCTGCCCGACACCGAGCGCTCGCGCCTGAAGACCATCCTCAAGAAGATCGTCCCCGAGGACGCGGGCGTCATCGTGCGCACCGCCGCCGAAGGCGCGAGCGAGGACGAGCTGCGCCGTGACGTCGAGCGCCTGCAGGCGCAGTGGGCCGACATCCAGAAGAAGTCCAAGCAGATCTCGACCTCCTCGCCGAGCCTGCTCTACGGTGAGCCGGACATGACCGTCCGGGTCGTGCGCGACATCTTCAACGAGGACTTCTCGAAGGTCATCGTCAGCGGTGACGAGGCCTGGGAGACCATCCACGGATACGTCTCGCACGTCGCCCCCGACCTGGCGGACCGCCTGTCGAAGTGGACCTCCGAGGTCGACGTCTTCGCCACGTACCGGATCGACGAGCAGCTCGCCAAGGCCCTTGACCGCAAGGTCTGGCTGCCGTCCGGCGGCTCGCTGGTGATCGACAAGACCGAGGCGATGGTCGTGGTCGACGTCAACACCGGCAAGTTCACCGGTCAGGGCGGCAACCTCGAAGAGACCGTGACGAGGAACAACCTCGAAGCGGCCGAGGAGATCGTGCGCCAGCTGCGGCTGCGCGACCTCGGCGGCATCGTCGTGATCGACTTCATCGACATGGTCCTGGAGTCCAACCGCGACCTGGTCCTGCGGCGCCTGCTCGAATGCCTGGGCCGCGACCGTACGAAGCACCAGGTCGCCGAGGTCACCTCGCTGGGCCTGGTCCAGATGACGCGCAAGCGCGTCGGCCAGGGTCTCCTCGAGTCCTTCTCCGAGACCTGCGTGCACTGCAACGGCCGCGGCGTCATCGTGCACATGGAGCAGGCCACGGCCGCCGGTGGCGGCGGTGGCGGCAAGCGGAGCAAGAAGCGCGGCAAGGGCAGCGCCGAACAGCACGAGCACGTGCACGCCGTGGAGAGCGGTGAGAAGGCGGCTGCCGAGGCCGTCGAGCCGGCCGCCGAGACCGAGGCGGAGGTCGCCGCCGAGGTGGCGGCCCCGGCGAAGCTCGCCGAGCCCGAGTTCCGTCCGGACGAGGAGCTGTACTCCAGCGCCGCGGAGGCCGAGGCCGCTGCTTCCCGGGGCCGTTCGCGGCGCCGGGCCACCCGGAAGGCCTCCGCTCCGGCGGGGTCGCCGAAGGGTGAGGCGAAGAGCGAGCAGCAGCCCAAGGCGCCCGAGCCCGAGCCCGAGGCGGCGAAGGCGGAGCAGCCCAAGGCGGAGCAGCCCAGGGCCGAGGAGCCGAAGGCCGCAGCCGAGCAGGCTGCGCCCGCCGCAACGGCGGCCGAGGTGACCGTGGTGGCCGAGCCAGCCGAGACCGCCGAGCCCAAGGGCCGTACGCGCCGCCGGGCCACCCGGAAGGCCACGGCTCCCGCGGGGGCGCCGAAGCCTGCCGAGGAGACCCCCGCGGTGGCCGAGGCGACCGTCTCCGAGCCGGTCGTGTCCGAGCCCGTACGGGAGGAGCCCGCGGCCCAGCCCGCGGCCGAGCCCGCACCGGCCGCCATGGAGCAGCCCGCAGCGGCGAAGGCCGCCGAGCCCGCCGAGGCATCTGCCGAGAGCGCGGCCCCGGCCCGCCCGCGGCGCCGCGCCGTACGCAGGACCTCCGCGCCGACGACGTCCGCGGACGCCGCCGTCGTGGTCGTACCTTCGACGGAGCCCAAGCCGGCCACCGAGGCACCGGCTCCGTCAGCGGACGAGCCCCAGGCCTCGCCCCGGGGCGAGGCCGAGGCGGCGCAGGAAGAAGCGGCCCCGGCCGCCAAGAAGGCCGCCCGCAAGACGGCCAAGAAGGCCACCGCCAAGAAGGCCGCGACGAAGAAGACCGCCACGGCGAAGAAGACGACGGCCAAGAAGACCACGGCGAAGAAGGCCACCACCAAGAAGGCGGCGACCAAGAAGACCGCGGCGGCGAAGCAGCAGACGCTGCCGTCGGTTTCGGCTTCGACCGAGGACTGACAGGGCTCGCTGATACAGCAACGCGGCCTGTTCCGGCAACTGCGGAGCAGGCCACGTTGCTGTAGTCGGTCCTCCGAGCGTGAACGGGTCCTCTCAGGCGGACCCGGTTTGACCCCCTGACCAGCGCCCCGTAACCTAGAGCGTCGGCGTGTTCCTTGCGCGCCATGTTCTCGTAAACCCTTACCTTCCGGCCCTTCGGTGAACCGACCGGCGTCGGGAGCCTCCCGGTCTCGCTGCCGGGGGAGGCCGCCCTGCGGGTGGCTGGACTGCGAGGACCCGCTTCGAGTCAGAGAGAGTGAGATCCGCGTGTACGCCATCGTGCGCAGCGGTGGTCGCCAGCACAAGGTTGCTGTGGGCGACATCGTTGAGGTTGACAAGATTTCCACCGCCAAGGTCGGCGACACGGTCGAGCTCTCGACCCTGCTGCTGGTCGACGGCGAGGCCGTGACCAGCGACCCGTGGGTGCTGGCCGGCATCAAGGTCCAGGCCGAGGTCGTGGACCACCACAAGGGCGCGAAGATCGACATCCTTCGCTACAAGAACAAGACCGGCTACCGCCGTCGTCAGGGCCACCGCCAGCAGTACACGGCGATCAAGGTCACTGAGATCCCCGCGGCTGCGAAGTAAGGGACTGAGGAGAGATGGCACACAAGAAGGGCGCATCGTCCACTCGGAACGGTCGCGATTCCAATGCTCAGCGGCTCGGTGTGAAGCGCTTCGGCGGTCAGACCGTGAACGCCGGTGAGATCCTGGTCCGCCAGCGCGGCACCCACTTCCACCCGGGCACGGGCGTCGGTCGCGGTGGCGACGACACCCTGTTCGCCCTGCAGGCCGGTGCGGTGCAGTTCGGCACCCACCGTGGCCGCAAGGTCGTGAACATCGTTCCGGCTGCCTGAGCAATCAGGACTCCGTAGAGCGATTCGTCGAAGGCGGACCTTCTTCCCCTGGCGGGAAGCAGGTCCGCCTTTCGCGTGTTAGACGTTAGACACTCCGTACGCATCTGCCGTACCTGCCCTATCTGCCGTATCTGGAGGCACCCCACATGACCACCTTCGTGGACCGCGTCGAGCTGCACATCGCCGCGGGTAGCGGAGGTCACGGCTGTGCCTCCGTGCACCGGGAGAAGTTCAAGCCGCTCGGCGGCCCCGACGGCGGCAACGGCGGGCGCGGCGGCGATGTGATCCTCGCCGTCGACCAGTCCGTGACCACGCTGCTCGACTACCACCACAGCCCGCACCGCAAGGCCACCAACGGCCAGCCGGGCGCCGGCGGCAACCGGGCCGGCAAGGAGGGCCAGGACCTCGTCCTGCCCGTGCCGGACGGCACCGTCGTCCTCGACAAGCAGGGCAAGGTGCTCGCCGACCTGGTCGGGCACGGCACCTCGTACGTGGCCGCCGAGGGCGGCCGCGGCGGACTCGGTAACGCCGCGCTGTCCTCCGCGCGCCGCAAGGCGCCCGGCTTCGCGCTGCTCGGCGAGCCCGGGGACTTCGGCGATATCGTCCTGGAGCTCAAGACCGTCGCGGACGTCGCGCTCGTCGGCTACCCGAGCGCCGGCAAGTCCTCGCTGATCTCGGTGCTCTCCGCCGCCAAGCCGAAGATCGCCGACTACCCCTTCACCACCCTGGTGCCCAACCTCGGTGTGGTGACGGCCGGTTCGACCGTCTACACCATCGCGGACGTCCCCGGCCTCATCCCCGGCGCCAGCCAGGGCAAGGGCCTGGGCCTGGAGTTCCTGCGGCACGTCGAGCGCTGCTCGGTGCTCGTGCACGTCCTGGACACCGCGACCCTCGAATCCGAGCGCGACCCGGTCTCCGACCTCGACATCATCGAGGAGGAGCTGAAGCAGTACGGCGGCCTCGGCGACCGGCCCCGCATGGTCGTCCTCAACAAGATCGACGTGCCCGACGGCAAGGACCTCGCCGAGATGGTCCGCCCTGACCTGGAGGCCCGCGGCTACCGCGTCTTCGAGGTCTCCGCCGTCGCCCGCACCGGCCTCAAGGAGCTGTCGTACGCGCTGGCCGAGGTGGTCGCGGAGGCCCGTGCCGCCAAGCCCGTCGAGGAGGCCACGCGGGTCGTGATCCGGCCGAAGGCCGTGGACGAGAGCGGCTTCACCGTGAAGGCCGAGCAGCTCGACGGCGAGCCGGTGTTCCGCGTACGCGGTGAGAAGCCGGAGCGCTGGGTGCGCCAGACCGACTTCAACAACGACGAGGCCGTCGGCTACCTGGCCGACCGGCTCAACCGCCTCGGCGTCGAGGACGAGCTGATGAAGGCAGGCGCCCGCGCGGGTGACGCCGTCGCGATCGGCCCCGAGGACAACGCGGTCGTCTTCGACTTCGAGCCGTCGATGATGACCGGCGCGGAGATGCTGGGCCGCCGCGGCGAGGACCACCGTTTCGACGCACCGCGGCCGGCGGCGCAGCGACGCTCGGACAAGCAGGCGGCGCGGGACGAGGCGCAGCAGGAGTTCGACGACTTCGAGGCGTTTTGATCCGCGCCGTACTGGCAGGTCCGACACAGATCCATCCATGGCCCGCCGCACAACAGTCCAGGCCTCCGTTCTCGGAGGCCTGGACTGTGGCAGGTGGACGCCCTAGGTGAGTGAGGCTGCCTCGAGGCGTTCCGACGGAACCCCGGAGTGCCGAAGTGTGTCGCTCATGGGGTGCTCTGGTCCCGCGCGGGGCGTTCAGCCTCCTGCCGGAATGCCCACTCCATCTTCGGCTCCGTCACGAACCGGAAGAGGGACCGCACCGGCGAGGTGCACAGAAGGGTGACCGCGGTGGCCGCGACGAGAGAAACAAAGATCATTCCCACTGGCTCGTGCAGCCATCCGTCCCAGGCGTCGTACCAGCCCGCGTAGAGGGCGCCCTTGGCGAGGAAGCCATGGAGGAGGTAGCCGTACAGAGTGCCTGTGCCCAGGGCCGTGAACCAGAGTCTCCGCCTCGGGGTCCAGGCGAGGAAACAGGTGGTCAACAGCATGGCGCAGGCGAAGAGCGCCAGAGCCATGACGATCCCGATCCACGACGGGAAGCCGATCTCCTGAGCGCTGCTGCGGTGGAAGAACCACTCTCGGTCCATCCGCGGTACCGCCCAGTAGGCCGTCAACAGCGCACACACGGTGACCGGTATCGATGCCAGGCGTACCTCGCGGCGTTGAACGAACGCGAAGTGCTCGGGCTTCAGGTGAAGGCCGATGACAAAGTACGGCAGGAACTGGAGCGCGCGCTGGAGATCGAGGTCGTTGCTGATCGAGGGCGACACCGAGGCGAGCACGGAGACGCTCAGTGCGATCGGCACCGGATACCGGACCAGCCGCCACAGGGGTGTGGTCAACCGCCAGATGAACAGTGCGGCCAGGAACCACATCAGATACATGGGGTTGAGGAGACTGAAGGGATGGGTCGGATCGTCGTCCGCCCACCTCTTGTGGAGGGTGTATGCGACCTCGAAGACCAAGTAGGGCACCACTACACCGGTGACCAGCCGCTTGAGCTGGTCGGGCCGCATGGTGAATCCACGCGAGAGGTAACCGGAGATGAGGATGAACGCCGGCATGTGAAAGGCGTAAACCGTCATATACAGTGCGTCTGCTGTCCGGCTGTCGTCGCGGAACGGTTCCCAGGAGTGGGCCACGGCCACGAGGACGATCGCGAGGTACTTGGCGTTGTCGAAGTACGGGTCACGCTGCTTGGCGCGAGACGTGACAGCCGGGACGCCGTTCCGCTCCGTGCGGGGATGCCGTGCCGGGGCGAGGAGCGTCCTTTGCAGCCGTCCGCTGGGATGATGGACCTGCGTCACAGGTTCTCCCATGAGGAACTCGCCCCTGAAGCGCTGAGCTGTTCGACGGGCGCGGTGGGGAAACTGGCACTCTGGAACATCCCAGCGACGGTAGTCGGCTGTGTGAACCCGCGCAAACCTGGCTCAAACATCCAGGCCTGTGGGATCGGTCACGGAGTGTCTCCGTGAAACTGTCCCAACTTGCCTGATGGCAAAGTGAACACAGGCTTTCCGATGCGCAAGGGGTACACGTACTCCACCTTGCAGTCTGGCAACACAGAGTGAGAGCATCACGGAGCGCCTCATCATCCCAAGGTAGGTAGAACGTGTCCCAGCACATAGCCAAAACGCGTACCACCGCAGTGATCCTCGCTGGTGGTACCGGCCAGCGAGTGGGTCTGTCGATCCCGAAGCAGTTGCTGAAGATCGCTGGCAAGGCTGTGATCGAGCACACTCTGACAACGTTCGAGCAGGCTGACTGCATCGACGACGTCATCGTGCTGATGGCCCCGGGCTATGTGCCGGACGCCGAGAGTATCGTCGCCAAGTCGGGGCTCACCAAGGTCGTCAAGGTCATCGAGGGTGGGGGGACCCGGAACGAGACCACCGAGCGCGCGATCGCGGCGCTGGGTGAAGGCCTTGCGGAGGGCGAGGACCGCAATGTCCTGTTCCATGACGCCGTGCGTCCGCTGCTGTCTCAGCGGGTCATCCGTGACTGCGTGGCGGCGCTGGACCGATACCAGGCCGTCGACGTCGCCATTCCGTCCGCGGACACGATCATTGTCACGCGCACACACGGCGAGGACGGCGAGTTCATCACGGACGTTCCGGACCGCTCCCGGCTGCGGCGCGGTCAGACTCCGCAGGCATTCAAGCTCTCCACGATTCGTCGAGCCTACGAGGTCGCCGCGAACGACCCCAACTTCCAGGCGACCGACGACTGCTCGGTGGTCCTCAAGTACCTCCCCGATGTGCCGATCCATGTCGTCGCGGGTGACGAGTACAACATGAAGGTCACACAGCCGGTGGATGTCTTCATCGCGGACAAGCTGTTCCAGCTCGCCTCGTCCGCAGCGCCGGCGCCGGCAGACGAGGCCGCCTACCGTGAGCTGCTCAGCGGCAAGACCGTGGTGGTGTTCGGCGGCTCGTACGGCATCGGCGCAGACATAGCCGAGCTGGCCAAGCGATACGGTGCGAACGCGTACGCGCTGGGTCGATCCAGCACCGGTACCCATGTCGAGAACCCGGAACACGTGGACGACGCACTCTCGCAGGCGTATGCCGAGACCGGTCGCATCGACTACGTGATCAACACGGCGGGTGTGCTGCGCATCGGCAAGCTCGCGGAGACGGAGAACTCGACCATCGAGGAAGCGCTGAAGGTCAACTACCTTGCCCCGGTGCAGATTGCCCGCGCTTCCTACAAGTATCTCGCAGAGACCCGCGGTCAACTGCTGCTCTACACCTCCAGCAGCTACACCCGGGGCCGAGCAGAGTACAGCCTCTACTCCTCCACCAAAGCAGCCATGGTGAACCTCACTCAGGCGCTTGCGGATGAGTGGGCGGTCGACGGGATTCGGGTGAACTGCGTGAATCCCGAGCGCACGGCGACTCCGATGCGAACCAAGGCGTTCGGGCAGGAACCGGCGGGATCGCTGCTTTCCTCCGAGGCAGTGGCTCGAACCTCGCTCGATGTGCTGGTCTCCGACCTGACGGGCCACGTCATCGACGTACGGCAGCAGGATCCGACCAAGGACGCGGCCACGGCCTCTGGCTTCGAGCAGGCGCTTGCCGTTGTGTTGGACCGCCAGAACGAGGTGTAGTTCCGACCCCTCACTCTCTATGGCCAGGCCTCCGTTTTGCCAGTGGTGCACTCGGGGGCCTGAGCCGTGCGGGCTCAGAAGGGCAACCAAAAGTACGAGCCGCTCCACGGCTCAGCGAACGAGGCAGTGGTTCAGCGGAAGCCGCTCGATGAGCCCCATGAACAAACCAATGAATCGATCGTGCCAGGTCACCCATGGCCTGAGCGGTTACGCGGAAGGAACGGTGAACGACTCATGGCGCGGCTCAAGCGTCTACGTTCCCATGCACTTGTAGGTTACGTCCTTGCTGTTGCGCTGGTGCTGTCCTACGCGCTGCTCCTGGTCGGTATCGTGTCGCAGTCGATGCCGGTGTTCCTGAGCGCAACGGTGGCAGGGTACGCAGCGGAGTTCGCGCTGCCGCACGTGCATTCCTCCGGCTTGGCCTTGCTGCGCCGTACAGGGGCCGGCCTGACGAAGAGGTTCCTGCTGCGGCAGATTCTGGTCCTCGGTTTCCTGGGTTATGCCGCGTCGACGGACCTGCGAGCGGGCGTGGCGCTGATCGGTGCCCTGGTCGTGCTCTTCAACGCTCAACTGCTCTACGGCGTGGCGATGGAGCACATCAAGCGGAAGCATCGACGACTTCCCGTGACCGCACGAGGCTTGGAATTCGGGCTGCACATACCGCCTCAGCCCCCGAGGGTGCTTTCGCGTCGGTATGAGCGAAAGCTCTGGTTCGCGGATGTACCTGCCATTCTCGGTGCGCTCCTGTCCGTCGTGCTTGGCGTTGAAGCCGCGACTTTCGCGGGAGCGGCTGTTACCGCTCTGGCCGGGCTGATTGCGCTGGCAGCGGTGCTTCCGTACGCCAAGCAGGTGCGGAGGATGCCCACGCGTGAGGAAGTGCTGGCCGCGGCAGGCCAGGCCATTGACTCCCACCGGCCGCGAGTGGGCCTCTACTTCAGTTTCGCCTCTGTCGGCAAAGACTTCATGTACCAAGTGAACATGTGGCTGGAGACGCTGGAGCAACTGGAGCAGCCCGCGCTGATCATTCTCCGCGAGCGTCAGTCCATGAACTTCTTGACGGCGACCACCGTTCCCGTCATTTGCGTGCCGAAGGCTGACGACTTGGCGGAGCTGGCGCTGCCTGACATGCGTGTAGTGCTGTACCCGGGCAACGCGGGCAAGAACGTGCATATGCTGCAGCGCGCTGAGATGAAGCATGTGTTCATCGGCCATGGCGACAGCGACAAGCTGGCGAGCAGCAATCGGGCGAGTAAGACGTATGACGAGATCTGGGTGGCGGGAGAGGCCGGGCGGGCGCGCTATGGGAGGTTGCGGGGTGCGGTCGCGGAGGAGTCGATTGTCGAGGTCGGGCGGCCCCAGGTAGCTTCCGTCAAGCAAGCGGACGGGCCGGCTGGCGACGCCCCCACGATCCTTTACGCGCCGACCTGGGAGGGGTGGACCTCCGAAAACGACTACACCTCGGTGACCGGCATGGGTGTCGCGCTCGTCAAAAGGCTGATGGAGCTCAATCCCCGTGGACGGATCATTTACCGCCCTCACCCCCTGCTCGGTCACCGCTCGCCGAAGGCCGCAGCTGCGCACGGGGAAATCCTTGCGCTGCTGCGGGACGACAACTTGCGTCGCCACCGCGATCTCGGTGTACCGGAGCCGGACCCGCAAATGCTGCGGCAGCTGCGTCAACTCGAAGAGCGCATCAGTGCTTTGCTGAGCCGAGAGCCTGATTCACCCGCCTGCCACCTCTCGGAGGAGGAGCGGGTTCTGCGGGTGCGAGAAGCCCACGCGCGATGGGATGAGTGCTACCGCGCGACATACAGCGGGCAATCACATTTCGTGTCGATGGGCAGATTGCCCACCCTGATCGACTGCTTCAACGCGTCGGACGCCATGATCAGTGACGTCTCCAGTGTGGTGTCGGACTTCGTAGCCAGCGGAAAGCCCTATGTGCTGAGCAATCCGCAGGCGCTCGACGAGGCGGAATTTCTGCGGCAGAACACGGCTGCCGGTGCCGCGTTCATCCTGACGGAGAATCTTGCTGCGGTGGACCGACTGTGGGAAGCGATACGGTCACCCGAAAGCGATCCGCTGCGTGAGGACCGCTCGATGCTTCGAACCTTTCTGCTCGGAGAGGATCATCAGGCCGCGCCGGAGCTGTTCCGTAACGCCACCACGCGTCTCCTGGCCCGTGCAGAAGCTCAGTTCCCGCCGGGAACTGTCGCGGAACCGATCGTTCCTTCCTTCAAGAGTCCGATTCTCCTTGAGGGGCAGGTTCAGGGTTGACCTGTATGCCTTGATCCCGGAGCGCTGCTGGGTGACCCGCTGGTATCAACCAACCCCCGGTCTTGCCAATTGCTCGGGCGTGGTCGGGGAAGCGTTCGGGGGTTCTCCTGGGTGATCCGGGCTCGGTGCGCGTCGGCTGCCGCCACCAAGGACTGGGCCGCGTCGCTGAAGCGGTCCACGGACGGCGGATCCGAGGGGCCCAGCAGGCGAAGCTTCAGTGCGGCCCGCTCCTTTGCCTGTTTGTCCTTTCCAGGGTCGCGTACGGCGGTCAGCAGCTCCGACACCCCGGACGCGTCCGGGGTGAGGATGGTGGCCGCCCCTACCGTCGGGAACGCCTCGAGGAACGCTTGCTCGGGCATGCCGTCGGCGTTGACCACCGCGTACGGTTTGCCGCTCGCCAGGAAGTCCGAGACGACGCTCGACACATCGCTGATCAGAAGGTCCGCCTGGTTGAAGCACGTGTACAGCGCAGGCTCCGCGCCGGCGACGGTCTGGTGCTCCCACTCCGGGAGTGAGGCCCAGTAGGCCGCCTCCCAGGCAACGGTCGCCTCGCCCACCACCGCTGCACGGCCGGGCTCGGGAGAACCCTGGAGGAGCATCCGCTCCACAGCGTCCGCGCCGCGCCGGAACGAGGTCATGGTGAGGCGCATCAACTCCTTGCTGCGGAGGGCGAGTTCGGCCTGCCGTTCCGGCCCTGGACGGCACCCCGAACGGTGTCGGTTCGCCTCGCGGATCAGTTCCCGGATGCGCAGGTCCGCAGCCCCCGCGCGCGGGTCGACGGACCCTGTCATCGGGTGCGGTTTGTAGAGCAGCCGAATGCCGTCGTCGTCCAACAGCGCCCGCACGATGTTCTCGCCCGCCACGAGCAATGAGGTGTTGCCCGGGGCGCCGTCCCAGCCCTCCCAGGTGGGGGCGTAGAGCACAGTCGTGAAGGCGCGCGTGGGCGGACCGGTGTACGGCAGGATCGACTGCAACTGGGGGCGACCGATCTCGACCACGTCCCGGTCGTCGACTCCGACATCAGCCAGCGCGTAGCGCTCACGGGCCGCGGGCCCCGCGACCCACACCTCGTCGTAGGCTTTCGCGTACGGGTTGCAACTGGAGGCCTTGTCGCTCTCGCCGTGGTTGACGAAGGCGTGCTTGATCGTCGGAATGCGCAGGACCTGTGAGGTCTTGCCGGAATTCGCCGGGTGGATCAGGACCCTCAGCGTGGAGTGCTCGAGGCGCATCAGGGTGGCGACCTTGGGAAGGCAGACGACGGGGATGTCCGTCGCCGCGATCTTCTGCACCATGAAGCGCTCGCGCAGCACGATCAGCGGGCGGCCCTCCAGGCGGGCCAGCGGTTCCAGCCACATGTTCGCCTGGTACGCGGACGAGGCGCTGCCCGAGAAGTACATGCCGACCGTGGGCCGGTACTCCGCCAGCCAGGCGTCGAACCACTCCAGAACGTCGGCCTCCGACGCAGGGCGGTGGCTCGGGAGCAGCCGCAGCACCAGCTGCCCGAGCCCGCCCGCCGCGACGGCGACGGCCAGGGCGATCCCGCATGCCGCGAACTCCGGTACGCCACTCGCGGCGGTGGCAAGCAGCCCGGCCGTCGTGGGCAGGCCGAACACCAACAGGCGAGGGGCGGGCCGGGTCAACAGGACCGGCGGGCCGGGGGTGAGCCGCAGTGCCGACGCGTCGATGTTGCGGGTGACCACCGGAAGGGTGCGGGTGCGGCGGACCAGGATCGCCGCCGCGTGGCCGGCGAAGTGCAGGGCGTAGAAGAGCAGAAGGCCGGAGACCATCGGCAGGTAGAGCACCGACGGGCCCTCCGTGTCGAGGTTCAGCAGCCCCGATACCAACAGCAGGTCACGCATCACCTGGCGCACCGCGATGTCCGCGTGAACCCTGTCCAGCGCCGAGGCCACGCGCTGCTGCCAGTGGAACAGGGCAGCCTCGGTGGCGAGCCCCGTCGCCGTGGCGACGACCAGCAGTGGCGCGTGGGGGAGCAGCGCGCCCACTACCTGGGCGGCGAAGGTCGTCACCAGCGTTGAAGGGAGCAAGAGTCGGATCGCGATACGAGGGATGCGGCGGGTTGGGGACACTCCTGGGACTCCAAGCAGGTCGAAGACGCGCCATGGCTCTGCCTTCGACGCGCCCCGGACGGCGGGCTTGATGGCTAACGGCGCGCGCAGGGCACGGGAATGGACTGCCATGGGTTTTCACGCGATCGGGGTAGGAGGTCTCGTTCGGCGTTCCACTCACCGAAACGTGGGCGCGCCGTCCGCCCGCTCTCGCGTAGATTTCATGCGCTGCGAACGATGTGAGAGACGTCAGAAGGACTGTGGAGTGTCAAGCGCAAGGAAGCCGGTGGCCGAGGCGCACCGGATCGTGGTCAAGGTCGGTTCCTCCTCGTTGACCACGGCCTCCGGAGGGCTGGACGCGGACCGCGTCGACGCGCTCGTGGACGTGCTCGCGAAGGTGCGCAGCGGCGGTGAGCGGGAGATCGTTCTCGTCTCCTCCGGCGCCATCGCCGCGGGGCTCGCCCCGCTCGGGCTGCGCCGCCGGCCCAGGGATCTGGCCCGCCAGCAGGCCGCGGCCAGCGTCGGTCAGGGGCTGCTCATGGCCCGCTACACCGCTTCTTTCGCGCGCTACGGCCTGCGCCCCGGGCAGGTTCTGCTGACCAGCGACGACATGGCCCGCCGCGCCCACCACCGCAATGCCTCGCGCACCCTCGACCAGCTGCTCTCCATGGGTGCGATGCCGATCGTCAACGAGAACGACACCGTCGCCACCGACGAGATCCGCTTCGGTGACAACGACCGGCTCGCCGCGCTCGTCGCCCATCTCGTACGCGCGGATCTCCTGGTGCTCCTGTCGGACGTGGACGGGCTGTACGACGGGGACCCCAGCAGGCCCGGGACCTCGCGGATCGCCGAGGTGTACGGCCCGGACGACATCGCACATGTGAAGATCGGCAGCGCGGGCAAGGCGGGTGTCGGCACCGGCGGCATGGTCACCAAGGTGGAGGCCGCCCGGATCGCCGCGGCCGCCGGCATCCCCGTCGTCCTCACGTCCACGGTGCACGCCGCCGACGCCCTGGCCGGGCGGGACACCGGAACCCTCTTCCACCGCACCGGGCGGCGCAGCGCGGACCGGCTGCTCTGGCTGCAGCACGCCTCGACCCCGCAGGGCGGTCTGATCCTCGACGCAGGCGCGGTGCACGCCGTCACCGAGGGCCGCAAATCCCTGCTGCCCGCAGGGATCAAGGGGGTCGAGGGCGAGTTCTCGGCCGGGGATCCGGTGGAGCTTCGGGATGCCGAGGGGCGCGCGGTCGCCCGGGGGCTCGTCAACTTCGACGCAAAGGAGATCCCCCAGCTGCTCGGCCGTTCCACGCGTGAGCTCGCCAAGGAGCTCGGCCCCGCCTACGAACGTGAGGTCGTCCACCGTGATGATCTGGTGCTGCTGCACGGCTGATGACGTGGTGCTGCTGTACGGCTGAGGGGCTGGAGTGCTGCCGCAGGCCCTCCGAACGGGCGCTCGAACCGGCCGAAATCGGTTGCCCTGAGTGAGGGACCTTGCGTAAAACCGTCACGCGGCGGCTCTTTGCCTGGTCAACTTTGTCGAGGGCTTGAAGGAGCACCCCGACCGCACCACAGACGCGTGACGCTCGACAGGAGGCCGTCCGGTGAGACGAGTGGCACTGACAAGTGTCGTGGGCGGGGCGGGCGCTCCCGCCGGCCGGGGCGACACCGAGGACGCGCAGGAGCAGCAGGAACAGCGGCGGGAAGAGCCCCGGGACCTGCCCCGCCTCTGGCATGTCACGCTCAGCGTCTCGGGCCCCGAGACGCCGCTCGCGGACGTCCGGCGCGCACTCGAACAGCTCGCCCACGACCACCCCTTTCTCCTGACCAGCCGCTATGCCGCGGACCATGCCGAGATCAGGTACTGGGAGGAGGCCCGCGACCTGCACGATGCCGCAGCCGTCGCGCTGCGCCTGTGGGGCGAGCACCGCCAGAGCGCCCAGCTGCCGCCCTGGGAGATCGTCGGCCTCGAGGTCATCGACCGCGAGACGTACCACCAGCGCATCGCGGCGGGCTACGGCCCGGCCCCGGCGACCCCCGTGGGCGTACATCCGTTTTGAGCCGTCTCGCAGGCTGGGATGGCGCGGGGCGCAGCGGACCGCCCGCATTACCCTGCGAGCTATGACCTCGCCGCTCACCGCCCCGTATGACAACCTCTCGCCGGTCGTCCAGGCCGCCTACCGCGCCCGTGCCGCGGCCGCCGAGATCGCGCCGCTGCCGCGGGCCGTCAAGGACGATGCGCTGCTCGCCATCGCGGACGCCCTCGAAGTGCGCACGACGGAGATCGTCGAGGCCAACGCCGAGGACGTCGCCAGGGCCCGTGAGGCCGGCACCAGCGAGTCCATCGTCGACCGCCTCACCCTCACCCCGGAGCGGGTGCGCGCCATCGCCTCCGACGTACGCGACGTCGTGGCGCTGCCCGACCCCGTCGGCGAGGTCGTGCGCGGCTCCACGCTGCCCAACGGCATCGACCTGCGCCAGGTCCGCGTCCCGCTCGGCGTCGTCGGCATCATCTACGAGGCCCGGCCCAACGTCACCGTCGACGCGGCCGCCCTGTGCCTCAAGTCCGGCAACGCGGTCCTGCTGCGCGGCTCGTCCTCCGCGTACGCCTCCAACACCGCGCTCGTACGCGTTCTGCGCGATGCGGTCGGCGGCGCGGGCCTGCCCGCCGACGCCGTGCAGCTCGTGCCGGGTGAATCCCGCGACTCCGTACGGGAGCTGATGCGCGCCCGCGGTCTCGTCGACGTGCTCATCCCGCGCGGCGGCGCCTCGCTGATCAGGACGGTCGTCGAGGAGTCCACCGTCCCGGTCATCGAGACCGGCACCGGCAACTGCCATGTGTACGTGGACGCCGAGGCCGACCTCGACACGGCCGTCGAGATCCTCGTCAACTCCAAGGCCCAGCGCCCCAGCGTCTGCAATGCCGCCGAGACCCTCCTCGTCCACCAGGACATCGCCGAGGCCTTCGTGCCGCGCGCCCTCGACGCGCTCGCCGAGGCCGGCGTGACCGTGCACGCCGACGAGCGGATCGCCGCGTACGCCGAGGGCTCCAAGGCCACCGTGGTGCCGGCGACGGCCGAGGACTGGGAGACCGAGTACCTCTCGTACGACATCGCCGCCGCCGTCGTCGACTCCCTCGACAAGGCCGTCGAACACATCCGCCTGTGGACCTCCGGGCACACCGAGGCCATCGTCACCACCTCGCAGCAGGCCGCCCGCCGCTTCACTCAGCTCGTCGACTCCACGACGGTCGCGGTGAACGCCTCGACGCGGTTCACCGACGGCGGCCAGTTCGGCTTCGGCGCCGAGATCGGCATCTCCACCCAGAAGCTGCACGCCCGCGGGCCCATGGGGCTGCCCGAGCTGACCTCCACGAAGTACATCGTCACGGGAGACGGGCACACGCGGAACTGACCGTCACGTGTGGGACCGATGGGCAGTCGCGGAACTGCGGAACTGACGGGCACACGCGGAACAGACGGGCAGTCGCGGAACTGACGGACAGATGAATTTCCGTACTGTCTGCCCAAAATGACCCCCCAGGTCTACTCTGGAACGCGTGCCGGAGGACGTGGGGGGCATGCCGTTTCCGGACGGCCGGGAGCCCGACGACGACCACGACCACGGGGGCGCGGACGAGGACTTCGCCTCCGTGGTTTTCGACGAGGACTTCGTACGGGCCGCGCGCGTCCATGAGCCGACCGCCGTCGAGCGGCTGCTCGCCGCCGCCCAGGAGCGCGCCGAGGCCGAGGCGCACCGGGCCCGCCGCCGCGGCCGTGCGGCCGAGGACGACGGGGACGACGGGGACGAGGGCCACGAAGCCCACGAAGGCTACGAAGGCTACGAAAAGCGCCTCCGCCGCGGCCGGTACGCGGACGAGGGCGCGACCGGGTACGGCCATGGCTGGGCCCGGCCGGACGACCCGGAGGACATGGAGGCGTACGGCCACGGGTTCGCCCGCCGCGGCCACTCGCGCTGGCACCGGCCCGTCGCCTGGCTGCTCGCGCTCCTCATGGGCATCGGCATGATCGCGCTCGCGTTCAGCGCCGTCTACCGCGGGGCCGCCGCGCCCGGCCGCGAGGAGGACCGTACGCCGCCCGCGACGACGGGCGTGGACCGGACGACGGGCGTGGACCGGACGGCGGGCGGGGACAGCACCGCGGGCGCGGACGGTGCGGCGGGCGTGGGCGGTGCGGACGAGGGCGTGGACGAGTCGGCGGGCGCCGGGCGCACCGCCGGGGCCGAGCAGCAGCCGGCCGGAGTGGGCCCGCCACCCTCGCTCTCCGCCGACTCCTCACCCCAGGCCGGCCCGGCCCTGCCACGCGTGCCCTGAAGGGGCCAACGCCCGCATGCTGCCGGAAAGTTGACCCGTACCGCGGCGTTTACCCGAGGCCCCTGACACCTACCCTGAAGGTATGGCCGGGCCTGGAGAGCCACCGGACGGCACACCTGAGGGCGGTCCTGGTGGGGGCGAGGAAGAGTTCCGTTCCGTAGTCTTCGACGAATCGTTCATCCGCGCTGCGCGGCTGCAGGAGTACTCCGCGCGTGAACGCATCACCGACCATGCGCCGGCGGTGCGCAGGCGTGCGGCCGGCCATGGCACGGCGCACCGTCGCCTCTCGGCGCGGGCCCTGCTGATGGTGGTGCTGCTCGCCATCGCCTTCTCCGTCGCCGTCTACATGGGCGTACGGCAGCCGGCGGGGGAGCCGTCCGAGGACAGACCCGCCGATCCGCTGCGGATGACGGTGATACCGCTCGTGCCGCAGGGCGCCGTGCCCGGTGCGGAGAGCGCCGCGGTGCTCTTCGAGCACAGTCCGGCCGCGGAGTTCGAGCCGGGTGCCGCCGGAATGCCGTTCCCCGCCGTCCGCCGCACCCCGCATTTCACCGCGGACCAGGTCACGGCGGCGCTCGAAGCGACCAAGAACTACCTCGTGGCCTCCTCGCTCGATCCGGCCGTTCTGACCGGTGAGGAGACGAGGCCGGTCCGCCGGCTCGTCGCACCCGGTCAGCTCGGCCAGTTCGACGATGCTCTCGACCGGCCCACCGCGGACGGGCGGCACGCCCCCAGCGGCTGGATGGTGCGCTTCGATCCGGCCGAAGCCGCGCTCGCCGGCGACGAGGTGCGGGTGCGCGGTTCGTTCAAGGCCGCCGAGACCGGTGGCGACACCCTTGAGGTGGTCTCGAACCACACCTTCGTCTACGCCCTGCGCGCGGTGGCCGGTGAGGACTCGCGTGTCTCGCTGTTCACCGTGCGGCGCGAGCTGCACTTCCGGTTCGACGCGGACACCCTGCGGCTCGGGCAGGTCGAGCTGACCTTCTCGTACCTACAGGCCGGGCCGCTGTCCTGCGGCACCGACACCGCCGACCGGCTGCGGCCCCTGCTCGCCGGGCAGACCGCCGAGCAGGGCGGGCCCGCGGGCACCGATCCGTACGCGAGCACACAGCCGACGGCGCTGTGCGGAGCGCTCGCCCCCTCCGCACAGCCCACACCGCCATCGCGCGGCCCGTAGCGCCGCCACCGGGCACCTTGAAGCGCCGCCACGGCGCATCCGCAGCGCAAGCCAGTGGCGGCCGTCCGCCGGCCGACCGGGCTACTTGCCGGACTCGCCACCGCCGCTGCCATCGCGCCGGTCGCCGTCACCCCGGTTGCCGCCGTCACCCCGGTTGCCGCCGTCGCCCCGGTCGCCGCCCTCGCCCCGGTCCGGGCCGTCCGCGGGCCTGGAGCCGCCGAAACCGCCGAATCCGCCGAAGCCCCTGCGCACCCGTCCGCCCAGATCGCCTGCGCCGCCCGCGATGTCCGAGACCAGCTTCATCAGCGGGTCCTTCGAGTTCTTCACCTCGCTCGCATACGCGCCGGCCGACTGCCGGAACGAGTCCGAGACCGAGGTGTCCTTGTCCTCGTCGCGCTTCGGATAGTGACCGTCCATGATCCGCTGGAAGTCGCGGGACTCGGCCCACTTCTTCAGCTCGGCCGCGCGCACCGTGGTGAAGGGGTGGGTGCGCGGCAGCACGTTCATGATCTTCAGTACGGAGTCGCGCAGATCGCCGCCCGCCTCGTACTCCTCGGCCTGCTCCAGGAACGCGTCCACGTTCATCTCGTGCAGATGGTTGCCGCCCGCGATCTTCATCAGGCCGCGCATCGAGGCCTTGAGGTCCTGGCCGACCAGCAGGCCCGCGCGGTCCGCGGACAGCTCCGACTTGCGGAACCACTCGCGCAGCGCCGTGACGATCGCCATGATCGCGACATTGCCGAGCGGGATCCAGGCGATCTTCAGCGCCAGGTTGGTCAGGAAGAGCAGGATCGTGCGGTACACCGCGTGGCCGGACAGGGCGTGGCCCACCTCGTGGCCGACGACGGCGCGCATCTCCTCCTCGTCGAGGAGCTCCACCAGGCCCGTGGTCACCACGATGATCGGCTCGTCGAGACCGATGCACATCGCATTGGGCTTGGGGTCCTGCGTGACGTACATCGGCGGGACCTTCTCCAGGTCCAGGATGTAGCAGGCATCGCGCAGCATCACGTTCAGATGCGCGAACTGGGCATCGCTCACCCGTACCGAGTCCGAGAGGAACAGCAGCCGCAGGCTGCGCTCGGGCAGCAGCGCGCTCAGCGCCTTGAACACCGTGTCGAAGCCGCTGAGCTTGCGCAGGGCCACCAGGGCCGAGCGGTCCGCCGGGTGCTCGTAGGCCCGCGAGGAGATACCGGGGAACCGCCTGCGGTTGCGGCCCGGCAGGTTCTCGTGGTGCTCGCCGCTTCCCCGGCCCCCGCCGGCGTGACCCCCGCCGGCGGGACCCCCGTCGCCGCGGCTGTCGCCGTTCGCGTTGCTTGCGTTGTCAGTGCTGTCAGGCATCCGGCCCCCATAAGTTCGGCGCGCGCCGCGCACGGTGCGAGTTCTCTCGCCCTCCCTTATGAACGCCCAGCCTAGGAGCAGGGTTCCATGCCGTCTCCTGCTGGATTCCCCGGTTTCCACGGTACTCGCACCCCGTACGCCCGAGTCGGCGTGAGCGCCGCCGGGCGCCCCCCGTACGATGTGCCGGAAGTCTCAAGCCCCGTTCCCACCCGGATAGGTCCTGTCGAGAATGAGCCTCACCGCCACCGCAGCCCAGCTGGTCACCCTCGCCTCCGAGGGCGGCGAGCACGGCGGCGAACACGCCAGCCTCAACCCCTACGTCACGGGCGGCGGCGCGCTGGTCGCCCTGCTGCTCCTGCTGTGGATCACCACCCGCTTCAACCGCGACCGCTGACCGGCTCCGGGGACGGGCCCCGGGGGACGGGCCGGTAAGGTCTGCTCGCATGGGAGAGCAGGACAGGCCTACCGGCCCCGCCCGCCGCGGCGTGCGGGACGCAGCCGCCGCGCAGGGCAAGCGCAGGCGCCGCCTGGGCGTCATGGGCGGCACCTTCGACCCGATCCACCACGGGCACCTGGTGGCCGCCAGCGAGGTCGCCGCGCAGTACGAGCTGGACGAGGTCGTCTTCGTGCCGACCGGTGAGCCGTGGCAGAAGAGCCACAAGCAGGTCTCGCCGGCCGAGGACCGCTATCTGATGACGGTCATCGCCACGGCCGAGAACCCGCAGTTCTCCGTGAGCCGTATCGACATCGACCGCGGCGGCCCCACGTACACCAAGGACACGCTGCGCGAGCTGCGCACGCTCAATCCCGACACGGATCTCTTCTTCATCACCGGCGCCGACGCCCTCGGCCAGATCCTCACCTGGCAGGACGCAGCCGAGACGTTCGCCCTGGCCCACTTCATCGGCGTCACCCGGCCGGGGCATACGCTGGCGGACCCCGGCCTGCCGGACGGCGCGGTCTCCTTCGTGGAGGTCCCCGCGCTGGCCATCTCCTCCACGGACTGCCGGGAGCGGGTCGCCAAGGGCGAGCCGGTCTGGTATCTGGTGCCGGACGGAGTGGTGCGGTACATCGACAAGCGTGAGCTCTACCGTGGCGCATGAGCCAGGAGCCACGGGCGTAGCGGACACGGCCTGAGGCCGAGGTCCTGTCCGGACCGAGAGCTAAGAGGGGCACCCGGTGAACGACCAGTACGACCCTTACGCGGGTCAGCAGTACGAGATCGTCGGCTACGACGAGTACGGCCAGCCGGTCTACCAGCCTCTCGCGCCCCCGCAGAGCCCGCAGGGCGGCTACGGGCAGTACGGGGGCGGGGTCCCGCAGCAGCAGGGTTACGGGTACGAGGAACCGTACGGCGGCTCGTACGCGCCGGACTCCGGGTATCCGGACAACTCCGATTACCACGGGGAGCGCTACGACTCGGGCGCCTCGGGTGCCTCGTACGGCAACGGCATCCCCGCCGCGTACGACCCTTACGGCCAAAGCACGGGCACGGGCCAGTACCCGCCGGTCGCGGACACCGGGCAGTACCCGCCGGTCCACGACACCGGCCAATATCCGCCGGTCCACGACACCGGGCAGTACCCGCCGGTCCAGGACGCGGGCCAGTACCCGCCGGTCCGAGACACCGGCCAGTTCGCCTCCGTGGGCGACACGGGGCAGTACTTGCCCGTCGCCGACCCCGCCCCGTACCCGCGGGCCGAGGAGCAGCCCGCCCGGGTGCCGCGGCAGCACACCCCGGAGGAGCCGCCGCGGCGGTCGACCGCGGGCGACTACCGGACCGGGCAGTTCTCCTTCATCGAGGAACCCGATGACGAGTCCGAGGACGTCATCGACTGGCTCAAGTTCACCGAATCGCGCACCGAGCGCCGCGAGGAGGCCAGGCGCCGCGGCCGCAACCGGATGGTCGCGCTCGTGGTCGTCCTCGCGCTGATGCTCGTCGGCGGCGTCGGCTACCTCTGGTACGAGGGGAAGCTGCCGTTCACGTCCGGCGATTCCGGGACCCAGGCGACCTCGAGCGGACCGCAGAAACGCGATGTCATCGCCGTGCATCTGCACAACACCAACGGCAAGGGCACCTCGACCGCGCTGCTCGTCGACAACACCACCACCGAGCGCGGCGCGACGATTCTGCTGCCCAACTCCCTCGTCGTGACCGATGGGGAGGGCCAGACCACCACTCTCGGCAAATCCGTCGAGGACAACGGTTCGAGCGGGACCCGGGCGGCCGTGGACGGCCTGCTCGGCACCCGGATCGAGGGCAGTTGGCGCCTCGACACACCGTTCCTCGACAGCCTGGTGAACAGCATCGGCGACATCGAGATCGACACGAACGCCGATGTGCCCGATCCGAAGGCCAAGAAGAAGGGCCAGGAGCCGCTCGTCACCAAGGGCGAGGCGCAGACGCTCAGCGGCCCGATGGCCGTGGCGTACGCCACCTATCGCGCCCCCGGCGAGAGCGAGACGGCGCAGCTCGAACGTTTCGGCGCGGTGCTCAGGGGCGTGCTGCGCAAGCTCTCCACCGATCCGAAGGCCGCCACCACCACCATCGAGACGCTCGGCCAGATCATCGAGCCGCCGCTGACCGAGAAGGACCTCGGCGCCTTCCTCGCCCGGCTCTCGGAGCGGGCCAAGGGCGGCGACTACGACAGCGCCGTGCTGCCCGTGCAGCAGGACGGCACCGTCAGCCAGAAGGCCACCGAAACCGTGGTCGAGAAGCTGCTCGGCGGCGCGGTGAAGAACCCCGACCCGGACGCGGCCGTGCGGATCAGCCTCTCGGGCTCGAAGGAGGCCGTGCAGAGCGCGCGCGTCGACCTGGTCAACGGCGGCTGGACGGTCATCGCCGGCAGCACGGACCCCGGCTCGTCCTCCCGGGTCACCTACGCCGACGAGACCCGCAAGGCGGAGGCGCAGGAGGTCGCGAAGACGCTGGGCCTGCCGGCGGAGTCGGTGAAGGAGGGCAAGGTGCCGGGGAACGCGGACGTGGGGGTCGTGCTGGGGTCCGACTACGAAGGGGAGTAGTCCTGGGAACGGTCCCCACTCGTACCCGGCGGCGCAGGGGGCCCGCTAATCGGTGGGGCGGCACCCTGGTGTCATGCGATCCTGGAGGGACAGCACGCCCGGGTCCCCGCATACGCACGGCCCCGCCCACCGACCGGAAAGCCCACGCAGTGACCGCGACAGACCGTTCCATCGAGCTCATCAACGTGGCCGCCCAGGCCGCCGCCGACAAGCTCGCGCACGACATCATCGCCTACGACGTCAGCGACGTGCTGTCGATCACGGACGCCTTCCTGCTGGCCTCCGCCCCCAACGACCGCCAGGTCAAGTCGATCTCCGACGAGATCGAGGAGAAGCTCAGCAAGGAGCTCGGCGCCAAGCCGGTCCGCCGCGAGGGCGACCGCGACGCGCGCTGGATCCTCCTCGACTACGTCGACATCGTCGTCCACATCCAGCACAGCGAGGAGCGGGTCTTCTACGCGCTCGAACGCCTGTGGAAGGACTGCCCCGAGCTCGACCTGCCCGAGGACGCCAAGGCCACCCGCGGCAAGGGCGCCGAGCACGCCGAGCGCGCCGAGGCGGAGCAGGCCGCCGGGGACCTGCGATGACCGTCCCCTCGGTGATCGACCAGCCGAGCGGCCGTGACCGCCGCATCGTGCTGTGGCGGCACGGCCAGACCTCCTGGAACCTGGAGCGCCGCTTCCAGGGCAGTACGGACATCGCGCTCACCGAGGAGGGCCTGGCCCAGGCCCGCCGCTCGGCCCGACTGCTCGCCTCCCTGAAGCCGGACACGATCGTCTCCTCCGACCTCGGCCGCGCAGCCACCACGGCCGGGGAGCTGGCCCGTCTGACCGGCCTCGACGTCACGCACGAAGAGAACCTCCGGGAAACCTTCGCGGGCGTCTGGCAGGGCCTGACGCACGACGAGATCCTCGCGCAGTACGGCGAGGAGTATGCGGCCTGGAAGCGCGGCGAGCCGGTGCGCCGCGGCGGCGGCGAGCTGGAGACCGAGGTGGCCGACCGTGCCGCCCCCGTCGTCCTGCGCCATGCCGACAAGCTGCCCGACGGCGGCACCCTCGTGGTGGTCAGCCACGGCGGCACGATCCGCACCACGATCGGCCGCCTCCTCGGCCTCGACCCGCACCTGTGGGAGGGCCTCGGCGGCCTCTCCAACTGCTGCTGGTCCGTCCTCGGCGAGGGCGCCCGCGGCTGGCGCCTCCTGGAACACAACGCGGGCACCCTGCCGGAGCCGGTCCTCGGCGACGACACCTGAGACCTGCTGGTCAGCGCCCCGCGACCCGGATTTCACTTTCTGCCGGGGAGCAGGCTAGAGTTCTTCTTGTTCGCCCGCCGAAGCGGCCGGGAAGAACGAATGGGGCTATAGCTCAGTTGGTAGAGCGCTTGCATGGCATGCAAGAGGTCAGGAGTTCAATTCTCCTTAGCTCCACATCGCACGGAAGATCCCGTCTGATCGAATCGATCAGACGGGATCTTCTGCTTTCCGGGCCGCGACCGGAATGCCTGCGGCTGTCGGTCTGCACCGATGAGCGACCGACTCGCGCCCGCTCGCCGCCGGGGATTCCGCACCGGGGTCACCCGCCGATGCGCTGCTTCGCCGCCGGGGCGAGGAGGAGGGCGTGCGATCGGTGTCTGTCACAGCCAGGAAGGTATAGATTCTATACCGGTATCCACAACGCTACCGGGAGGCACGCATGGGCAAGGCCTACAACGTCATGGCCGCGAGCTGCCCCAGCCGCACCGTCCTGCATCGGATCGGCGCGCGCTGGACGGTCTTCGTCGTCAACGCGCTGGATGCGGGGCCCATGCGGTTCACCCAACTCAAGGCGCATGTGCGGGGGATCACGCCGAAGGCGCTCACCGAGACGCTGCGCGCGATGGAGTACGACGGTCTCGTCTCCCGCACGGAGCTCCCCGCGAATCCACCCCACGTCGAGTACGCGCTCACCGACCTCGGCCGGTCCCTGCTGATCCCGCTGCGCGCGGTGCGGGAATGGGCCGAGCGCCACGTCCCCGACATCGAACGAGCCCGCGCACGGGCCGAGGCGCGGGACTGAGGCTGCTCGTGGCCGTATACGCGCTGGCCGGAGCTGCGTTTCCGGGCGCTGTGTCAGGACTGGTGCGCGTACGTCGCTGACCCATCCGGAGGACCGTGGCACAATCGAGCGGGCTGGGATCGGGGGACGGCGGCGGTCCCATCGGGAGGGAGTAGCGCGATGCCTGGGTGCGTCAACGTGCTCGGTGACGGCTGGGCGAGCTCCCGTGTGTGCACGGCCTGCGGCCACAGCTGGAGCTGAGCGGAATACATGGGTGCCCACAGGAGGAAGTGCGACTGGTGCGGCAGGGGTACGCCGATCGTCCGCGACATGGAACCGGTCAACCCGGAGTACCAGTACTGGTGCGAGGAATGCGCGCGGGCGCTGATCATAAAAGGCGACCCGATCGAGACGTACCGCGAACTCGAGGGCGAGCCGATCTACGGCCGACTGCTCGACGAGCACTGCACCCTGAAGCGCTTCTACTCCTTCGCCCGGGCCTGAACGGGTACGTGACCGGAGGCCTCCCTGCCCGGGGTCGTTCCGGGGGACGGCCCGTCCGCGTCCGTGGTGGCGGCACTCCCCGCGCTTAGCGCCACGTACGCCAGGAAGCCCAGACCGGCCAGCACGTAGCCGGCCGACAGCAGCAACTCCAGCACGTTCTGGTCGAGTTCGGGCCGCACCGTGGTGCTGGTGCCGGCATGCGGGACCCACCACAGCGAGTACGAGAAGAAGACCGCGGCCACGGCCCCCGTACCCGCCCGAAGCGCCCGCCCGCCCCTGCGCCGGACCTCCGCGGCGAGCAGCATCAGGACCGGGACCGCCCACACCCAGTGGTGCGACCAGGACACCGGGCTGATCAGCAGGGCGGTCACGGCGCAGGCGGTGACCGCCCAGGCCGTACGCCCGAGCAGCAGCGAACGCACCGCCAGGGCGAGGCCGCACACCGCCACCACGGCCGCCGCGCCCACCCACCACAGGCCCGGATCGGTGGTGTGCAGCAGCCGGGCGAGCACCCCGCGCAGCGACTGGTTCGCGGTGTCCTCGATCTGGCCGGGGCGGTCCGCGGAGAACACGACCTCGGTCCAGAACCGCTTCGAGTCGTACGGCAGCACGACCGCCGAGGCCAGGGTGACCACCAGGAAGGTGGCGGCGGCGGTGACGGCACGGCGCAGATGGCTGTTCCACCAAGGCCGACCGGCCCGTATGCGCCGGACGGCCGTGGCGATGCCGGCGAGCGCGAGCATCACCGCGAACAGCGCGGGCGTCAGCTTGATCGCGGCGGCCAGCCCGATCCCGACACCCGCCCAGCGGTGGTCCGCGCGGCGGGTGAGATCCCACAGCACGAGCACCGCGAGCAGCAGATTGATCTGCCCGTACCGCAGCGTCGTCCACACCGGCTCGCACCACACCAGGGCGGCGGCGACGAACAGCGCAGGGGCCAGTCGCTTCACGCGCTCCTCGACGCCGGTCAGGCGCAGTGCCAGATACGCGAGCGCGAGGACGAGCAGCAGATTGAAGCCGGTCGCGAACGTCCTCATCTCCGGTATGCCGAGCAGCGTCAGCGGCGTGAAGAGCAGGGCGGCGAACGGCGGATAGGTGGTGGGCAGCTTGGCGACCGTGGCCTGCATCGCGTACAGGTCACCGCCGTTGCGCACGGTCAAGCCCTCGGCGCGGTAGACCATGACGTCCAGGAGCGTGACGCCGACGAGCCGCTGGGTGATCCAGAACGCGGCGAACGAGCCCAGGCACACCGCGGCGGCGAGCAGCAGCCGTCCGGGGACCTGGTGTCGCGAGGCGGTGGTCGGTGCGGCGGTACGTTCCGGGGAGGTCACGCGGTCCGACAGTACCGGCAGCGGGGGCGGCCGGAGAGTGTCGTGCGCATGGTCACCAAGAAACCGATTTGGTGGAGCACCGGGGTGACCGTGTACTGTTGTCGACGTCGCCGAGGGAAACAACCGAGGCGGCGAAAGCAAGGGGCTATAGCTCAGTTGGTAGAGCGCTTGCATGGCATGCAAGAGGTCAGGAGTTCAATTCTCCTTAGCTCCACATCGAAGAAGGTCCCGCCCGGTCGCCACGACCGGGCGGGATTTTCATTTTGGCCTGTGGCCACCACCGTCCTGTGGCCACCGCTGCCCTGTTGCCACTACGTGGCCGGCGGGCTCAACTCCAGCCGGTCTCCAGAGCCTTGCGCCCCGGAGTGCTCGGCAGGGCGGCCCGCTGCGGGGCGGGCGCGTCCGCCCCGCGCTCCAGGCGCAGCGCCAGCGCCGGGCAGCGGCGTACCGCGCGCTGGGCGCGGGCGCGCAGCGACAGCGGGACGGGCGCGTTCGCGAGCGCGGGGAAGCCGTCGGGGCCGAGGCTGATCAGCTCCGGTACGACATCGGCACACAGGCCGTGGCCCTGGCACAGCGTCCAGTCGACGACCAGGGACTCACCGCTCGGCACCCCCGGATCGGCCTGCCCCGGGCCCGGCAGCGGCAGCACCCCACGGGGCGTACGGCCGCAGCCGCCGCTCAGGACGTGCATCGCGAGGTCGTCCTTGAAGGCCGCGAGCGTGGAGGTGATGAACCGCGCCGAACCGTCCGGATGCTTGCACGCACCACGGCCCGTGACGGCCCGGGTGATCTCGCGCAGCGCTTCGAGCGCCGCCGGACCTCCGCCGTTCAGGACGTCCGCGAGCCCGCTCGCCGCCGCCGGCAGACCGAGCCGGCACGGACCGCACTGTCCCGCGCTCTCCCCGGCGAGCCAGCGCGCGACCCGCAGCCCTTCGCCGAGCGCACACGTCTCCGGCCCGAGCGGCAGCACCGCACCCGCCCCGAGTGCTCCGCCGAGCGCCATGAGGGAGGCGCGCGAGACCACCGCGTCGTGCGCGGCGGCCGGGCCGAGCCAGCTGCCGTGGTAGCCGCCGGTCAGCACACCCTGGGGGAGCGGCGGCGCTCCGGCCAGCTGCAGTACGTACCGCAGCGGGACGCCGGACGGGGCCTCGATCACCATGGGGCGGGACACGGCGCCGGAGAGCGTGAGCAGTACGGTGCCGGGCTCGTCGTACAGGCCCGTGCTCCGGTAGCGGACCGGGCCGATCCGGGCGGCGACCGCCAGCTGGGCGAAGGTCTCGGCGTTGGAGAGCAGGGTGGGCGCGTCGCCCACGCCCGATTCGGCGGCGCGCACCCGGCGGCCCGGCGGCAGCGCGGGCCCACCCTCGGCGGAGCGGACCAGGGCCGATGCCTCGCCGCTGACCATGCGCTCCGGATTGCGCTGGACGCGGGCGCGCAGGGCGGCGCCGCGGCGGTTGCTCAGGCCGCGTTCGGCGAGTGCCGCGGTCATCGAGGCCTCGGTGGAATCCCGGGTCACGCCGACGACGAGCGTGCGGGCGCCCAGTGCCTCGGCGGCGAGCAGTGCGCCGTCGAGGATGAGGTGCGGGGCGCGGTTGATGAGGACGGTGTCCTTGCGGCAGGCGGGCTCGTCCTCACTGCCGTTGACGACGACCACCGGCCGTACGCCCCGCCGGATCGCCGCATCGGCGACGGCCCGCAGCTTCTTCGCGAACGGGAAACCGGCGCCGCCGCGGCCGCGCAGCACCACGTCCTCGGCGAGCCGGGCCAGCTGCTCGCCGCCCATGGGGGCGAGCGGGCCGTGCACCTTGAGGTGCATGGCCGGATCGAGCCGCTCCACGAGATCGAACCCCGAGGTGAGCTGCGGCAGCCCGACCACCCGGACCTCGGGGACATCGGGCAGGGGAGATGCACTCAACGACGGCCCCCTGTCGACGAGGCGGCACCGGGCGCGGGCGCGGACCAGGGATCGCCTGGCGCGGGCGCGGACCAGGGTTCGCCGGGGGCGGGCGGGGTGAAGGGGCTCGACGGCGGTGACGCCGGCGGCCGGGCCGCCTCGCCGGGCGGTGGCGGGGAGGGAGCGGGCCAGCGGCCGGGCTGCTCGGGCGGCAGCGGCACGGGCCGCCCGGCGGGCGCGGAGGAGACGACCCGGTAGGCGGCCGCCATCCGCCCGCCCCCGGCCCGGGGGTGCTCCTCGTACGGCCGCGGTGGCTCGTACGACGCGTGGGAGTGTTCCTCGTGTGATGTGTGGGACTGCTCCTCGTACGACCAGGGTGCCTGCTCCCCGTACGGCCGCCGCTCCTCGTACGACCGGCGCGGCCGCTCCTCGTACGACCGAGGCGCCCGATCCTGGGGTGCGGGAAGTCCGCGTCGCGTGGGGGCGGGCTGGGGGAGGGTGATCATGCCCGGGAGTGGTCCTGTGCGGTGCGGGACCGGTGGCGGTTCGGCGTGGGCGGCCGGTTCGCGGGGCGTCAGGAGGGCGAGGACGCGCACCGCCACCCGCCGCTTGATGCGCGGTGGAGCCGCCCGCAGCGCGAGGGCGGCGGTGACTCCGGTCAGGCAGAGGCAGTACAGCGCGACCACCCAGGACGCCGGCGCCCGCCCCGCGTACAGGCCGTGCACGAGGGCCGAGCACCAGGCGGGATAGGCCAGCATGTGCAGCGTGCGCCAGCGGCCCGCGATCCGGGCGGGGGAGGCGAAGGAGCTGCGCAGGGCGCCGGTGACGCCGGTGGTGATCAGCAGGAGCCCGGCGAGCGAGCCGAAGCCGATCAGCCCGTCCGTGCCGGTCACCCCCAGGCCGAACGGGATCAGGGCGCCGACCGCGGACACATGGTCGAGCGCGAGCTTCACCGTGCCGTGCAGCAGGAGGAAGCCGAGCGAGGCGAGTGCGGTGGCCCGGTGCACCGCCTGGGCGAGCAGTCGTTGGCGCGGCGCGAGGAAGAGCCGGTCGGAGGCGACGAGGCCCCAGACGATGCTGCAGGTCAGGGCGACGAGGCAGAGCACCCCGGTCGTGTGGTCGAGCGCGGTGCGGAAGCGCTCGCTGCCGGTGAGGGCGACCAGGGGGAGGAGGAGCAGTACCGCGCCCGCTGCTGCTCCGCGTGCCGCGTGGCCCGTCCCGGGGGAGGGGCGGCGGGCGCGGCCATGGGAGGTGGGTGGGTTCATGGGGATACTCCGGACGGTGGACGGTTCGAAGGTGAGTCCCGTTGCCGCATGCTAGGTCGCCTCATACCGGTGAGTACGTGGTTTGAGTTATTGGGTTGTTATCGATTGGTGATCATCTTCTCTTGCTGTCCTGGTAAAGGCCGGTACGCCGAGTAACCACGGTTCGTGGAAGTCCGGTGCGGGTCGCTCGGGCGCTGCGGTACCCTGACGCCATGCGTGCCGTACGCCTTCTGCTTAGCGAGCCGCGCTGATCAGTACCGGCCTTCGCCCCCTCCCTGCGGCAGGGCGGGCCGGAATCGGCGCGGCGTCCCCTCCTGTGCGAGGGGCTTTTTCGTTTCGGGGTGCAATGAGGCGATCCCGTACGAGACTTCGCCGGCAGAGACGATCGATGGAGCCTTGAGGATCATGAGCGAGACGAATACTGCTGCTGCCCAGGACGCAGCCCCGCACCGCTACACCGCGGCGATGGCCGCGGACATCGAGGCGCGCTGGCAGGACTTCTGGGACGCCGACGGCACGTACGAGGCGCCCAACCCGAGCGGCGACCTGGCCGGTGATCCGGCGATCGCGGCGCGGCCCGAGAAGTTCATCATGGACATGTTCCCGTACCCCTCGGGTTCGGGTCTGCACGTCGGCCACCCGCTGGGCTACATCGCCACCGACGTCTACGCCCGGTATCACCGTATGACCGGGTTCAACGTGCTGCACACGCTGGGCTTCGACGCCTTCGGCCTGCCCGCCGAGCAGCACGCCGTCGCCACCGGCACCCACCCGCGGGTGTCCACCGAGGCGGCCATGGACAACATGAAGTCCCAGCTGCGCCGCCTGGGCCTGGGCCACGACAAGCGCCGCTCGATCGCCACGATCGACCCGGACTACTACAAGTGGACCCAGTGGATCTTCCTGCAGATCTTCAACTCCTGGTACGACGCGGAGGCGAAGAAGGCCCGCCCGATCGACGAACTGGTCGCGCAGTTCGAGAGCGGCGCGCGTCCCGTGCCCGGTACTTCTCGTGCCTGGGCCGAGCTGAGCGCCACCGAGCGCGCCGAGGTCCTGAGCGGATTCCGCCTGGCCTACGCCTCCGACGCGCCCGTCAACTGGTGCCCCGGCCTGGGCACCGTCCTGGCCAACGAGGAGGTCACCGCCGACGGGCGCTCCGAGCGCGGCAACTTCCCGGTCTTCAAGTCCAAGCTGCGCCAGTGGAACATGCGGATCACCGCCTACGCGGACCGCCTGATCGACGACCTGGACCAGCTGGACTGGCCCGAGGCGATCAAGCTGCAGCAGCGCAACTGGATCGGCCGCAGCGAGGGCGCCCGCGTCGACTTCCCGATCGACGGCGAACGCATCACCGTCTTCACCACGCGCCCCGACACCCTGTTCGGCGCCACGTACATGGTCCTGGCGCCCGAGCACCCGCTGGTCGAGAAGTTCACGCCGGACGCCTGGCCCGAGGGCACCCACGAGGTGTGGACCGGCGGCCACGCGAGCCCCGCCGAGGCCGTCGCCGCCTACCGCAAGCAGGCCGCGTCGAAGTCCGATGTGGAGCGTCAGGCCGAGGCCAAGGACAAGACCGGCGTCTTCATCGGCGCCTACGCGACCAACCCGGTCAACGGCGAGCAGGTCCCCGTCTTCATCGCCGACTACGTCCTGATGGGCTACGGCACCGGCGCGATCATGGCCGTACCGGCCGGCGACCAGCGCGACTTCGAGTTCGCCCGCGCCTTCGAACTGCCGATCCACTGCATCGTCGAGCCCACCGACGGCCGCGGCACGGACACCTCCACCTGGGAGGACGCCTTCGCCTCCTACGAAGCGAAGATCATCAACTCCTCGAACGAGGAGATCTCCCTGGACGGCCTGGGCGTCGCCGAGGCCAAGGCGAAGATCACCGACTGGCTGGCCGAGCGCGGCTACGGCGAGGGCACCGTCAACTTCCGGCTGCGCGACTGGCTGTTCAGCCGCCAGCGCTACTGGGGCGAGCCCTTCCCGATCGTCTACGACGAGGACGGCGTCGCGCATGCGCTGCCCGACTCGATGCTGCCCCTGGAACTGCCCGAGGTCGACGACTACTCGCCGCGCACCTTCGACCCCGACGACGCGGACACCTCCCCGGAGACCCCGCTGTCGCGCAACGAGTCCTGGGTCGACGTCGAGCTGGACCTGGGCGACGGCGCCGGTGTGAAGACCTACCGCCGCGAGACCAACACCATGCCCAACTGGGCCGGTTCGTGCTGGTACGAGATGCGCTACCTGGACCCGCACAACAGCGAGCAGCTGGTCGCCCCGGATGTCGAGCGCTACTGGATGGGCCCGGGCGAGGCCAAGCCGCACGGCGGCGTCGACCTGTACGTGGGCGGTGCCGAGCACGCCGTACTGCACCTGCTGTACGCGCGGTTCTGGTCCAAGGTCCTGTTCGACCTGGGGCACGTGTCGGCCGCCGAGCCGTTCCACCGGCTGTTCAACCAGGGCATGATCCAGGCGTATGTCTACCGGGACAGCCGCGGCTTCCCGGTGCCCGCCACCGAGGTCGAGGAGCGGGACGGCGCCTTCTACTACGAGGGCGAGAAGGTCAAGCGCGAGCTGGGCAAGATGGGCAAGTCCCTGAAGAACTCGGTGACTCCGGAGGACATCTGCGCCGAGTACGGCGCGGACACCCTGCGCCTGTACGAGATGGCGATGGGCCCGCTGGACGTCTCGCGGCCCTGGGACACGCGGGCGGTCGTCGGCCAGTTCCGGCTGCTGCAGCGCCTGTGGCGCAACGTCGTCGACGAGAGCACCGGCGCCGTGACCGTTGTGGACACCGAGCCGGACGAGGTCACGCTGCGGGCCCTGCACAAAGCCATCGACGGGGTGCGCCAGGACCTGGAGGCCCTGCGCTTCAACACCGCGATCGCCAAGATCACGGAGCTGAACAACCACCTGACGAAGACCGGCGCCCCGGTCCCGCGCACGGTCGCCGACCAGCTGGTACGGATGATCGCGCCGCTGGCGCCGCACGTCGGCGAGGAGCTGTGGCGCAAGCTGGGCCACGAGGACTCCGTCGTGTACGCCGAGTTCCCGGTCGCGGACCCCGCGTATGTGGTCGACGAGAGCGTGACCTGCGTCGTTCAGATCAAGGGCAAGGTCAAGGCGCGCCTGGAGGTCTCCCCGTCGATCTCCGACAGCGATCTGGAGACGCTGGCGCTGGCGGACGAGAAGGTCGTCGCCGCGCTGGGCGGGGCCGGGATCCGCAAGGTGATCGTGCGGGCGCCGAAGCTGGTGAACATCGTTCCGGCGTGAGTGCGGGCGTGTGCGTGTGTGCGTGTGTGTGCGCCTGCGTATGCATGATCGCGTGTGAGTGCTGATTGAGCCGCTTCGGCGTGTTGATGGCGCTTTGGGGGCATCCCCTAAGGGCAGGTTGGGGGTTCTGCGGAACCCTCAACCTGCCCTTGGGCGTTTACGGTGGGGAGTAGCCCCGTTTCGTAGCCCTGCCTGTTGGCCGTACCGCTGCTTAGGAGCCCCTCATGGGTGAAGTACTCGCCGTACTGGCGGTGCTCTTCGTGCTGTTCGTGGCGCTGGGGGTGTTCGTCACGGTGAAGGTCGTGAAGGCCGCCAAGCGCGGAATGGACCGCACGATCACGCAGGCCCGCCGGCATGTCGAGGACTCCACGCTGAAGGCGCGGAGCTTCACCCAGGTCGGCCCGGCGGGCGAGCTCGCCGAGCTGCGGCTCAAGCTGCGCACCTCGATGCGCGCCACCCAGGACGCGCTGCACGCGGCGGTCGAGGAGGACGCCTCGCTGCGGGAATCCCTCGGCCTCTTCGAGCGCCTCAGCGAGCACGGCTGGGAGCTCGACGCCGACCTGAGGCGCCTGGACCGCGAGCCGGACAGGAACCGACTGGGCGCCCAGCTCCCCGAGTTGCGCGAGCGCACCCGGCGGATCACCGAAGCGGCGGACTCCCTGCGCTTCGCGGCCCAGGACCGCGCACGCAAATTCGCCGACGAGGGCTTCGAGGCGCTGCGGACGCAGATCGACGTGGAGGCGGGGGCGTTGCGGCACTGGACCCGGGAGGGGGACCAGCGGGACGCTACGGCCACCTCCTCGGCGACGACGCCGACTTCCGCGCCCACGGCTACGCCCACTCGTGCGTCGGGGTCCACGTCCGGTTCCATGTCGGGGGCCACGCCTGCACCGGCTCCTGCGTCGGGGGCCACGTCCACCTCCACTCCCGCGTCTGCGCCCACTCCTGCACCTGCGCCCAGGCCGTCGGCGTGGCCCGAGCCGACCCTGGTCGACGGGCTCGGCGACGTATCGGAGCAGACCTGGCCGGACCGGCCCGGGGAGGGCGGCCCCCAGGCGATCGAGCCTCCGGCTCAGCGGGTGGCTTATCCATGGGAGAAGGAGGCCGACCCGGCGCGTCCGGCGAACCCAGCCCGTCCGGCGAACCCGGCGCGTCCGGTGTTTGAGGACGAGCGCCCTTAAGGCGCGGTACGGGGGCAAGCAGCGACGCCCAAAAAGGGAGTCCAGGGGGTGAAGCCCCGGGTGGCCCACCCACCGGTGGGTGCTCCGCACGGATACCGCCCTCCCGGGGGCTCCGCGCAGCGGGGGCCCACCCACCGCAGGGGGCGCCGGACCCAGAGGGGCCGGACTCCCCCCGCCCGGCCCCCGCCAGGTAATCTCCAGCTCATGTCCCGCCATGTCGCGATCGTCACGGATTCCACGGCCTACCTGCCGCAGCCCGCGATGGAACGGCACGGCATCACCTCCGTCCCCCTGACCGTCGTCCTCGGCGACCAGGCCCTCGAAGAGGGCACGGAGATCTCCGCCCGCTCCCTGGCCGAGGCGCTGCAGAAGCGCCGCCCGGTGACCACCTCCCGGCCGGGCCCCGAGACCTTCGCGCAGACCTACCGCAGGGTCGCCGATTCCGGCGCCGAGGCGATCGTCTCGCTGCACCTGTCCTCCGAACTCTCCGGTACGTACGACGCGGCCGTGGTCGCCGCGAAGGACGCGCCGGTCCCCGTACGCGTCGTGGACACCGGCATGGTCGCGATGGCCCTCGGCTTCTGCGCCCTCGCGGCGGCGGAGACCGCCGAGGCGGGCGGCACCGTGGACGAGGCGGTGGCCGCGGCGGAGAAGCGCGCGGCGGGCACCTCCGCGTACTTCTACGTGGACACCCTCGACTTCCTGCGCCGCGGCGGCCGGATCGGCGCCGCCCAGGCGCTGCTCGGCTCGGCACTCGCGGTCAAACCGCTGCTGCAACTCGAGGGCGGGCGGATCGAGTCGCTCGAGAAGGTGCGGACCGCGTCCAAGGCCATCGCGCGCCTAGAGGAGATCGCCGCGGAACGTGCCGGATCGGCGCATGTGGACCTCGCCGTGCACCACCTCGCGGCCCCGGAGCGGGCGGCGGCGCTGGCCCAGCGGCTGCAGGGGCGGCTGCCGGGGCTCGGGGAGCTGCATGTCAGCGAGGTCGGCGCCGTGATCGGGGCGCACACCGGGCCCGGGCTGCTGGGTGTGGTGGTTTCGTCCCGGTGAAGGGCCGCAGTGCTGGGTGCTTGTCACCCGCACGGGTGGCGGAGTTTTCCACAACCGGGTAGTTATCCCCGGAAATTGAGCAAGATCCACTTGGCTGGGCGGGGCTGTCTACCGTCCTCCGCATGTCGCCTTCGCCCTCACCCAGCACGCACTCCTCGCCCTCCGGGCCGGCCTCCGGCGGACCCGGCCGCCGCCCGTCCTCCGACGGCCGGGCGGCGCATCGCCGTGTCCGCCGTCGGCGGCGCCGACGTGCCCGGGCCGATGCCGAGCTGATGCGGCGCAGGGCGGTTCGCCTCTTCGACGAACGCCCGGACACCGCTTCCGGCGTGGACGCGCCCGCGCTGCCGCGGTGGGACGGCCCGCCCGCTCCCCGCTGGGCGGTCGGCCGGGCCGCGGCGGAGGACCTCGCCCGGCGCACCCACGAGCCCACCGAGGACAGCCCGGGCTTACGGACCACGGTGGCGCGCCGCCGGGGGACGGCTGCGGACGAAGGCGTACGGGGGTCGCCGTCGTCCGCAGCCGGCCAACTGGGGCTGGATGCACCGGACGCACCGGACGCACCGGACGCACCGGACGCACCGGATGCACCGGACGCATCGAACGAAGCCGATGGGGCCACCGGCCCTCCCGGCCCCTCGGCCGCCTCCGGCAGGGACGGTGGTCGCCGGGAGCGCTGGCGCTCGGCCGTCCGGGAGCGGCTGCCGCTGTGGCTGCAGCTCCGTTGCGGGCTGGAGCGGCGCAGCGTCGTGGTGCTCGCCGTCCTCCTCGCCGTCGGCGCCGCGCTTGCCGTGCAGCACTTCTGGCTGGGCCGCCCGCAGCCGGTCGGCGCGCCCGATGTCGTACAGGCCGCTCCGACCGCACCGGCCGGCGCGGAGCTGGGCACCTCTGCGCTTGGGGGAGACCCGGCCGGACAGGGTCCGGCGACCGGCTCGGGAGCGGACCGTCCCGTAGCAACGGCCTCCGCCGCGCTGCTGGTGGTGGACATCGGCGGCAAGGTCCGCGAGCCGGGCGTGCACCGGCTGCCCGTGGGCTCGCGGGTCGCGGACGCACTGCGCGCGGCGGGCGGCGCCGAACCGGGCACCGACCTGTCGGGCCTCAACCGGGCGCGGCTGCTCGTCGACGGCGAACAGGTCGTGGTCGGAGCGTCGCCCGGCGCACCGGGCGTGGCACCGGGCGCCTCGGGCCCGGGGCCTGGCGCGCCCGTCAGCCTCAACTCCGCGACGGCGGAACAGCTCGACACACTCCCGGGCGTCGGTCCCGTCCTCGCCCAGCACATCATCGACTACCGCACGCGGCACGGCGGTTTCCGCTCGCTGGACGAGCTGCGTGAGGTGAGCGGGATCGGCGAGCGCAGGTTCGCCGAGCTGAAGGACGCGGTGCGGCTGTGACCGGGCGGGTGGCGGAGCCCCGGGCCGCAGTGCGCGAGCGGCCTGCGGAGCCCGGGTCCGCAGTGCGCGAGCGGCCGACAGCGCGTGGCCGACCCGCGCCGCACGAGCGGTCCGCAGCGCGCGGGACCGAAACAGCCCGTCCGCGCCAGGCCGTTCACGCCGACTCGGGGCATCGTCTGGGTGCGTCCAACCCCCGTCAGGAGGGGCCCGCCGACCTCCGCCTGATCCCGCCCGTACTGGCGGCCTGGGCTGCGGCAGCGCTCTCCGTGGGCCGACCCATGGCCGAGGTCTGGCCTGCCGTGGCCGCCTGCCTGGCGCTCGCGCTCGCACTCGCACTCGCGCTTGCTGCGTGGGGGGTGCGGCGCAGGGGGGTGGTGCGTCACGGCGGGACGGCCCACTCCACCAGCGGGCGGCCACGGCGCCGCATGCCCATCCTCCTCGCCGCCGTCGCCGCCTTGCTGTGTGCGGCGGGTGCGGCCCTGTCCGGCGGGCTGCACTCGGCCGGTCTGTATCAGGGGCCGCTGCCCTCCCTGGCCGAGGAGTACGCCACCGTCGACGTCGAGCTGACCGTCACCTCGGATCCGCGGATCGCCGGACCGCGCGTCAAGGGCAACCGCCAGGCACCGCCGAGCATCGTCTTCGAGGCCGATGTCCACCGCGTGACCACCACCGCCACCGGAACGGTCACCACCCGCACCCCTGTCCTGGTCATCGCGCGCCACACCTCGAACGCGCGCCACACCTCGAACGCGCGCCACACCTCGAACCCGCGCCAAACTTCGCCGAACGGATCCGACACCTCGCAGATCGGAGCCGACACACCGAACGCCACCCAAAACCTGCCCGCTTCCCCGTGGTTGTCCCTTCTCCCCTCCACCCGTCTTCGCCTGCGCGCCCCGCTCGCACCGCCGATGTCCGGGAGAGCTCAGCGCATCGCCGCCGTACTGCGCGTCCCGGGCTCGCAGGAACCGCGGATCATCGAGGCCCCCACCGCACTGCAGCGCACCGCGGGCACACTGCGGGCCGGGCTCCGCGCGGCGACCGACGACCTCCCGGCGGATGCCCGCGCCCTGCTGCCGGGACTGGTCGTGGGCGACACCACCCGCGTGCCCTCCGATCTGCAGGAGGCCTTCCGCGCGACCGACCTCACCCATCTGCTCGCCGTCTCCGGCAGCAATCTCACCATCGTCCTGGCCCTGCTCATCGGCCCGCCCGCGCTCGCGATGCGCGCCGAACGCCGGGGCCTCGCCCCGCGCCTGGGGCTCTCGCTGCGGACTACGGCCGTCTGTGGAGGCGCCCTGACCCTGGCGTTCGTCATCGTCTGCCGGCCCGACCCCAGCGTGCTGCGTGCGGCGGCCTGCGGGGCGCTCACCCTCCTCGCGATCGCCACCGGCCGCCGCCGCTCCCTCATCCCCGCGCTCGCCGCGGCGGCCCTGCTGCTCCTCCTGTACGACCCGTGGCTGTCGCACAGTTACGGCTTCCTGCTCTCCGTCCTCGCCACCGGATCCCTGCTCGTCATCGCTCCCCGATGGAGCGCCGCACTGCAGAAGCGGCGCGTCCCGCCCCGGATCGCGGAGGCGCTCGCGGCCGCGGCCGCCGCGCAGATCGTGTGCGCGCCCGTGGTCGTGGTCATCTCCTCCCGGGTCAGCCTGGTCGCGGTGCCCTGCAACCTTCTGGCCGAACTTGCCGTCGCCCCCGCCACGGTGCTCGGCTTCGCCACGCTCGCGACGGCGCCGTTCGCGATGCCCCTCGCCAAGGCTCTGGCGTGGTGCGCCGGCTGGCCGACCGGCTGGGTGGCCGCCATCGCCCGCACCGGGGCGGGCCTGCCCGGCGCCCAGGCCGACTGGCCCGACGGCTGGAGCGGTGGACTGCTCCTCGCCGTGCTCGTCCTCGCTCTGCTGCCCCTGGCCCGCCGCGCCCTGAAACACCCCTCGGCGCTGGTCGTCTGCGCCCTGCTCCTGGTGCTCGCCATCGTGCGACCGGCGCCATTGACCCGTGTCCTGACCGGATGGCCGCCGCCGGACTGGCGTCTGGTGATGTGCGATGTGGGCCAGGGCGATGCCTCCGTCCTCGCCACCGGGCCCGGTACCGCTGTCGTCGTCGACACCGGTCCCGATCCGCACCTCGTGGACCAGTGCCTGCATGCGCTGGGAGTGACCCGCGTCCCGCTCGTGCTGCTCACCCACTTCCACGCGGACCATGTGGCGGGACTGCCGGGCGTGCTCAAGGGCCGCAGTGTCGGCGTGATCCAGACGACCGGGCTGCAGGAGCCGCCCGGACAGGCCGCGTTCGTCCGGGCGGAGGCCGGGCGCCACGGTGTGCCCGTCGTCGCCGCGGCGGCGGGGGAGCACCGCCGGGCGGGTCCGGTCAGCTGGCAGGTCCTGTGGCCACCGGCCGACCCGTCAGGAGCCGTACCCGGACCGGGCGCCGCGCAAGGCCCAGGCTCCGCACCCGGCCCACGAGCCGCGCAAAGCCCGGGTGCCGCGCAAAGCCCAGGCTCCGCGCACGGCCCACGAGCCGCCACGCCACGCGAGCCCAACGACGCCAGCGTCACCCTCCTCGTCCGCACCGCCGGGCTGAGCCTGCTGCTCCCCGGAGACCTCGAACCCCCGGCCCAGCGAGCCCTGTTGCGGAGCCATCCCGGTCTCCCGAGGGTGGACGTCCTCAAGGTCCCGCACCACGGCTCGCCCTACCAGGACCCGAGGTTCCTGCACCGCACAAGACCCCGCCTGGCCGTGATCGGCGTGGGCCGCGACAACGGCTACGGGCACCCCTCGCCCCGCGTCATCGCCGCCCTGCACTCCATAGGCACGACGGTCCTGCGCACGGACACGGACGGAGCGGTGGCAGTCACCGGTGACGGCAGGTCACTGCGCGTCCGGACAGCCAACAGCACCGCCGTTCTCTGACTTCATCGGCATGGCGCACGCCGGGCGCGGTGAAATCCGGCATGTGCCGATGCCATGCTCGCAGAGACAGGGCTCGCCGAGTGGCCCGCAACCAAGCCCGGCCCGACGGTGCTGCCCCGGAGGCGAGCGGTCCTGCCCGGCTGGACCGGATGCTGACCGAGGCCCGCAGTGTCACGCCATGGCTGCGGGCGGGCAGTTCGGTTCCGCAGCAGCAGATCATCCGCGACTTCGGCAGGTCCAGGGCGAAGGCCCTGAAGGACATCCAGGAGCGGCTTCCGCAGCGCCTGAGGGCCGGGATGCCGGGCATGAGCCGGCGGACGATGCCGCCGGTACGCGGTATCGCGCCGGGATCCCGGGCTCCGCACCAGCTCCCCGTTCCCGTACGAGAGAATGGCCAGGTGAGCGACGTACGACATGTCCTGGTGCTTCCCGACCGGGACGCAGCGGAAGAAGTGGCCGAGGCCCTGCACGCCCGCTTCGGCGTCACGGAGGAGCCTCAGCTGGTACGGGACGCCCTGGCCGGTGAGGACGACGCCGAGGACGCCCAGTGGCTGGTGGTCCTGGCCGACGAGGACGACGCCCTCGCGGCCGCCGAACTCGACGCGTTCGCCGCCGAGTTCGAGGGCTGGCGCGAGGACCCCTGAGAGCCTGTTCCTGCCGACCGGCTCGGTGGGCGCGCTTGCCGGTGGGGGACTGTCAGTGACCCGTGGGATCCTTGACGACGATGGCCAGGAACGCTGCTCAAGACAACCCGCTCGCCCCCGTCACCCTCGCCGTGGGCCAGGAGGACCTGCTGCTCGACCGCGCCGTGCAGCAGGTCGTCGCCGCCGCGCGCGCCGCCGACGCGGATACGGACGTTCGCGATCTCACCTCCGACCAGCTCCAGCCGGGCACGCTCGCCGAGCTGACCAGTCCCTCGCTGTTCGCGGAGCGCAAGGTCGTGGTCGTGCGCGGTGCGCAGGATCTGTCCGCGGACTCCGTCAAGGATGTGAAGGCCTATCTCAAGGCCCCCGTCGAGGAGATCACGCTCGTCCTGCTGCACGCGGGCGGCGCCAAGGGCAAGGGGCTGCTCGACGCGGCCCGCAAGGGCGGTGCGCGGGAGGTCGCCTGCCCGAAGATGACCAAGCCCGCGGACCGGCTCTCGTTCGTACGAGGGGAGTTCCGCACCCTGGGGCGCTCGGCCACCCCGGAGGCCTGCCAGGCCCTCGTCGACTCGATCGGCAGCGATCTGCGGGAGCTGGCGAGCGCGGTCGCGCAGCTGGTCGCGGATGTCGAGGGGACGATCGACGAGTCGGTGGTCGGGCGCTACTACACGGGCCGCGCCGAGGCCTCCAGCTTCACCGTGGCGGACCGGGCCGTGGAGGGCCGGGCGGCGGAGGCGCTGGAGGCGCTGCGCTGGTCGCTGTCCACGGGTGTGGCACCCGTCATGATCACCAGCGCGCTGGCCCAGGGCGTACGGGCCATCGGCAAGCTCTCCTCGGCCCGCGGCGGCCGCCCCGCCGATCTGGCGCGTGAGCTGGGCATGCCACCGTGGAAGATCGACCGCGTCCGCCAGCAGATGCGCGGCTGGACCCCCGATGGCGTCGCGGTCGCACTGCGCGCGGTCGCGGAGGCGGATGCGGGCGTGAAGGGCGGCGGCGACGATCCGGAGTACGCCTTGGAGAAGGCAGTCGTCACGATCGCCCGCGCGGCACGATCGCGGGGGCGCTGAGGTTCCCGGCGGGGCCGGGCATGCCCCGGCCCCGGAAGCGAGCCGAGGCTCCGTCGAAGCGCGCCGAGGCCCCGTCTCCGTCCTGGGGAAGGACAAAGACGGGGCCTCGGTCACAAGCAATACGCTCCGCACCCGCGTGGCGAACGCAGGCCGCGTGCGGAGCAGGGGTGCCGGTCAGGAGCGGATGAGAGGGCCCGCTGGGTCCTTCCCGGCGATCAGATCGGGAGCTCAGCCCTGGAGGGAGGCAACCTTCGAAGCAAGCGCCGACTTCTTGTTGGCGGCCTGGTTCTTGTGGATGACGCCCTTGGAGACGGCCTTGTCCAGCTTGCGGGAGGCCTCGCGGAGGGCCGAAGTGGCCTTCTCGACGTCGCCCGCGGCGGTCGCCTCACGGGTCTTGCGGATCGCGGTCTTGAGCGAGGACTTGACGGCCTTGTTGCGCAGGCGCGCCTTCTCGTTCGTCTTGTTCCGCTTGATCTGGGACTTGATGTTCGCCACGAAAAAGAGCCTTTACAGGTTCGTCGCCCCCCGGGGAGTTCCCCGGAAGACTGGTTCTTGATGACGTGTCTCGTTGCTGAGAGGGCAGTGAGACACAGCTGCCCAGGCTAGCAGCCGCCCTCGCACCGCCCCAAACCGAGCCCGGCCCGCCCCCAAACCGAGCCCGGCCCGCCCCGGAACCGAGCGCCGCCCACCGTTCATGGGACGATGGAGGCTACGTAAAGATCCGACCCGAGGCCGCAGAGAGCTGCGGACGTCTCAAGAATCAGGACCCTGCGTGCCCGCGACTCCTACGAATGTGCCCGAGCCGAGCCGTACCGACCCGGCGCTGATCCGCAATTTCTGCATCATCGCGCACATCGACCACGGCAAGTCCACTCTCGCCGACCGCATGCTCCAGCTGACCGGTGTGGTCGAGCAGCGGCAGATGCGTGCTCAGTACCTCGACCGTATGGACATCGAGCGCGAGCGCGGCATCACCATCAAGTCCCAGGCGGTCCGGATGCCCTGGGCGCCCACCGAGGGCCCCGATCAGGCCAGGACGCACATCCTGAACATGATCGACACCCCGGGCCACGTGGACTTCACCTACGAGGTCTCGCGTTCGCTCGCGGCCTGTGAGGGCACGATCCTCCTGGTCGACGCCGCCCAGGGCATCGAGGCGCAGACCCTCGCGAACCTGTACCTGGCGATGGAGAACGACCTCACCATCGTCCCGGTGCTCAACAAGATCGACCTGCCGGCCGCCCAGCCGGAGAAGTTCTCCGAGGAGCTCGCGAACCTCATCGGCTGCGAGCCGGAGGACGTCCTGAAGGTCTCCGCGAAGACCGGCCTCGGCGTCGAGGCGCTGCTCGACCGTGTCGTCCGGGACGTCCCGGCCCCGGTCGGCGTCAAGGACGCCCCCGCCCGCGCGATGATCTTCGACTCGGTCTACGACTCGTACCGCGGTGTGGTCACCTACGTCCGTGTCGTGGACGGCACGCTCAACAAGCGCGAGCGCATCCGCATGATGTCCACCGGCGCCACCCACGAGCTGCTCGAGATCGGCGCGAACTCGCCGGAGATGCTGCCCGCCGACGGCCTCAGCGTCGGCGAGGTGGGCTATCTGATCACCGGTGTGAAGGACGTCCGCCAGTCGAAGGTCGGTGACACCATCACCTCCTTCCACAAGGGCGCCGAGGAGGCGCTCGGCGGCTACAAGGACCCGAAGCCGATGGTGTTCTCGGGCCTGTATCCGCTGGACGGCTCCGAGTACCCCGACCTGCGCGAGGCCCTCGACAAGCTGCAGCTCAACGACGCGGCGCTCGTCTACGAGCCGGAGACCTCCGCCGCCCTCGGCTTCGGTTTCCGCGTCGGCTTCCTCGGCCTGCTGCACCTCGACGTGATCCGTGAGCGCCTGGAGCGCGAGTTCGGTCTCGACCTGATCGCCACCGCCCCCAACGTGGTCTACCGCGTGATCATGGAGGACGGCACCGAGCACACGGTCACCAACCCGAGCGAGTTCCCCGAGGGCAAGATCGACAAGGTCTTCGAGCCGGTCGTACGGGCCACGATCCTCGCGCCCTCCGAGTTCATCGGCGCGATCATGGAGCTCTGCCAGAACCGGCGCGGCAGCCTGCTCGGCATGGACTACCTCTCCGAGGACCGGGTGGAGATCCGCTACACGCTGCCCCTCGCGGAGATCGTCTTCGACTTCTTCGACCAGCTGAAGTCCAAGACCCGCGGCTATGCCTCGCTCGACTACGAGCCCACCGGCGAGCAGGCCTCCAGCCTGGTCAAGGTCGACATCCTGCTGCACGGCGACAAGGTCGACGCCTTCTCCGCCGTCACCCACAAGGACGCCGCCTACCAGTACGGCGTGCGGCTCGTCGCCAAGCTCAAGGAACTGATCCCGCGGCAGGCCTTCGAGGTGCCCGTCCAGGCCGCCATCGGCTCGCGGGTCATCGCCCGCGAGACCATCCGCGCCATCCGCAAGGACGTGCTCGCCAAGTGCTACGGCGGTGACATCTCCCGTAAGCGCAAGCTGCTCGAGAAGCAGAAGGAGGGCAAGAAGCGGATGAAGATGGTCGGCTCCGTCGAGGTGCCGCAGGAAGCCTTCATCGCGGTGCTCTCCAGTGACGAGGGCGCGAAGAAGAAGTAGGCACCCCTCAGGGGCGGAAGCGGCCGGCAGGCCGACCGTCCACCATGGGCCCGCAGCGCTCCGGCACTGCGGGCCCGTTGCCGTTCTGTGAGCAACCTGGAAGGAAGCCGGTAGAAACTGACTGCTCAAGGCCCCTTACGCGCCGGGCCCGGGAGCTCTACTCTGATCACTGCTCGTTAGTTACTCGCAAGTTAAACAAGGCACAGACCGTACGAATCAGCAGCCACTCTCAGTCGCACGCACTGTCGCGGGGCCGGAGGATGTCGTGAGCGACACACAGAACCTGATCGAGAACCGCCCGCCCTCCGTGGCGAATCTGTTCCTGGAGCGCGTGGCCAAAACCCCCGACGGGGAGGCCTACCGCTACCCGGTGCCCCCGGCCTCGGGTCAGGGCCCGGACGACTGGAAGTCGCTGAGCTGGGCGCAGGCAGCCGAGCGCGTCTTCGCCATCGCGGCCGGGCTCATGGACCTCGGCATCCAGCCCGAGGAGCGCGTGGCGCTCGCGGCCAACACCCGCGTCGAGTGGATCCTCGCCGACCTCGGCATCCTCTGCGCCGGCGCCGCCACGACCACGGTCTACGCCTCGACCAACGCCGAGGAGGCCGCGTACATCCTCGGCGACTCGGACAGCAGAATCCTGATCGCCGAGGACGCCGCGCAGCTGGCGAAGGTGCGCGAGCGCCGCGCCGACCTGCCGCAGCTGGGGCACGTCGTGGTGATCGACGCCGAGGGCGTCGAGCCCGCCGAGGACGACCCGGAAGGCTGGGTGCTCTCCCTCGACGATCTGCGCAAGCGCGGCGCGGACTACCTGGAGAAGAACCCCGACTGCGTCAAGGACCGGGTCGCGGCCCTCACCAAGGACCAGCTCGCCACCCTGATCTACACCTCGGGCACCACCGGCAAGCCCAAGGGCGTCCGCCTCCCGCACGACAACTGGTCGTACATGGCGAAGGCCATCGCGCAGACCGGCCTGTGCGGTCCGGACGACGTGCAGTACCTGTGGCTGCCGCTCGCGCACGTCTTCGGCAAGGTGCTGACCAGCGGCCAGATCGAGGTCGGGCACGTCACCGCCGTCGACGGCCGGGTCGACAAGATCATCGAGAACCTGCCCGTCGTCCAGCCGACCTACATGGCGGCCGTGCCCCGGATCTTCGAGAAGGTCTACAACGGGGTCGCCGCCAAGGCGAAGGCCGGCGGCGGCGCCAAGTACAAGATCTTCCAGTGGGCCGCGGGCGTCGCCCGCGAGTACGCGCAGGTCACTCAGGACAACTTCCGCCGCACCGGCAAGGCCACCGCGCCCTTCGGCCTGCGCACCAAGCACGCCGTCGCCGACAAGCTGGTCTACGGCAAGCTGCGCGAGGCCTTCGGCGGGAACCTGCGCGCCTGTGTCTCCGGCTCGGCCGCCCTCGCGCCCGACATCGGCCTCTTCTTCGCGGGCGCCGGCATCCACATCCTGGAGGGCTACGGCCTCACGGAGTCGAGCGCCGCGTCCTTCGTCAACCCCGGCGAGGCCTACCGCACCGGCACGGTCGGCAAACCGCTGCCCGGCTGCGAGGTGCGGATCGCCGAGGACGGCGAGATCCTCCTTCGCGGCCCCGGCATCATGCAGGGCTACCACGGGCTGCCCGAGAAGACCGCGGAGGTCCTGGAGTCGGACGGCTGGTTCCACACCGGCGACATCGGCGAGCTCTCCGTCGACGGCTACCTGCGGATCACCGACCGCAAGAAGGACCTGATCAAGACCTCCGGCGGCAAGTACATCGCGCCCACCGAGGTCGAGGGCCAGTTCAAGGCGATCTGCCCGTATGTCTCGAACATGCTGGTCATCGGCGCCGACCGCAACTACTGCACCGCCCTGGTCGCCCTGGACGAGATCGCCATCACCGGCTGGGCCAAGGAGGAAGGGCTCTCCTCCACCTCGTACGCGGACGTCCTGGCCGATCCGAAGACGAACGCGCTCATCGAGGGCTACGTCAAGGAGCTCAACGAGGGGCTGCAGCGGTGGCAGACCATCAAGAAGTTCCGCATCCTGCCGCGCGACCTCGACGTCGAGCATGGTGAGCTGACGCCGAGCCTCAAGCTGAAGCGGCCTGTCGTGGAGCGGGAGTTCAAGGAGCTCGTGGACGAGATGTACGCGGGGGCGCGGGAGGCGTAGCGCCTCAGTGGCCGGAGCGGGTGGAGCCGGATCAGTCGGCTCCACCCGCACCGGCCTGCCTGCTCACACGGGCCTGCCCGCGCACCGGCCTGCCCGCCGGGGCGGCGGCACATGGGCGGCCGGATGGCCCGCCGCCGCGATGGCGGACAATGGGTGAATGCCTTCCGTACTGCCCGACGGGGAACCCGTGCCCGACGACGGGACACTCCCCGCATCCGCGCTCGCCGACGGCGCGGCGCGGCCCCTCGGCTTCTATGTCCACGTGCCGTACTGCGCGACCCGCTGCGGCTACTGCGACTTCAACACGTACACCGCCGGTGAGCTGCGCGGATCCGGCGGTGTGCTCGCCTCCCGCGAGAACTACGCCGACACCCTGATCGACGAGATCCGCCTCGCGCGGAAGGTCCTCGGTGACGATCCGCGCGCCGTCGAGACGGTCTTCGTCGGCGGCGGCACCCCCACGCTGCTGCCCGCCGCCGATCTCGTACGGATCCTCGGCGCGATCCGCGAGGAGTTCGGCCTCGCGCCCGGGGCCGAGGTGACGACGGAGGCGAACCCGGACTCGGTCGACCCCGCGTATCTGGCCGCGCTGCGGGCCGGGGGCTTCAACCGGCTCTCCTTCGGCATGCAGAGCGCGAAACAGCATGTACTGCGGATCCTGGACCGCACCCACACGCCCGGTCGGCCCGAGGCGTGCGTCGCCGAGGCACGCGCGGAGGGCTTCGAGCACGTCAACCTCGACCTGATCTACGGGACCCCCGGCGAGAGCGAGGACGACTGGCGGGCCTCGCTCGACGCGGTACTCGGGGCCGGACCCGACCACGTCTCGGCGTACGCGCTGATCGTCGAGGAAGGCACGCAGCTAGCCCGGCGGATCCGGCGCGGCGAGATCCCGATGACGGACGACGACGTCCACGCGGACCGCTACCTGATGGCGGACTCCGTGCTCGGGGCGGCCGGGTTCGGCTGGTACGAGGTGTCGAACTGGGCCACCTCACAGGCCGCGCGCTGCCTGCACAACGAGCTGTACTGGCGGGGCGCCGACTGGTGGGGTGCGGGCCCCGGGGCCCACTCCCATGTGGGTGGGGTGCGCTGGTGGAACGTCAAGCACCCCGGGGCCTATGCATCCCGGCTTGCGGCCGGGATGTCGCCCGGGGCCGGGCGTGAGCTGCTCTCGGCGGAGGACCGCCGTGTGGAGCGCATCCTGCTCGAACTCCGACTCCTGTCCGGCTGCCCGCTGTCCCTCCTGCGCCCGGACGGCCTCGCGGCCTCCCGCCGCGCCCTGGAGGACGGTCTCCTGGAGCCCGGCCCCTACGCGGAGGGGCGGGCGGTGCTGACGCTGCGGGGGCGGTTGCTGGCGGATGCGGTGGTCAGGGACCTGGTGGACTGAGGGCCGGGTTCGGCTGGGCTTCAGCCCGTCCGGCGTTTGAGGACGAGCGCGTTCAGCGCGATACGGGGGTCCGGGGGCTATGCCCCGGTTTCCGGAAGGGGCGGGGCGGGGAGAGAAGCCCGCCGCAGGCGCCACTCCAGCTCAGCCGCCGTCCACCGTCACGAAGTCGATCAGCTCCTCCACCCGCCCCAGAAGCTCCGGCTCCAGGTCCCGGAAGGAGCCGACCCGGGACAGAATGTGCTGCCACGCCGCCCCCGTGTTCGCGGGCCAGCCCAGCTCCCGGCACACCCCCGTCTTCCAGTCCTCGCCCCGCGGGATCCGGGGCCAGCCCCGGATCCCGACCGCCGCCGGCTTCACGGCCTCCCAGATGTCGATGTACGGGTGCCCCACCACCAGCACGTCCGCCCCGGTGACCGAGGCCGCGATCCGGGACTCCTTCGTCCCGGGCACCAGGTGGTCCACCAGGACACCGAGCCGCGCATCTGGCGCGGGCCCGAACTCCGCCACGATCGCGGGCAGATCGTCGATGCCCGAGAGGTATTCGACGACCACACCCTCGATCCGCAGGTCGTCACCCCAGACCTTCTCCACCAGCTCCGCGTCGTGGCGCCCCTCGACGTAGATCCGCCCGGCCCGGGCGACCCGCGCCCGCGCCGTGGGCACGGCCACCGAACCCGATGCCGTACGCGAGGGCCGCACCGGCCCGGGCGCGGCGGGCCGGGTCAGAGTGACGACCCGACCGTCGAGCAGGAACCCGCGCGGCTCCAGCGGAAACACCCGGTGTTTGCCGAAGCGGTCCTCCAACGTGACCGTCCCCGCCTCGCAGCGGATCACCGCCCCGCAGAACCCCGTCGTGACCTCCTCGACGACCAGGTCCGCGGTCGCCTCCACGGAAGGCACGGCCCGGGGCTTCTTCCAGGGCGGGGTGAGGTCGGGGCTGTAGCTGCGCATCCGTCCGACGATAGGAAGAGTCCGGGCCGGGTGTACGGCGACACGCCGAGCCGGATCCGGACCACTTACGCGACGCCGGACCACGTATGCGACGCCGGACCACGTACGCGACGGCGAACCGCTCACGCGACGCCGAACCGTTCGGCGAGCGCGGACCGCTGCGCACGGACGAAGGCTCCGTCGACCACCCCACCGTGCCCGGGCACGTAGCGGACGTCCGGCCGCGGCCCGCCGAGTTCGAGCAGCCGGTCGAGCGCGTGCGGCCACAGTCCGGGCGTCGCATCCGGCCCGGCCTGCGGCTCGCCCGATTCCTCGACCAGATCGCCGCACAGCACAAGACCGGCGTCCGGGACGAGAGCCACCAGGTCGTACGGGCTGTGCGCGGGGCCCGCCAGGGACAGCAGGACGTCCCGGCCGCCCAGGTCGAGCGACCAGTCGTGGGTGATGAGGTGGTGCGGCCGGATGACGATTTCCGTCGAGGAGGCGGCGTCGCCCTCGGGCAGCCCGTGGCGTACCGCATCGCGCGCGAGCTCCTCCCGGCCGGTGTTCAGGATCCGGTCCATCCCGGCGGCCGCGTAGACTCGCACGCCCGCGAACGCCCCCGTACCGAGCACATGGTCGAAGTGCGGATGGCTCAGCGCGATATGGGTGACGCGGCGCCCGCCGAGCAGTGCCTGCGCCTGCCTGCGGATCTGAGCGCCCTCGCGCAGCGACGCGCCCGTGTCGAAGAGCAGTGCCCCGGTGGAGCCGGCGACCAGCGCGACGGTCGCGTCCCAGACCGGGAGCCGCCGACGGCCGATCCCGTCGCCCAGCTCCTCCCACCCGAACTCTTCCCACCTGATGTCCATAGCGTGACGCTAACCGCATCAGAGGGGATCGGCCTTGCTAGGGCGCCACCCGACGGCCGTACACTGACCATGCGGTTTTGCTGGCACTCACCTCGTACGAGTGCCAGAGGAGCCGGATCGGGGCCGGAAGGGAGGCCCGGGCGGGCGACAGATGGAGGTGCGCGGATGCTCAGTGAACGCAGGCTGGAGGTGCTGCGCGCCATCGTCCAGGACTATGTGGGCACCGAGGAGCCGGTCGGCTCCAAGGCCCTCACCGAGCGGCACAAGCTCGGGGTCTCGCCCGCGACCGTCCGCAACGACATGGCGGCCCTGGAGGACGAGGGCTTCATCGCCCAGCCGCACACCAGCGCGGGGCGGATCCCGACCGACAAGGGCTACCGGCTCTTCGTCGACAGGATGGCCGGGGTCAAGCCGCTCTCGGCCGCGGAACGGCGCGCCATCGAGAACTTCCTGGACGGCGCCGTCGACCTCGACGACGTCGTCGGCCGCACCGTACGGCTGCTCGCGCAGCTGACCCGGCAGGTCGCCGTCGTGCAGTACCCCTCGCTGACCCGGTCCACGGTGCGGCATGTGGAACTTCTCTCGCTCGCACCCGCCCGTCTGATGCTCGTGGTGATCACGGACACCGGACGGGTGGAGCAGCGCCATGTCGACTGCCCGGCGCCGTTCGGCGAGACCTCGCTCGCGGATCTGCGGGCCCGGCTCAACAGCAGGGTGGCGGGACGCCGGTTCTCCGACGTGCCGCAGCTCGTCCAGGATCTGCCCGAGTCCTTCGACCCGGGCGACCAGGGCACCGTCGCGACCGTCCTCGCGACGCTCCTCGAAACCCTTGTCGAGGAGTCCGAGGAGCGCCTGATGATCGGCGGCACCGCCAATCTGACGCGCTTCGGACATGATTTCCCGCTCGTGATCCGGCCGGTGCTCGAAGCGCTCGAGGAGCAGGTCGTGCTTCTCAAGCTGCTGGGCGAGGCCAAGGATCCGGGCATGACCGTACGTATCGGGCATGAGAACGTCCATGAGGGGCTCAACTCCACCTCGGTCGTCTCGGTCGGCTACGGTTCGGGCGGCGAAGCAGTCGCCAAACTCGGCGTGGTCGGCCCGACCCGCATGGATTACCCCGGAACGATGGGAGCAGTACGCGCAGTGGCACGTTACGTCGGACAGATCCTGGCGGAGTCGTAAGTGGCCACGGACTACTACGCCGTACTCGGCGTGCGCCGCGACGCTTCCCAGGACGAGATCAAGAAGGCCTTCCGGAGGCTTGCCAGGGAACTTCACCCGGATGTGAATCCGGATCCGAAGACCCAGGAGCGCTTCAAGGAGATCAACGCCGCCTACGAGGTGTTGTCGGACCCGCAGAAGAAGCAGGTCTACGACCTCGGAGGCGACCCGCTGTCCCAGGCGGGCGGCGGTGGCGCGGGCGGCTTCGGCCAGGGCGGGTTCGGGAACTTCTCGGACATCATGGACGCGTTCTTCGGTACGGCGTCCCAGCGCGGACCCCGTTCGCGTACCCGCCGCGGCCAGGACGCCATGATCCGGCTCGAGGTCGAGCTGGACGAGGCGGCCTTCGGGACCACGAAGGACATCCAGGTCGATACGGCCATCGTGTGTTCGACGTGTTCCGGTGAGGGTGCCGCGCCCGGCACCTCCGCGCAGACCTGTGACATGTGCCGCGGCCGCGGTGAGGTCTCGCAGGTCACGCGGTCCTTCCTCGGCCAGGTCATGACCTCCAGGCCCTGCCCGCAGTGCCAGGGTTTCGGTACGGTCGTGCCGACGCCGTGCCCCGAGTGCGCGGGCGACGGGCGGGTGCGTTCGCGCCGGACCCTGACCGTGAAGATCCCGGCCGGTGTCGACAACGGCACACGCATCCAGCTCGCCGGCGAGGGCGAGGTGGGCCCCGGAGGCGGGCCCGCCGGTGACCTCTACGTCGAGATCCACGAGCTGCCGCACCCCGTGTTCCAGCGGCGCGGCGATGACCTGCACTGCACCGTGACCATCCCGATGACGGCGGCGGCGCTCGGCACGAAGGTGCCGCTGGAGACGCTCGACGGGCTCGAAGAGGTCGACATCCGGCCCGGTACGCAGTCGGGGCAGTCGATCCCGCTGCACGGGCGGGGTGTCACGCATCTGCGCGGCGGCGGGCGCGGTGACCTCATCGTGCATGTCGAGGTGCTGACGCCTTCGAAGCTGGATGCGGAGCAGGAGCGGCTGCTGCGTGAGCTTGCGGCTCTGCGCGGGGAGGAGCGGCCCACGGGGCAGTTCCAGCCCGGACAGCAGGGGTTGTTCTCCCGGCTGAAGGACGCCTTCAACGGGCGCTGAGTTCCGGTATCCGGGGGCTTCGCCCCCGGATGTCCGTATCCGACCCGTGGATGGGGGCTGAATGGTGAGCGATCTCTGCCCGGTTCCGATTGTGCAGGCCCCCATGGCCGGGGGTGCCTCCTGTCCCGCGCTCGTCGCCGCCGTCTCGGAGGCGGGCGGGCTCGGGTTTCTCGCCGCCGGGTACAAGACCGCCGACGGGATGTACCAGGAGATCAAGCAGACCCGCGGCCTGACCGGCCGGCCCTTCGGCGTGAACCTGTTCCTGCCGCAGCCCGACACCGCCGACCCGGCCGCCGTGTCCGTGTACGCGGACCAGCTCGCCGGTGAGGCCGCCTGGTACGCGACTGAGCTCGGCGATCCCGAGAGAGGCCTCGACGACGCCTTCGACGCCAAGCTGGCGCTCCTGCTCGACGACCCCGTGCCCGTCGTCTCCTTCACCTTCGGCTGCCCGGGCCGCGAGATCCTCGACGCCCTGGCCGGCGTCGGCACGTACACCGTCGTCACCGTCACCACGCCCGAGGAGGCGCAGGCCGCGCAGTGGGCCGGTGCGGACGCAGTCTGTGTGCAGGGCATCGAGGCCGGCGGGCACCAGGGCACGCACCGCGACGATCCCGAGGCGGAGGGCAGCGGGATCGGTCTCCTCTCGCTCGTCACCCAGGTCCGCGAGACCATACGGCTGCCGCTCATCGCGGCCGGCGGGCTGATGCGCGGCAGCCAGATCGCGGCGGCGCTCGCGGCGGGCGCCGACCTGGCCCAGCTGGGCACCGCCTTCCTCGTCTGTCCCGAGTCCGGAGCGAACGTGCTGCACAAACAGGCCCTGACCAACCCCTTGTTCGTACGCACGGAACTGACCCGTGCCTTCACCGGGCGCCCCGCCCGCGGCCTGGTCAACCGCTTCGTGCGCGAGCACGGGCCCTACGCGCCCGCCGCGTATCCGCAGGTGCACCACCTGACCGGCGGCCTGCGCAAGGCCGCCGCGAGGACCGGTGACGCGCAGGGCATGGCGCTGTGGGCCGGTCAGGGGCACCGGATGGCGCGGGAGTTGCCGGCCGGGCAGCTCGTGGAGGTGCTGGAGGCCGAATACCGTGCGGCGGCCGCCGAGCTGGGTTCGCGAGGTGCGGCATGACCGCCCCCGTCTTCGTGGTCGAGTCCCTCGAAGGGGCCGCGCCCGGTGCGCTGCTGACCCTGGACGGGCCCGAGGGGCGGCATGCCGTCTCGGTGCGCCGGCTGCAGTCCGGTGAGGAGATCGTGCTCACCGACGGGCAGGGGCGCGCGGCCGCCGGGACCGTGCAGCGCACGGAGGGCAAGGACAAGCTCTTCGTCGAGGCCGCCGAGCTGCTGACCGAGCCCGAACCGAGCCCGCGCATCACCGTCGTACAGGCGCTGCCCAAGGGCGACCGGGGCGAGCTTGCCGTGGAGACGATGACGGAGACCGGGGTCGACGCGATCGTGCCGTGGGCCGCCTCGCGCTGCATCACGCAGTGGAAGGGCGAGCGGGGCGTGAAGTCCCTCGGCAAGTGGCGGGCGACGGCCCGCGAGGCGGGGAAGCAGTCGCGGCGGCTGCGGTTCCCGCCGGTGGCGGAGCTGGCGTCCACCAAGCAGGTGGCGGCGCTGCTCGCCGAAGCGGACTTCGCGGGCGTCCTGCACGAGACGGGCAGCGAGCCGCTCGCCTCGGCCGAACTGCCCGCCTCGGGGTCGGTCGTGCTCGTGGTGGGGCCCGAAGGCGGTGTCTCTCCGCAGGAGCTGGAGAGCTTCGCGGCGGCCGGTGCCCTCCCGTACCGGCTCGGGCCCAGCGTCCTGCGCACGTCCACGGCGGGAACGGCCGCGGCGGCGCTGCTGCTCGGGCGCAGTGGGCGCTGGGGGTAGGGCTTCCTCGGCCGGTTCGGCCCCCTCGGCCCCTCGGCCCCTCGGCCCCTCGGCCCCTCGGCCGGTTCGGCCTGATCCGCCGGACGGCCCTGGCGGCGCTCCCCGTGGGAGGTGGCGCGCTGCCCCCCCGGTAGCGGCGGCCGTCACTTCCCCGGTCGGCAGTCGCACGTCGGCGGGTGCACGGTGACGGTCCGCGTCACCGTGACCGTCGGCCCGGGCCGGTTGTCCGGTGGCCGTGAACGCGGCGTGTAGTCCGCGCAGTTGCCCAGGACGTCCGCCCGCAGCACGGTCTTCCCCGCGACCTTCCCGGTGAGGTCCCCGCGTACGCACGCACCGCCGCGCTCCTCGGTCACCTTCCCGGTGAGGGTGATCTCTCGGTCGTCCTCGGTGCGGCCTTCGCAGTCGACGGTCGCGATGCTGCGCACGGAGGGGGACTTGGCGGCGGTGGAGGCGCCTCCGTTGCCCCGGCCCTCGCCCTCTCCCAAGGAGGCACCGCAGTTGAGCCACTGGACCTCGATGCCCTTCTTCTCCAGCGCGTCGGTGCCTTTGCGGTCCGTGGTGAGCGCCACCGCGGCCGTACTGAGCTCCCCGTCCACCGGCTGACACGCCACGACCCCGAGCGCGGCACCCGCCACCACCGCCCCAGCGACAACGACCCGCCGACCACGTAAGCGCCTCAAAGCCCCCATACGGGACAGGTTCCCACCGAGCACGCCGCAGCGGAAGAGGGCCCGCCCCGGGGCAGGGCCCGCCCCGGGACGGACCCGGTGACGCGTGGACAACGGTGACACCGAACCGGCGAGCGGTCGTCCGGGTCACATCCGCGTGGACGGCGGCTCCGTGATGTGCCGCGGGCGCCCGCAGGGCGCGGGCCGCTTGTAGCATGCGCAGGAAATGATCGACGGACTTGAGGGAGGCGGCCCCATGGCCGGAGAACCGCAGGCCGACTGCCTGTTCTGCAAGATCGTGGCCGGGGAGGTGCCGGCCACCGTCGTGCGGGAGAGCGAGACGACCGTGGCCTTCCGGGACATCAACCCGCAGGCGCCCACGCACATCCTGGTGATCCCCAAGGTGCACCACCCGGACGCCGCCTCGCTGGCCGCCGCCGAGCCCGCGATCGCGGCCGACGTGCTGCGCGAGGCCGGGGCGGTCGCCGAGGACGAGAAGCTGGAGAGCCACCGGGTCGTCTTCAACACCGGCTCCGGCGCCGGACAGACCGTGTTCCACGCGCACGCCCATGTGCTGGGCGGGCGGGGGATGCAGTGGCCGCCCGGATAGGCACGGTGTCGGCTTCCCTCAGCTACGAGAGTCGGTAGGTCTCCTTGTCGTCACGCGAATGCGTGCTGCTCGGCACCGCGAGTCAGGTGCCCACCCGGCACCGCAACCACAACGGCTATCTGCTGCGCTGGGACGGCGAGGGCATCCTCTTCGACCCGGGCGAGGGCACCCAGCGCCAGATGCTGCGGGCCGGGGTCGCCGCGCACGACATCAACCGGATCTGCATCACGCACTTCCACGGCGACCACTCGCTCGGGCTCGCGGGCGTCGTCCAGCGCATCAACCTCGACCGCGTCCCGCACCCGGTCACCGCGCACTACCCGGCGAGCGGCGGGCACTTCTTCGAGCGGCTGCGGTACGCGACGGCCTACCGCGAGACCGTGCAACTGGCCCAGGAGCCGGTGGCGCAGGACGGCGTCCTGGCCGAGACACCCGCGTACCGCCTCGAAGCCCGGCGGCTCTCGCACCCCGTCGAATCCTTCGGCTACCGCCTCGTCGAACCCGACGGGCGGCGGATGCTCCCCGAGGCGCTGCGTGCGCGGGGGATCTCCGGGCCCGACGTGGGGCGGCTGCAGCGGGAGGGCTCGCTCGGGGGCGTGGCCCTCGAGGACGTCAGCGAGGTGCGGCGCGGGCAGCGGTTCGCCTTCGTCATGGACACGCGGCTGTGCGAGGGCGTGTACGCGCTGGCGCAGGCGTGCGATCTCCTCGTCATCGAGTCGACCTTCCTCGACGAGGACGTACAACTGGCCGAGGACCACGGGCATCTGACCGTGGGCCAGGCCGCGGGGGTGGCGCGGGAGGCCGGGGTGCGGCATCTCGTGCTGACGCACTTCTCGCAGCGGTACACCGACCCCGGCGAGTTCGAACGGCAGGCGCGGGCGGCCGGGTTCGAGGGGGAGCTGACGGTGGGCGCGGACCTGCTGCGGGTGCCCGTCCCGAAGCGGAGCGCGTAGGCCGACAGGTCACATGGCCGTCCGGGGCCGACAGTTCACATGGCCGTTGACCGTGCCGACAGGTCACATGGCCGGCCGTTCACATGGCCGTCCGGGGTCGGCCGTTCACATGGCCGCCCGCTCCAGGATGCGGGCCGCCACCGCCGGTGAGTCGACGAGCGGATGCAGGGCGAGGGCCCGGAGCGCGGCCTCGCGGTCCTTGAAGACCGCGGCCTCGATCGCCGCCCGCTCCACCGCCTTCAGCTGCAGCATGAGCCCCAGCTCGGCCGGGCCGAGCGGCGCGCAGGGCAGCGGGCGGGCGCCGCCCGCGTCCACCTCGCAGACCGTCTCGATGATCGCGTCGGCAGGGAGTTCGGGGACGGTTCCGTCGTTGCGTACGTTCAGGATCAGCCGGGTCGGCGCCGCACCGCCGGTCCGCTCCCCGGCGCCGGTGGACAGGGCCCGCATCAGGGCCAGCGCCACCCGGTCGTAGCCCCCGCCGTCCAGATCGCAGGCATCGCGCTCCCAGCCGCCGCTCGCCGCCCGTGCCTCCGCCATGTACGTGGACTCGCGTTCGCGCCGGGCCGCCTCCCACAGGGAGTGGGCCCGTGCGGGATCGGCGGCCGCGCGGGCGAAGAAGCCGCCCTGCTGCTGGTCGAGGAACTCGCCGCGCGTCTCGGCGGCCGCCTCCGCGGCGGCCAGGGTCTCGCGGCGGAAGTAGTAGTAGTGCAGATACTCGTTGGGGAGCGAACCGAGCGCGCGCAGCCACTTGGCGCCGAACAGCCGCCCCTCCTCGAAGGAGCCGAGTGCCGCCGGATCGGCCAGCAGCGAGGCCAGCAGGTCCGTGCCGTCGGGGCCGGTCAGCCTCCGCAGCCAGCCGAGATGGTTGAGCCCCACATAGTCGTACGTCACCGAGTCCGGCGCCGCTCCCGCCGCGCGCGCCGCACGCCGTACGAGCCCCACGGGAGAATCGCAGATGCCGATCACCCGGTCACCGAGCACCGAGGCCATCGCCTCGGTGACCATGCCCGCCGGGTTGGTGAAGTTGATGACCCGGGCGCCGGGCGCGAGCGCCTCGACGCGCTCGGCGATGTGCAGGGCGACCGGGATCGTGCGCAGCCCGTAGAGCACCCCGCCCGCGCCGACCGTCTCCTGGCCGAGCACGCCCTCGCCGAGCGGTACACGCTCGTCGCGCACCCGGCCCGCGGTGCCGCCGACGCGGATCGCCGAGAAGACGAAGTCGGCGCCGCGCAGGGCATCGTCCAGGCCGTCCGCGATCCGCAGCGCCGGGCCGCCCCCGGGCAGTCCCGCGATCACCGCCCGTACGACATCGAGCCGCGTGCGGTCCGTGTCGTACAGCGTCAGCTCACTCACCTCGGAGCCGAGCAGCGCCCCGTACACCAGCGGCACGCGGAAACCGCCGCCGCCCAGAATCGTCAGCCTCATGCCACGGAACGTACCCGAGAGCCGCCCGCGGAGGCGGTTCTCGGGGATTGTCGGTGGCATGCGGCAGACTGGCCGCATCTGCTGGCACATCCCGTACGGAGCACCAGGTGAGCGCTATCGACGGCAGCGTGCCGGGCGGCGGCGGAGGCCGACCCGGACCGGCGAGGATCCCGGCCGACGGCGAGGGCCGCGCGGAGCCCTTCCCGCGCTCGGGATGCCATGCCGACAGTGATCCCATCGCCGCGCTGCGCACGCCCGGTGCGCCGCCATGGGACGTGTATCTGACCGGCAATGTCTTCCTCGACATCATCTTCACCGGCCTCGACTCCGCGCCCGTGCGCGGCACCGAGAGCTGGGCCCGCGGCATGGGGCAGAGCCCCGGCGGCGTGGCCAACATGGCGACTGCGCTCGCCCGGCTCGGGCTGCGCACCTCGCTCGCCGCGGCTTTCGGGGACGATCACTACGGTTCGTACTGCTGGCAGGTACTCGAAGAGGGCGAGGGCATCGACCTCGCGCACTCGCGCACGGTGCCCGGCTGGCACTCGCCCGTCACCGTCTCGATGGCGTACGAGGGGGAGCGGACGATGGTCTCGCACGGCCACGACGCCCCGCCCGCCGAACCCGCGCCCGACTGCCCGCCCCGCTCGCGTGCGGCGATCGCCTCGCTGGCGCCGGGGGTGCGGGAGGAATGGGTGGCGCAGGCCGCCGCGAAGGGGGCGCTGATCTTCGCGGATGTCGGCTGGGACGACAGCGGACGCTGGGATCTCGCCGGGCTCGCGGACCTCGAACACTGCGAGGCGTTCCTGCCCAATGCCGAGGAGGCGATGCGGTACACGCGCACGGACTGCCCGCGGGCGGCGGCCCGCGCGTTGACCGCCCACGTACCGCTCGCGGTCGTGACGCTCGGCGCGGAGGGCGCGTACGCCGTGGACGGGCGGACGGGGGAGACGGCCGAGGTGCCGGCGATCGCGGTCGAGGCGCTCGATCCGACCGGCGCGGGGGACGTCTTCGTGGCGGGCTTCGTCACCGGGACGCTCGCGGGCTGGCCGCTCGCCGACCGGCTCGCCTTCGCCGGTCTCGTCGCCGCGCTCTCCGTCCAGGAGTTCGGCGGCTCGCTCTCGGCGCCCGGGTGGGTGGAGATCGGGGCGTGGTGGCGCCGGATCCAGTCCCACGAGGACCAGGACCCCTCGGCCCTGCTGCGGTATGCGTTCCTGGAGGACCTGGTCCCGGAGTCGGCCCGCCCCTGGCCGCTGCTGCGGGCTGTCCCGACGATCGGGTTCGGCCAACGCTGAGGACGGTCGGGCGCGCGCCCGGCTCTGCGGAGCCCCGCCCCGACGCTGCTCCGCCCCGACGCTGCTCCGCGGCGGCGGTGGTGTGCGGGCCGGGGGGGAAGCCGCCTCAGGCGGCGGGCGTGGTGGAGCGCACCGTTCCGTCCGGCCCTGCGAGCAGCACCGGAGTCCCCGCGCCGCCGAGGTCCCGTACGGCCGCGAGGTCCTCCGCCGGGAGTGCCTCGGCGCCGCTCACCACGGCCGCCGCCTCCAGCGACCGCGCCCCGCTCGCCACGGCCATCGCGACGGCCGTGCGCAGCGCACTCAGCTGCAGCGATGCGAGCGCCACGGTGCCGGCCACATACGTGCGCCCGGTCTCGTCGCGTACGGCGGCACCCTCGGGCACCTCGTTGCGGGCGCGGGCGCTGCGGGCCAGCGTGACGATCTTCTGGTCCTCGGGGGAGAGGGTGTTCTCGGTCATGGGGCGAGCATATGGGGGCGCCCCTCCCGTACCGGCCGACGGGTCCGCGGAGCCCTTTTTCCGGCACGCCGGTCGGTCCCTCGGCCCGCCACGGGGTACAGGGCCTCCGCCGTACAGGGCGGCGAGGGCGCACCGGTTCACCCGCAGTGCCCTCGCCACCCGGTGGGGGGGGGAGACCCGCTGGGGCGTGCGCCGGAAAATGGGGTCCGCCCTGTCGGTGGTGAGTCGTACCCTTGGCAGTGCAAGGTCCGTCCAGGTGGGCGGAGCCCCGTACGAGGAGGACGACCTCAGGCCATAGCGCCGGCCCATGACTCAGACACCCACAGCTCAGCCCTCCGCGCAGGGCCCTGCTCGAGCCCACTTCACCGTGCCCGCCAAGCACCCCATGGTGACGGTCCTCGGCTCCGGAGACGCCCTGCTGCGTGTGATCGAAGAGGCCTTCCCGGCGGCCGACATCCATGTCCGGGGCAATGAGATCAGCGCCGTCGGCGACCGGGAGGAAGTCGCCCTTGTACAGCGCCTGTTCGACGAGATGATGCTGGTGCTCCGCACGGGGCAGCCGATGACGGAGGACGCAGTGGAACGCTCGATCGCCATGCTCCGGGCGAGCGAGAACGGGGAGGGCGCCGAGGAGACACCGGCCGAGGTGCTCACGCAGAACATCCTGTCCTCGCGGGGCCGCACGATCCGCCCCAAGACCCTCAACCAGAAGCGCTACGTCGACGCGATCGACAAGCACACGATCGTCTTCGGCATCGGCCCCGCCGGTACGGGCAAGACCTACCTCGCCATGGCCAAGGCGGTGCAGGCCCTGCAGTCCAAGCAGGTCAACCGCATCATCCTGACCCGCCCCGCGGTCGAGGCCGGCGAGCGTCTCGGCTTCCTGCCGGGCACGCTCTACGAGAAGATCGACCCGTATCTGCGCCCGCTCTACGACGCGCTGCACGACATGCTGGACCCGGACTCGATCCCCCGGCTGATGGCCGCCGGGACGATCGAGGTGGCGCCGCTCGCGTATATGAGGGGCAGGGCGCAGCCGGTCTTCACGAACGTGCTGACGCCTGATGGCTGGCGTCCGATCGGCGACCTTCAGGTCGGTGACCTGGTCATGGGGTCGAACGGTGAGCCCACGCCGGTCCTCGGTGTCTACCCGCAGGGTGAGAAGGATGTCTACCGGGTCAGCGCACAAGACGGCTCCTGGACGCTCTGCTGCGGCGAACACCTCTGGACGGTCCGCACTGCCTCGGACAAGCGGCGCGACAGGCCGTGGCGGGTCCTGGAGACCCAGGACATGATCGGCAACCTGCGGGCAGCGCACGCGCGGCGGTATGAGCTGCCGATGCTGACCGCGCCGGTGGAGTTCCCCGAGTGCGAGGTCCCGATGGACCCGTACGCGCTGGGGCTGCTGCTGGGCGACGGATGTCTGACAGGCTCGACAACCCCCTCGTTCGCGACCGAGGACCCGGAGCTCGCGCACTTGCTGGAGGCGGCGCTGCCAGGGGTCAGCGTGCGCCACAAGCGCGGCCCCGATTACGTCCTCAACCGGGTCAAGTCTCCCGGCGACGTGGTCACGATGGAGAATCCGGTCAGCCGTGTGATGCGAGAGCTCGAACTGATGCCCTCGCGCTCGCACAACAAGTACGTACCGGACAGCTACCTGTACAACTCGTCAGCGGTACGGCTTGCTGTACTGCAGGGCCTTCTGGACTCCGACGGCGGTCCCGTCACGCAGAAGGACCGGACCTGCCGTATCCAGTTCACGACGACGTCGATCCTGCTCCGGGACGACGTGATCTCGCTGGTCCAGTCGCTCGGAGGCGTCGCGTACACCCGTCGTCGGACAGCCGAGGGCCGGGAGCCGGGGCTGGCGAACGGGCGGCCCGTGGAGCACCGCCGCGATGCTCACGTCGTCGACATCCGCCTCCCGGAAGACATCGAGCCCTTCCGCCTCGCCCGCAAGGCGGAGAAGTACCACGAGGCCGGTGGCGGTGGGCGCCCGATGCGGTTCATCGACAGCATCGAACCGGCGGGGCGTGAGGAGACGGTCTGTATCCAGGTCGCCGCCGAGGACTCGCTGTACGTCACGCAGGACTACCTGCTGACGCACAACACCCTCAATGACGCCTTCATCATCCTGGACGAGGCGCAGAACACATCGCCCGAGCAGATGAAGATGTTCCTGACGCGGCTCGGTTTCGATTCGAAGATCGTGATCACCGGCGATGTCACCCAGGTCGACCTGCCGACCGGCACGAAGAGCGGCCTGCGGCAGGTGCAGGAGATCCTGGAGGGCGTGGAGGATGTGAACTTCTCGCGGCTCACCTCGCACGACGTCGTCCGGCACAAGCTCGTCGGCCGTATCGTCGACGCCTACGAGAAGTACGACACCGAGCACGGGACGGAGAACGGCACCCACAAGGGGCGCCGGGACCGGGCCCGGGACACCAAGCGGAAGTAGCGAACGCACAGCCATGTCGATCGACGTCAACAACGAGTCCGGAACCGAGGTCGACGAACAGGCGATCCTCGACATCGCCCGCCACGCGCTCGCGCGGATGCGGATCCACCCGCTCTCCGAGCTCTCGGTGATCGTCGTGGACGCGGAGGCCATGGAACAGCTGCACATCCAGTGGATGGATCTGCCGGGGCCGACGGATGTCATGTCGTTCCCCATGGACGAGCTGCGGCCACCCATGAAGGACGACGAGGAGCCGCCGCAGGGTCTGCTCGGTGACATCGTGCTGTGCCCGGAGGTCGCCGAGCGGCAGGGCAAGGAGGCGCCGACGCAGCACTCCATGGACGAGGAGCTGCAGCTGCTCACCGTGCACGGCGTGCTGCACCTGCTCGGCTACGACCATGAGGAGCCGGATGAGAAGGCCGAGATGTTCGGGCTGCAGGCCTCGATCGTCGACGGCTGGCGTACGGAGCGCGGGCTGAGCGGCCCCTCGCCGGCGCCCACGGTCTCGTGAGTACCGCCCTGGTCCTGGGCGTCGTCGCCCTGGTGATCGTCGCGTGGCTCGCCTCCTGCGCGGAGGCGGGCCTCGCGCGCGTCTCCACCTTCCGCGCGGCGGAGGCGGAGCGCTCGGGCCGCCGGGGCAGCGCCAAGCTGGCGCAGGTCGCCGCCGATCCGACGCGGTACCTGAATGTGGCGCTGCTCGTGCGGGTGGCCTGCGAGATGGCGGCCGCCTCGCTCGTCACGTACGCCTGTCTGCGGGAGTTCGAGGAGACCTGGCAGGCGCTGGCGGTGGCGATCGGTGTGATGGTGCTCGTCAGCTATGTGGCGGTCGGTGTCTCGCCGCGCACCATCGGGCGTCAGCATCCGCTCAACACGGCGACGGCCGCCGCGTATGTGCTGTTGCCGCTCGCGCGGATCATGGGTCCGGTGCCGCGCCTCCTCATCCTGATCGGTAACGCGCTGACCCCGGGCAAGGGCTTCCGACGCGGCCCGTTCGCCTCTGAGGCGGAGCTGCGGGCGATGGTGGACCTCGCGGAGCAGGAGTCGCTGATCGAGGACGAGGAGCGCCGGATGGTGCACTCGGTCTTCGAACTGGGCGACACCCTCGTACGCGAGGTGATGGTGCCGCGTACGGACCTGGTGGTCATCGAGCGCTACAAGACGATCCGGCAGGCGCTCACGCTCGCGCTGCGCTCCGGTTTCTCGCGTATCCCGGTGACGGGCGAGAGCGAGGACGACGTGGTCGGCATGGTGTATCTGAAGGATCTGGCGCGCAAGACGCACATCAGCCGGGACGCGGAGTCGGAGCTGGTGTCGACGGCGATGCGGCCCGCTTCGTTCGTGCCCGACACGAAGAACGCCGGGGATCTGCTGCGGGAGATGCAGCAGGACCGCAACCATGTGGCGGTCGTGATCGACGAGTACGGCGGCACGGCCGGGATCGTCACGATCGAGGACATTCTGGAGGAGATCGTCGGTGAGATCACCGACGAGTACGACCGGGAGATCGACCCCGTCCAGGTGCTCGGCGACGGGTGCTTCCGGGTGACCGCGCGGCTCGACATCGAGGATCTGGGCGAGCTGTACGGGCTCGGGTCCTTCGACGACGACGATGTGGAGACGGTCGGCGGCCTGCTCGCCAAGGCGCTCGGGCGCGTCCCGATCGCGGGTGCCGGGGCGGTGGTGGACCTGCCGGACGGCCGGGCCCTGAAGCTCACCGCGGAGGCGGCGGCGGGGCGCCGCAACAAGATCCTGACGGTGCTGGTGGAGCCGGTGGCCGTGGCGGGACCGGAGGGTGCGGGCGTCGGCGAGGTCCGCTGAGTTGGTTTGAGTTCGTTGTCCAGGGAAGGGGCTGGCCGATGTTTCCGGCCGAACTGCGGACGTTCTGTCTCTCGTTCGACGCGGTGACGGAGGAGTTCCCGTTCAATGCGGAGACCTCCGTCTTCAAGGTGCTCGGGAAGATTTTCGCACTGTCCGCGCTGGATGCCTCGCCGCTGAAGGTCTCCTTGAAGTGCGATCCGGAGGACGCGGTACGGCAGCGGGCGCAGCATGCGGCGATCGTGCCGGGCTGGCATCTGAACAAGCGGCACTGGAACACGGTGACCGTCGACGAGCTCCCGGACGCGTTCGTCCGGGAGCTCGTCGAGGATTCCTACGATCTGGTGGTGGCGGGGCTGCCGAAGGCACAGCGGCTGCGGCTCGACCGGCCCTGAGCGGCCGGGCCGGGCACAAGGCCAGCCCCTGGCAGGCATCACCCCCACCATCGGGGACAATGGTCGTCATGAGCGCACCTTCCACCGAGCCGCAGGCAGAACACCACGCAGGTTTCGCCTGCTTCGTCGGCCGCCCGAACGCGGGCAAGTCCACCCTGACCAACGCTCTCGTGGGCCAGAAGGTCGCCATCACCTCGAACCGGCCGCAGACCACCCGGCACACGGTGCGCGGCATCGTGCACCGCGAGGACGCGCAGCTGATCCTGGTGGACACCCCGGGGCTCCACAAGCCGCGCACCCTCCTGGGCGAGCGCCTCAACGACGTCGTACGCACGACGTGGGCCGAAGTGGACGTCGTCGGTTTCTGTCTGCCGGCGAACGAGAAGCTCGGCCCCGGTGACCGCTTCATCGCCAAGGAACTCGCGGGCATCAAGAAGACCCCGAAGATCGCGATCGTCACGAAGACGGACCTCGTCGACTCCAAGACGCTCGCCGAACAGTTGATCGCCGTCGACCAGCTCGGCAAGGACCTGGGCATCGAGTGGGCCGAGATCATTCCGGTCTCGGCGGTCAAGGACGAGCAGGTCGGCCTGGTGGCGGATCTGCTGATCCCGCTGCTTCCGGAGAGCCCGCCGCTCTACCCCGAAGGTGATCTCACGGACGAGCCGGAGCAGGTGATGGTCGCGGAGCTGATCCGCGAGGCCGCGCTCGAAGGCGTACGGGACGAGCTGCCGCACTCCATTGCGGTGGTCGTCGAGGAAATGCTGCCGCGCGAGGGCCGCCCGGCGGACAAGCCGCTGCTCGACATCCACGCCAATGTGTTCATCGAGCGTTCCAGCCAGAAGGGCATCGTCATCGGCCCGAAGGGCAAGCGTCTCAAGGACGTGGGGATGAAGTCCCGCAAGCACATCGAGGCGCTGCTCGGCACACCGGTCTTCCTCGACCTGCATGTGAAGGTCGCGAAGGACTGGCAGCGGGATCCGAAGCAGCTTCGACGACTGGGATTCTGAGATGTTCGACTTTCTGATCGATGCGGTACGCGGCGTGTGGCGCGCCGTGGCCACCCTCCCCAAGCGCGCCAAGCGCCGCGACTGACCGCACCGGCCGCGCGGGGCGGCCGGCTCAGGCGCCTTCCTTCAGGACCTTCGAGATCAGGGTGCGCTGGGGTTCCGTCAGGCGCGGGTCCGCGCAGTAGACGGTCCGGTCGTCGATGGTGATCTGATACGTGAAGCCGTCGGGGACGCCGACCGGGGGTTCGGTGCGGGCCTCGGTGAGTGTCTGCTCGGCGAGGCTGTGCAAGGCGGCCGCGTCGCCGCGGCCCGTCGTGTCGATCTCGCGGTGGTGTTCGATTCCGGCGAAGCCGCCGGTGCGCCTGACTTGGATTCGCATGTCTTCCTGTCTAGTACGAGCCGGGCGGACGCGAAACCTGGACGGGGCCGGGGCCGGGGACACGGGTACGGGGAGCGGGGCGGGCCGGTGCGGAACCCGCCCCGCTCGGCCGGGGTCAGGCCGGCGGGACGCCGACCTGGTTCCAGGCCTTCACCACGGCCTCGTGCTCCTCGCCCTCCCCGTAGCGCGCGGCCGCCGCGGCCACCGTCGCTCCGGCGAAGTCGGAGAAGTCCGCGTCGACGGCGAGGCCGCCGGCGGTGAGCGTGTCGTACCAGATGCGGCCCGCCCGCTCCCAGGCCTTGCCGCCGAGAGCCTGGGCGAGGAGGTAGAAGGCGTGGTTGGGGATGCCCGAGTTGATGTGCACGCCGCCGTTGTCGCGGCCGGTGTGCACGTAGTCGTCCATGGTTGCGGGCTGCGGGTCCTTGCCGAGTACGTCGTCGTCGTAGGCCGAACCGGGCTCCTTCATGGAGCGCAGCGCCTTGCCTCTGACCCCGGGGGCGAGCAGCCCGGCGCCGATCAGCCAGTCGGCCCGGTCGGCGCTCTGGCCGAGTGTGTACTGCTTGATGAGGGAGCCGAAGACGTCCGACACGGACTCGTTGAGTGCGCCCGACTGGCCGAAGTACGCGAGGTTGGCGGTGTACTGGGTGAGGCCGTGGGCGAGTTCGTGGCCGATGACGTCGACCGGGATGGTGAAGTCGAGGAAGATTTCGCCGTCCCCGTCGCCGAACACCATCTGCTCGCCGTTCCAGAAGGCGTTGCCGTAGTCCTCGCCGTAGTGGACGGTGGCGACGAGCGGGAGGCCCGCGTCGTCGATGGAGTTGCGCGCGTAGGCCGTCAGGAGCAGTTCGAAGGTCGCGCCGAGTCCCGCGTACGCGCGGTTGACGGTGGCGTCCTTGGTGGGTTCCTCGCCCTCGCCGCGCACCTTCCTGCCGGGCAGTTCCCTGCGGTGCTGCGCGTCGTGGACGGTGCGGTGCGGCTTGTCCGCCTCGGCGTCCGGGGGCGGGACGCAGGCGGGCGCGCCGACGACGGTGGTCAGGCGGCGGGCGGTGCGCTCGGCGGCGTCCGTGGCCAGGGTCCTGCGGGCGGCCGCGGACAGCCGGGGGTCGGGGGACTGGGCGAGGCGGTCGAGGACGTGCGGCGGCACGATCGTGCAGAAGACGGGTTCGTGGCCCGGTGCGTTGGTGGTCATGGCCGCACAGTGGCACTGCGTGACGGAGCTGTCACCCCTCGCCACCATGATTGGTGAACGCGATACGCGAGATCGGGCGAAGATTCGGGCGAAGGCCGGACGAAGGCCCCACCATTGGAGGGGTACGTCACTTCTCGTCCGATATGCGCACCCGGTCCCGCATAATGAAACGGTCCCGCGCCCGGCGCCCGCCTCGGTTACTCTGCTGTGCATCATGCGTTACGGGCTGCTTCTCCTTAGCTGCCGCGGCGAGGGCCAGTAAGACGTAGGCCGACCCCCTCCCCGCGGAGTCTGGTGCTGCGCTACGACCCGTCGGCCGCCCCGAGCGGACCAATGAGGAGCCCTACGCATCATGACCACGTTTCAGAGTGTCGCAGTCGCCGGCAACGAGACGCCGATCACCAACGCCACGCACGACCAGAAGCCCTCGGGCATGCCGATCCACAAGTACGGGCAGTACGAGCAGGTCGACATCGAGGACCGCACCTGGCCCTCGCGGCGGATCACCAAGGCGCCCCGCTGGCTGTCCACGGATCTGCGCGACGGAAACCAGTCGCTGATCGACCCGATGTCGCCGGAGCGCAAGCGCCGGATGTTCGACCAGCTGGTCAGGATGGGCTACAAGGAGATCGAGGTCGGCTTCCCGGCCTCCGGCCAGACCGACTTCGAGTTCGTACGCTCGATCATCGAGGATCCGACGGCCATCCCGGACGATGTGACGATCTCCGTACTGACGCAGGCCCGTGAGGACCTGATCGAGCGGACCGTGGAGTCCCTGAAGGGCGCCAGGCGTGCCACCGTGCACCTGTACAACGCGACCGCGCCGGTCTTCCGCCGGGTCGTCTTCCGCGGCTCGAAGGACGACATCAAGCAGATCGCCGTGGACGGCACACAGCTGGTCATGGAGTACGCCGAGAAGCTGCTCGACGAGCGGACCGTCTTCGGCTACCAGTACAGCCCGGAGATCTTCACCGACACCGAGCTGGACTTCGCCCTGGAGGTCTGCGAGGCCGTCTGCGACGTCTGGCAGCCGGGCCCGGGCCGCGAGATCATCCTCAACCTGCCCGCCACGGTGGAGCGTTCGACTCCGTCCACGCACGCGGACCGCTTCGAGTGGATGAGCCGCAAGCTGACCCGCCGCGAGCACGTCTGCCTGTCGGTGCACCCGCACAACGACCGCGGTACGGCGGTGGCGGCCGCCGAGCTGGCCGTGATGGCGGGCGCCGACCGTGTCGAGGGCTGCCTGTTCGGGCAGGGCGAGCGGACCGGCAACGTCGACCTGGTCACCCTGGGCATGAACCTGTTCAGCCAGGGCGTCGACCCCGAGATCGACTTCTCCGACATCGACGAGATCCGCCGTACGTGGGAGTACTGCAATCAGATGGAGGTCCACCCGCGCCACCCGTACGTGGGCGACCTGGTCTACACGTCCTTCTCCGGCTCCCACCAGGACGCCATCAAGAAGGGCTTCGACCAGATGGAGGCCGACGCCAAGGCCAAGGGCGTCACCGTCGACGACATCGAGTGGGCCGTCCCGTATCTGCCGATCGACCCGAAGGACGTCGGCCGCTCCTACGAGGCGGTCATCCGGGTCAACTCGCAGTCCGGCAAGGGCGGTATCGCCTATGTCCTGAAGAACGACCACAAGCTGGACCTGCCGCGCCGGATGCAGATCGAGTTCTCCAAGCTGATTCAGGCCAAGACCGATGCCGAGGGCGGCGAGATCACCCCGTCGGACATCTGGGCCACGTTCCAGGACGAGTACCTGCCCAACCCCGAGAACCCGTGGGGCCGTATCCAGGTACGCAACGGGCAGTCCACGACCGACCGCGACGGCATCGACACGCTGACCGTCGAGGCCGCGGTGGACGGCGAGGAGACCACGCTGGTGGGCACCGGCAACGGTCCGATTTCCGCCTTCTTCCAGGCACTGCAGGGCATCGGCATCGACGCCCGCCTGCTCGACTACCAGGAGCACACGATGAGCGAGGGCGCCTCCGCGCAGGCCGCCTCGTACATCGAGTGCGCGATCGACGGCCGCGTCCTGTGGGGCATCGGCATCGACGCCAACACCACGCGCGCCTCCCTGAAGGCCGTGGTCTCTGCGGTCAACCGCGTCTCGCGCTGAGGCCCGCGGCCACCGGGCCGCACTCCCGCACCACCGGCCCAACGGGGTCCCGTCCGCCCACCCGCGGGCGGGGCCCCGCCGGCTTCCCGCGGGCAGGCGCAGGCGTTCCCCCGTACCCACGTACGTACGGTCTTGGCCAATGTGCCGTCACAACTACTGACGCGCTCTCACCGATGTGGCTAACATCACGCGAACACGGCGGCGTTGCCGATGCGTTACGGAGGTGTGGCGTGCGGACCAGTGGACGAATGGGTCGAAGCCCCGGTGTTCTGGGGCGCGTCTGCGGGGTCCGTACCGCGTGGAACACCGTCGCCGACGGGGAGTTCTTCTGCCCCGGCTGCGGCGGCGACCGCAACTACCGCCGCCGGACCGGCCGTCGGCGCCTCACCGTGCTCGGCCTGCCGCTGCTGCCGCGCGGCACGGCGGGCCCGGTCGTCGAATGCGCCTCGTGCCGCGAGCACTTCGCGCCCGACGTCCTCGATCACCCGACCACGCTGAAGCTCTCCGCGATGCTGCGGGACGCGGTGCACACGGTGGCGCTCGCGGTCCTCGCGGCGGGCGGCACCTCCTCGCGTACGGCGCTGTCCCGCGCCGTCGGGGCCGTGCGGTCGGCCGGTTTCTCCGACTGTACGGAGGACCAGCTGACCACCCTCGTGGAGGCGCTCGCCGAGGACACCGGACGCCTCCCGGGCGGCCCCTGCGACCCCTCGGGCGTCACGCTCGCCATCGAACTCCACGAGGCCCTCGACCCCCTGGCCCCGCACCTGGCCGCCCCCGGCCGCGAGTCGATCCTCCTCCAGGCAGCCGGCATCGCCCTGGCGGACGGGCCGTACACGCCCGCCGAGCGGGAGGTCCTGGCCACGGTGGGGGCCGCGCTGACGATGGGCTCGCAGGACGTCGAGCGGCTGCTGGCTTCGGCTCGTACGCCTTCCTGACGCCCCGGCCCGTACGCATTCCCGACCACCGCCCGGCCCGTACGTCGTCCTGGCCGCCCCCATCCCGTACGCCCACGGGGGCACCCTCCGTACTCCCGCGGGAGTAACCCCACCCCACGGCCGCCCCCGGCAGTACGCCCCGCCTCGCCCCCACGCCCGACGTATCCCGCCCCACCCCGCGGAAGTCTGGAAACGGACCCGGACACCGGATGAGGGAGGGCGCCCGACATGGGGGCGAACAGGGCGAACAGGGCGAACAGCGTGAACAGAGCGAAAGTACAGGCAAGCCCACGCAGGCGAGCCGTACCGTGGATCGTGCTCGGCCTGTGGGCCGCGGTCATGGCGCTCGCCATGCCCTTCGCCGGCAAGACCGGCGACGTACAGCAGGACCGCGCCGTCGACTACCTGCCGGCCGGCGCCGACTCCACCCGGGTCGCCAGGATCCAGGAGCAGCTGCCCGGCGGCGAGACCACCGAACTGGTCCTCGTCTACCACCGCGAGGGCGGACTGACCGCGGCCGACCAGGCCACCGCGCGGACCCAGATCGACGAGATCGCCGCACAGCACGAGCTGACCGGCACCCCACAGCCCGTACCCGCCAAGAGCGGCGACACCCTCTTCTACCCGCTCGCCAGCAACGAGCCCGGCACCGACGAGAAACTCCGCGACGCCTTCGTCAACGAGGTGCGCGAGGTCGCCGAAGGCGGCGAAGGGCTGAGCGTCGACGTGGGCGGCCCCGGGGCCCTCGCCACCGACGCCTCCGAGGTCTACAACGCCCTCGACGGGCCGCTGCTCTACACCACCGTCGCCGTCGTCGCGATCCTGCTCATCCTCATCTACCGCAGTCCACTGCTCTGGCTCGTGCCGCTGGTCGTCGCCGGTCTCGCCGACATGCTCTCGCTCGGCGTGACTTACGGACTGCACCAGGCCTTCGACATCACCGTCAGCGGACAGTCCACCGGCATCATGACGATCCTCGTCTTCGGCGCGGGCACCGACTACGCCCTGCTCCTGATCGCCCGCTACCGCGAGGAACTGCGCCGCCAGGAACGCCCCCTCGACGCCATGGCCACCGCGCTGCGCGGCTGCGGCCCCGCGATCCTCGCCTCCTCCGGCACGGTCGCCGCCGGCATGCTCTGCCTGCTCGCCGCCGACCTCAACTCCAGCGCCGGGATGGGCCCGACGGCCGCCGTCGGTGTGCTGTGCGCGCTGGCCGCGATGACCACGCTGCTGCCCGCGCTGCTCGTGCTGCTCGGCCGCCGCGTGTTCTGGCCGCTGATCCCCGCCTTCGGCTCCACGCCCAAGCAGCGCCGCAGCCTGTTCGGCGCGATGGGCGCCTCGGTGCGGCGCCGCCCGCTCGCCGTCCTCGCCGCCTCCGCCGTGATGCTCGGCGCGCTCGCGCTCGGCACATTCAACCTCTCCGGGAGCGTCAAGCAGGAGGACTCCTTCACCACGACCCCCGAGGCCGTACGGGCGATGAAGACGCTCGCCGAGGCCTACCCGGAGCGCTCCACCCAGCCGATCACCGTGCTCGCGCCCAACGGCGAGGCGCCCCGAGTTCTCGACACCGCACGGGACATCGGGGGCGTCGCCGCGGCCGAACAGGGGCGCAGCGGCGAGGAGTGGACGGAGATCTTCGTGATCGCCGAGGCCGCCCCGCAGTCAGCCGCCGAGACCGCGACCATCGAGGAGCTGCGGGACACCCTCGACAGCAGCCTGGTCGGCGGGCCCAGCGCCCAGCAGATCGACCTCGCCGACACCAGCGCACGCGACACCAAGGTCGTGGTACCGATCGTGCTGGTCTCCGTACTCCTCATCCTGATCGTGCTGCTGCGCTCCCTCGTCGCCCCACTCCTGCTCACCGCGGCCGTGGTCGCGGTGTGGGGTGCGGCGCTCGGGATCGGCGGGCTCGTCTTCGAGCCGGTCTTCGGCTTCGAGGGCTCCGATCCCGGACTGCCGCTGATCTCCTTCGTGTTCCTCGTCGCCCTCGGCGTCGACTACGGCATCTTCCTGCTGCACCGGATGCGCGAAGAAGTGATCGGCGGCCTCGACACCCCGGACGCGGCGCTCACCGCGCTGCGCACCACCGGAGCGGTGATCGCCTCGGCGGGCCTGGTGCTCGCGGCGACCTTCTCGGTCCTGATGAACATGCCGCTCGTCCAGCTCGTCGAGATGGGCTTCGTCATCGCGATCGGTGTGCTGCTCGACACCTTCCTCGTGCGGACCTACCTGGTCACCTCGGCGAGCATGGCGCTCGGGAACAAGGTGTGGTGGCCGGGCCCGCTGTCCCGCGGTCCGGCGGCCGCCGCCGAGGAGACGGAAGGCGCCCGGGTTCCCGTCGGCTGACCGGGCTGTCGGCAGGGTGCCCCTCCTGTCGGCAGGGTGCCCCTCCTGCCGGAGGGGCACCGCCGTCGCGCAGGATGAGTGGATGCAGGAGACGACGATGCGACCGCAGCTGGGCGAGCGGATCATCACGGCGATCAACACACCGCCGCAGGACGCGCCGCACGCCAGGCGCAATGACGCGCTGCTCGCCCTGGCGTGCGCCGTGTCCGCCGTGCTGCTCGGTCTGAAGGGCCAGGACGGTCCGCGGCCCGACGCGCTCGGCTGGGTCCTGCTGCTGGCCGTCCATCCGCTGCTCGTATGGCGGCGCGAGCACCCCATGCGCGTCCTCGTCGTGGCCCTCGCCCTCATCGCCACGTACCACGCGCTCGACAACGACCACAGCGCGCCGGCCGCCGCGACGATGGTGGTGCTCTACACGATCGCGGCGACCGGCACCGTACGCCGCACCCTGATCGTGGGCGGCTGCGTGCTCGGCATGACGCTGACCGTCAACGTGCTCACCAACCCCGAAGGGGTGGGGGAACTGCTGCGGATCTCGGGCTGGGTCCTCGCTGCCCTCTTCTGCGGGATCGACGTCCGCTTCTACCGCGCGTACGTGGCCTCCATCGTCGAACGGGCCGAACGCGCCGAACGCACCCGAGAGGAGGAGGCCGCGCGGCGGGTCGCCGAGGAACGCCTGCGCATCGCCCGCGATCTGCACGATCTGCTCGCGCACTCCATCACCCTGATCGGTGTGCAGACCTCCGTCGCCTCCCACGTCCTGACCGTCGACCCGGAGCGCCTGGACCGCGCGGCGATCTCCAGAGCCCTCGACGACATCTCCGAGACCTGCCGCACGGCCCGCGGCGAACTGCGCTCCACCCTGGAAGTCCTGCGCGAGGCCGAACTCCCCGACGGCCGCGGCCCGCTGCCCGGCCTCACCGCCCTGCCGGACCTGGCGGACTCGGCCCGCACGGCGGGCGCGCAGGTCACCCTCGACGTGCGCGTCACCGACGCCCCGGCCGCGGTGGGCGCGGCCGTCTACCGCCTCGTGCAGGAGGCGCTCACCAATGCCGTACGGCATGCCGGGCCCGGCGTGAAGGTCACGGTGAACGTCGTGCCGGAAGGCGGCTGGGGGCTGCGCCTGAGCGTCGAGGACGAAGGCCCCGAGGGGCCTCCGCCCGTCGTCACCGGCAGCCCCGGATACGGTCTCGTCGGAATGCGCGAACGGGTCCGCAGCGTCGGCGGCACCCTGGACGCGGCGCCGCGCGAGGCGGGCGGTTTCGCCGTGACGGCGGTCCTGCCTCTGAACCCCTCGGTCGTGACGGACACGACGACGGAAGGAGCCCGACCTTGACCTCCCCCACGGCCTCGCCGATGGCCACCACCATCCGAGTCCTGCTCGCGGACGACCAGCGCCTGGTGCGGGCGGCGTTTGCGATGCTCGTCGAGTCGGCCCCCGACATGGAGGTCGTCGGCCAGGCGGGCACCGGCCGCGAGGCCGTCGCACTCGCCCGCAGCGAGCGCGCCGACCTCGTGGTCATGGACATCCGGATGCCGGAACTCGACGGGATCGAGGCGACCCGCCTGATCGCCGCTGACGACGACCTCGCGGGCGTCAAAGTCCTCGTCCTCACCACCTACGACACCGACGAACACGTCGTGGACGCGCTGCGCGCGGGAGCCTCCGGCTTCCTGGTCAAGGACACCAGGCCCGCCGAGCTCCTCGACGCCATCCGCACGGTCGCCGCAGGCGAGTCCCTCCTCTCCCCGGGCCCCACCGCCCGCCTCATCGCCCGCGTCCTGCGCGACCCGGCCACCGTCCGCACCGGCGGCCCCGAAGTCCTCCCCGACCGGCTCTCCGACCGCCTCTCCGACCGCGAACGCGAAGTCCTCACCCTGGTCGCCCGAGGCCTCAACAACACCGAGATCGCCGAATCCCTGGGCCTGAGCCCCCTGACCGCCAAGACCCACGTGAGCCGCATCATGGGCAAGCTGGGGGCGCGAGACCGGGCGCAGCTGGTGATGTGCGCGTACGAATCGGGCCTGGTCTCTCCGGGCGGCAACGGCGGCTGAGGGCAGTGCGTAGAATCCCCGAGGCCGTCGCCCAGCCGGGCCGGCCGGCAAGCATGTGAACGACAGAACGGAAACCGCTGTGAGCGCCACCATGGAAGCGCCGATCTACGAGGAACTTGTCCAGGAGCTCGGGGACGTACCCGGCGAGGTGCGGTCGGTGGCCGAGAAGGAGCTCAACAGACTCCGGGACGACTTCGGCCTCGACCACCCGCATCGCGGATAGCGACCCGATGGCCGGCCTTGAACCCACTTGCTGTACCTACATTACGTAGGTACATTTGATGGATGGAGACCATCGGGCTGCGTGAGCTGAACCAGAACCCGTCCAAGGCTGTGGCCAGGGTGCGGGCCGGCGCTTCGATACTCGTCACCGACCGTGGCAAGCCAGTGCTCAGGATGGTGCCCGAGACCGAGCAGCCCGGCATATTGCGTCGGATGATCGAGTCCGGCGATGTCGCGCCCCCCGCGGAGCAGGGCATGGCCGACCTCATTCCCGACCTGGCGCCGGAGCTGCCGAGCCTGTCGGACGTACTCGTCGATGAGCGGCGCAAGGAGCGAGAGCGTTGATCTATCTCGATTCGTGCGCGCTGCTCAAGTTCATCAAGCCCGAGGCCGAAACCGTCGCACTCCGCGCCTGGCGTGCCGCGCTGCCCGGCGGAACAGAGCTCATCACCAGCGATCTCGCCCGCCTGGAGATCACTCGCACGCTGCACCGCGCGGGCGTCGATGCGCAACGAGTGCCGTACTACGTCAGCCAGGCGGTGCGCGGCCTGTACCTCATGGACCTGACCAGTACGGTCCTTTCGAGGGCCATGGCCTACCAGACGCGCCGCCTAGGTGCGCTGGACTCGATCCATCTCGCGAGCGCCGAGCCGTTCCGGGTGGAACTCTCCGGGTTTCTCACCTACGACAAGGAGCTGGCAGCGGCGGCCACGGATCTGGGGTTGCCGGTGATCACACCGGAGTGAGCCGGCGATCGTGAGAGCGCGTGGCGGCGGTGTGAAGGCCCTGGTGTCAGTCAGTGCTTGACGGAATCGATGAAGGCGGTCCATACCGAGGCCGGGATGATCAGGGCCGCCGCGGTCGGGGTTTTGCTGTCGCGGACGGGGACGACGGCAAGGGGCTCGGCGTGGAGGAGGTCGTGCGAGACCTCGACGCACTCGCCCCCGTTGCCGTCGCTGTAGCTGCTCTTGCGCCAGCGCACGTTGCTCAGGTCGTACTCGCGCATGATCGATGATCCTCCGCCGCCGACTCGATCAGGGGCAGGGACGCCTCCGGCGACAATGCGGCGGCCCTGATCAGATCGTAGTCGTCCTGTGCCTGCTTCACCATGGCCGGATCGTCCAGCAGGTTTCCCGAATACACGGCTTCGGTATAGGCAGTTGGCGGTGCGTCCTCGAAGTCCATGAGCCGCAGCATCTTGCCCATGAGCGGATGCCCGCCCGCCGAGAACGGCAGCACCTGGACGACGATCGTGCGCTGCCGCCGGAGCGCGAGGATGTGATCCAGTTGCCGGGCCATCGCGGCGGAACCGCCGACGGCCACCCGCAGCACGGACTCGTGCAGCACGGCCCAGTACGTCGGCCGCTTGTCGCCCTTGAGCAGGGCGCCGCGGTCGATCCGGGCGCGGACCTTCTCCTCGATGTACTCGTCCGGCGCGAAGGGGTTGCTCGCGACCGTGATGGCTCGTGCGTACGCGGCTGTCTGGAGCAGCCCGGGGACGGATCCCGATGCGAAATCGCAGATCCGCGTCGCCAGTTGCTCCAGCTCCGCAGCCTTCTCGAAGTACGGCGCGTAGCGGGTGTCACGGATCAGCGTGTGCCACATCCGCTCGAAGACTCCGCCGGTCCGCAGTGCGGTGTCGAGCCGCTGGGCCACGTCGAGTTGGGGCTTGCGGCGGGCGTGTTCGAACAGGCCGATGTACGCGCCGGAGACGAAGACGTGCTCGCCGAGCTCCGCCTGCGTCAGCCCGGCCTCCTCGCGTAACCGCCGCAGTTCGTCGCCGAAGTACTCCCAGGCCGCTTGTCGTGGGGCTTTGGTCATGGCTCAACTCCCTTGTCGCACCTGAAAGTTGCGATGGTGGCCGCGCTCTTCGACGGTACCGGTGTCCGGGGATCGGGATATGGGCTTTGTCCTGTTCAGGGACCCATCGCTAATGTGTACGACTGCAATCTGACTTCACGGGGGTGGGCGCAATGACGCCGCAGGAACCGCAGCCGCAGCAGCCGTGGGCGGCCTCGCCGCCGCAGTCCGGTGTGCCTGTGCCGGACAATCCGTATGTCCAGTCCGCCCAACCCGGCCCGCCTGCCCAACCCGGCCCGCCTGCCCAGCCTGGCCCGCCCGCCCAGCCGTACGCGGGGCAGCCGGCGCCGCACGGGCAGCAGTACGGCGGGCCGGTGCCTCCGCCGCCCGGGCCCGGGAAGCGGCGGACCGGGCTCATCGCGGCGGCCGCCGTGGTGGCTCTCGCGGTCGTTGCCGGTGGAGTGTGGCTCGCGGTGGGCCGGGGCGATGACTCGGGCTCGGCAGCCACCGGATCCGCCACGAGCAGTGCGGAGCCCGGCGGGCCGACGGACCCGGACTCGGGCGCGGGCTCGGATTCCTCCGGTTCCGGCTCCTCGGATTCCTCCGGTCACGGCTCGGCCGCCTCCCGGATCGAAGCGGTCAACGAGACGATGCGCGCCACCGCCTTCACCGCCATCGGTACGACGACGGCTTTCGGCAACGGCATACAGCAGGCCGTCTGGAACCCCGGTCAGGGCTACCACATGAAGGTCATCGGTCGTGGTCCCGACGCTCCCAGCGGCGAAATGTTCTGCAAGGACGGTACTTCTTATACGAGTTCGGGTCTGCTGGCGGCGTCGTTGAAGTCGAAGGGGCACGAGATCGTGGTCCCCGAGCGTCTCGACGATGTGTTCGTGACCAGCGAACTGGGCCAGGACTGCTCGGTGCTGTTCACGATCTCCCCCACGGGAACGTTCGCCCCGGAACAGAACACGAGCGTCGACGGTGTCGAGACGCTCGCGATCGAGGTCTCGGCGGGGGCGACCTCCGATGTCTACTTCGTCAGCGCCTCGGGCGAGGACCGGCTCCTCAGGATGACCTCGCAGCGCGACGGCAGGAGCAGCACCGTCAACTACGTCGAATTCGGTGAGAAGAAGCCGATCGTCATCCCGGCGCCGGACAAGACGATGACCATGAGCGAGTTCCGCGGCGAGGTGACCGGTGGCTGACGTGACCGAGGAGGGCGCGCCCGAGGCGAGCGCGCCCGAGGCGAGCGGGCCCGAGGCGAGCCGTGCCGGAGAGCGTGCGGAGATGGTGCGCAAGGCGGACCGCCTGGGGGTCTGGTCGACCGCCTGGCTGATTCTGAGTCTGCTGCTCTGGGCGTGGTTCACCGTCCTGATGGTGGGGGACTACGGGGCGCTGAGAGGGTACGGCGATTACCGTGCGGAATGCCGGGGGCCGCTCGTGGAGCTCGCCCGGGCCGGCAGCACGTGTGCCGAGGACAGCTGGCATCAGTGGCCGGCGGCGCTGGGGATGCTGGCGCTCGCGGTCCTGTCGACCATCCTCGCGGCGGCGACCATCGTCTACGGCAAGGTGCTCACACGGATCACCACCCTGGTCCCGGCCGCCGAGGCCACCGGACCGCGCCCCGGAGACCCCGCCCCGTAGGGGAGAATGGCTCCCATGAGTCTGTTCCGTGATGACGGCATCGTGCTGCGCACCCAGAAGCTGGGTGAGGCCGACCGCATCATCACGCTGCTCACCCGCGGGCACGGGCGGGTGCGGGCCGTGGCGCGCGGGGTGCGGCGGACCAAGTCCAAGTTCGGGGCGCGGCTCGAACCGTTCTCGCATGTCGACGTGCAGTTCTTCGCGCGCGGCAGCGAGCTGATCGGCCGCGGGCTGCCGCTGTGCACCCAGAGCGAGACGATCGCTCCGTACGGTGGCGGCATCGTCACCGACTACGCGCGCTACACCGCCGGTACGGCGATGCTGGAGACGGCGGAACGGTTCACCGACCACGAGGGCGAGCCGGCCGTGCAGCAGTATCTGCTGCTCGTGGGCGGGCTGCGCACCCTCGCGGCGGGGGAGCACGCGCCGAATCTGATCCTCGACGCGTTCCTGCTGCGCTCCCTCGCCGTCAACGGCTACGCACCGAGCTTCGACAGCTGCGCGAAGTGCGGGATGCCCGGGCCGAACCGGTTCTTCTCGGTCGGCGCGGGCGGTGTGGTGTGCGCCGAGTGCCGCGTACCGGGAAGTGTCGTACCGTCTGCGGAGGCCATCGCCCTGCTCGGCGCGCTGCTCACGGGGGACTGGGCGACCGCCGACGCCAGTGAGGCGAGGCACGCGAGGGAGGGCAGCGGCCTGGTGTCGGCGTATCTGCACTGGCATCTGGAACGCGGACTGCGCTCCCTTCGTTACGTGGAGAAGAGCTAGGGGAGCGAGAGAACACATGGCACGACGCGGGATCCTGGGGCGCAACCGCCGCGAGTACGTCACGCCCGAACCGCACCCTTCGGGCGCCCGCCCGCCGAAGCTCCCCGGAGAGCTGGTCCCCGGGCATGTGGCGATCGTCATGGACGGCAACGGGCGCTGGGCCAAGGAGCGCGGTCTGCCGCGCACCGAGGGGCACAAGGTCGGCGCGGAGCGGGTGCTCGATGTGCTGCAGGGCGCGATCGAGATGGGTGTGGGGAGCATCTCGCTCTACGCCTTCTCGACCGAGAACTGGAAGCGTTCGCCCGACGAGGTCCGCTTCCTGATGAACTTCAACCGCGACTTCATCCGCAAGACCCGCGACCAGCTCGACGCGCTGGGCGTACGGGTGCGGTGGGTCGGGCGGATGCCCAAGCTGTGGAAGTCGGTCGCCCGGGAGCTGGAGATCTCCCAGGAGCAGACGAAGGACAACGACAGGCTGACGCTGTACTTCTGCATGAACTACGGCGGCCGCGCGGAGATCGCCGATGCGGCGCAGGCGCTGGCGGAGGACGTACGGGCCGGGCGGCTCGACCCGTCGAAGGTGACCGAGAAGACCTTCGCGAAGTACCTGTACTACCCCGACATGCCGGATGTGGACCTGTTCCTGCGCCCCAGCGGCGAGCAGCGTACCTCCAACTACCTGCTCTGGCAGAGCGCGTACGCGGAGATGGTCTTCCAGGACGTCCTGTGGCCCGATTTCGACCGCCGCGACCTGTGGCGCGCCTGCCTCGAATACGCCTCCCGGGACCGGCGGTTCGGGGGCGCGATCCCCAACGAGCTGCAGCAGGGAGATGTCCGGCGGCAGGGAGATGAGCAGCGGCGGCAGAACGACGAGCAGCAGCAGAGCGGCGAGCCGCATGAGAGCAGCGAGCAGCAGGGCTGAGCCGGGCAGGCGAAGCGGATGAGGCGGGTGACGCGGCTCAGCTCCGAGCCGCGTCCTTGCTCGCGCAGTCCGCGCAGGTGCCGAAGATCTCCACGGTGTGGGCCACGTTGACGAAGCCGTGTTCGGAGGCGATGGCCTCGGACCACTTCTCCACGGCGGGCCCCTCCACCTCGACCGCCTTGCCGCAGACGCGGCAGACCAGATGGTGGTGGTGTTCACCGGTGGAGCAGCGGCGGTAGACGGACTCGCCGTCGCCGGTGCGCAGCACGTCGACCTCGCCGGCCTCGGCGAGGGACTGCAGGGTGCGGTAGACGGTGGTCAGGCCCACGGACTCGCCGCGGTGCTTGAGCATGTCGTGCAGATCCTGTGCACTGCGGAACTCGTCCACCTCGTCGAGAGCCGCCGCCACGGCGGCGCGCTGCCGGGTCGCTCGGCCGCGTACGGGCGCTGTCACAGGGGCCTCCTCACGAATGCTCCGGCCATTGTGCCAGGTTGCCCTGCCACCTTAGGCATGCCTCAGACGCCAGGGCCGGCAGCGTGGCGGATCACGCCTCGCCACGGCTGGAATCAAGCCTCTCCACGGGCTGGAATCAAGCCGGGCGGCGCGGCTCAGACCTTCATGCGGCGCGGTTCAGACCCTCACTTCGTCCCGGCCGTCGCGTGCCTCGGGCACCCGCAGCGTGCACGCGGCCTCCGCCTCCTCCGCCGCCTGCAGCGCCCGTGCCCGGCGCCGTGCGAGCGGGGTGGCGAGCACGGCCAGGAGCAGGAAGGCGCCGATGGCCATCAGGACGATCGTCGCTCCGGGCGGTACGTCGCGGTAGTACGAGGTGACCGTGCCGGACAGCGCCACGGTCGTACCGATCGCCACCGCGAGCGCGAACGTCACCTTGAAGGAGCGGGTGATCTGCTGGGCCGCGGCGACCGGCACCACCATCAGGGCGCTGACCAGGAGCAGCCCGACGACCCGCATCGCGACCGTCACGGTCACGGCCGCGGTGATGGCGACCAGCAGGTTGAGCAGCCGCACCGGCAGGCCGGTGACCCGGGCGAACTCCTCGTCCTGGCTGACCGCGAACAGCTGCCGCCGCAGCCCGACGGTCACGAGGACCACGAACGCCGCGAGCAGCACGATCGCCGTGACGTCCGAGTCGGAGACGGAGGCGAGCGAGCCGAAGAGGTACGAGGTCAGGTTCGCGTTCGAGCCCGCGTCCGAGAGGTTGATCAGCATCACACCGCCGGCCATACCGCCGTAGAACAGCAGGGCGAGCGCGATGTCGCCGCGGGTCCTGCCGTACCAGCGGATCAGCTCCATGACCACGGCGCCCACGACGGAGACAAGGGTCGCCATCCAGACCGGGTTGGTGGAGAGCAGGAAGCCGAGGCCGACACCGGTCATGGCGACATGGCCGATGCCGTCGCCCATCAGGGCCTGGCGGCGCTGCACGAGGTAGATGCCGATCGCGGGCGCGGTGATGCCGACGAGCACCGCGGCGATCAGCGCGCGCTGCATGAAGGGGTTCTGGATCAGTTCCAACATCGCTTCGGGTCCGTCCTCAGCTCAGGATTCCGGTGCGGACCGGTTCGTGCGCGGCATGCGGGTGTACGTGGTCGTGGCCGGGCAGGGCGTGCTGGCCTACGGCCTCCGGGGGCGGCCCGTCGTGCACGCAGCAGCCGTCGCGCAGCACGACCGCGCGGTCGATCAGCGGTTCCAGGGGGCCGAGTTCGTGCAGGACGAGCAGGACCGTCGCGCCGCGTTCGACCTGGGCGCGCAGGGTCGTGGCGAGGATGTCCTGGCTGGCCAGGTCCACGCCCGCCATCGGCTCGTCCATGATCAGCAGATCGGGGTCGGCGGCGAGGGCGCGGGCGATGAGGACGCGCTGGTGCTGGCCGCCGGAGAGCGCGCTCACCGAGTCCTTCGCGCGGTCGGCCAGGCCCACGAGCCCGATGGCCGTGTCGACCGCGGCCCGGTCGGTCCTCGAGGGCAGCCGCAGCTTCGTACGCGAGAGGCGTCCTGAGGAGACGACCTCGCGGACCGTGGCCGGGACGCCGGAGGCGGCGGTGGTGCGCTGCGGCACGTAGCCGACGCGGCCCCAGTCCTTGAAGCGCTTCAGCGGCTTGCCGAACAGCTCCACGGAGCCGCCGGTCAGAGGCACCTGGCCGATCACCGAGCGTACGGCCGTGGACTTGCCGGAGCCGTTGGCGCCGAGCAGCGCGACGACCTCGCCGCGGTCGACGGTCAGGTCGATCCCGCGCAGCACCGGGCGGGAGCCGAGCGTGGCGCGCGCCTCGCGCAGGGATATGACGGGGTCCATGGCCCGTGCCTCCGATCGTTGCGTGAGCGGGTGGCTCACTTGGCGCCGAGCGCCTTCTGCAGTGCGGCCAGGTTCGACCGCATGACCTCGAGGTAGTCAGCGCCCCTGGACTTCTCAGTGATTCCCTCCAGAGGGTCGAGGACGTCCGTCCTGAGACCGGTGTCACCGGCGAGGGTCTTGGCCGTCTTGTCGCTGGTGAGGGTCTCGAAGAAGACCGTGCTGACGTTCTCGCGCTCGGCGGTGTCCTGCAGTTCCTTGATACGGGCCGGGCTGGGCTCGGCCTCGGGGGAGAGGCCGGAGATGGCCTCCTGGTCCAGGCCGTAGCGCTCGGCGAGGTAGCCGAAGGCGGCGTGGGTGGTGATGAAGGTCTTCGTCTCGGTGTTCTTGAGACCGTCGGCGAAGTCCTTGTCGAGGGCGTCGAGCTTGGCGACGAGCTCCTCGGTGTTCTTCTCGTAGTCGGCCGCGTGCTCGGGGTCGGCCTTCTGCAGGGCCTTGCCCACACCCTCGGCGACCTCGGCGTACTTCACGGGGTCGAGCCAGATGTGCGGGTCCTCGCCGGCCTCGGTCTCGTGCGAGTGGCCCTCTTCGGCGTGCTCGTCGGAGTGGCCTTCGTCGGAGTGGCCTTCGTCGGAGTGGCCGTCCTCCCCGTGCCCCTCGTCCTCATGGCCGTGGCCTTCGTGGTCCTCGGAGGCGGTGTGCGCCTCGAGGCTGGTGAGGGTGGCCGCGTCGACGATGTGCTCGACGCCGGACTGGCCGATGGCCTTGTCGACGGCGGGCTGCAGATCCTTGAGGTAGAGGATCATGTCGGCGTTCGCGAGGTCGACGGTCTGCTTCGGGCTGAGCTCCAGGTCGTGCGGCTCGACGCCCGGCTTGGTGAGGGCGTCCACGTGTACATGCTCGCCGCCGATCTGCTCGGCGAGGAACTGCATCGGATAGAAGGAGGCGACGACGTCCAGCTTCCCGCCGCTCTTCCCGTCCGCCGCGTTCGAGCTGCCGCAGGCGGACAGGGCGAGCAGTCCGGCGGCGGATGCGGCGGCGGTGGCTATGAGGCGGCCATGGGAGGGGACTCGTCGTACGTTCATGACATCCATTTTCATCAAAAATGGAAACGGTTGTCAACAAGCCTTCGGTGGCTCACCCACCGGACTCCTCTCCTCCCACCCGCCGGACGCTCTTGCGATACCGATTTGGCCGAGGGGCAGGCGCCGCCGGTAACCTGAGGCATTCGCTCCGGAGCGCGTATCCAGCGCGCTCACCGCCGTCGTACTGAAGAGAGCACCGTGGCCGCCGACAAGATCGACACCATCGTCAGCCTCAGCAAGCGCCGTGGCTTCGTTTTCCCCTGCAGTGAGATCTACGGCGGTCAGCGCGCCGCCTGGGACTACGGACACCTGGGCGTCGAGCTCAAGGAGAACATCAAGCGCCAGTGGTGGCGCTACATGGTCACCTCGCGCGAGGACGTCGTCGGTATCGACTCCTCGGTGATCCTGGCCACCGAGGTCTGGGAGGCCTCGGGTCACGTGGCCACGTTCACCGACCCGCTGACCGAGTGCACCTCGTGCCACAAGCGCTTCCGCGCCGACCACCTCATCGAGGCGTACGAGGAGAAGAAGGGCCGCGAGCCGGAGAACGGTCTCGCCGACATCAACTGCCCCAACTGCGGCAACAAGGGCCAGTTCACCGAGCCCAAGCAGTTCTCCGGTCTGCTCTCCACGCACCTCGGTCCGACCCAGGACAGCGGCTCCGTCGCCTACCTGCGTCCCGAGACCGCCCAGGGCATCTTCACCAACTTCGCCCAGGTGCAGACCACTTCGCGCCGCAAGCCGCCGTTCGGAATCGCCCAGATGGGCAAGTCCTTCCGCAACGAGATCACGCCCGGCAACTTCATCTTCCGCACCCGCGAGTTCGAGCAGATGGAGATGGAGTTCTTCGTCAAGCCGGGCGAGGACGAGAAGTGGCAGGAGTACTGGATGGAGCAGCGCTGGAACTGGTACACCGGCCTGGGCCTGCGCGAGGAGAACATGCGGTGGTACGAGCACCCGCAGGAGAAGCTCTCCCACTACTCCAAGCGCACCGCCGACATCGAGTACCGCTTCCAGTTCGGCGGCTCCGAGTGGGGTGAGCTGGAGGGCGTCGCCAACCGCACCGACTACGACCTCTCGGCGCACTCCAAGGCCTCCGGCCAGGAGCTCTCCTACTTCGACCAGGAGAACAACGAGCGCTACACGCCGTACGTCATCGAGCCCGCGGCCGGTGTCGGCCGTACCATGCTCGCCTTCATGCTCGACTCGTACTTCGAGGACGAGGCGCCCAACGCCAAGGGCAAGATGGAGAAGCGCACCGTCATGCGCTTCGACCACCGCATCGCCCCGGTGAAGGTCGCGGTCCTCCCGCTCTCCCGCAACCCGGAGCTGTCGCCGAAGGCCAAGGGCCTGGCCCAGGCACTGCGCGCCAACTGGAACATCGACTTCGACGACGCCGGCGCCATCGGCCGCCGCTACCGCCGCCAGGACGAGATCGGCACGCCGTACTGCGTCACCGTCGACTTCGACACCCTCGACGACAACGCGGTCACCGTCCGCGAGCGCGACTCGATGAAGCAGGAGCGCGTCTCCCTCGACCAGATCGAGGGCTACCTGGCGACCCGCCTGGTGGGTTGCTGACGCACCGCCCGGCGGGCTGCTGACGCGACCTGCGTACGACGCCCCCGTGTCCCATGCCGGACACGGGGGCGTCGGCCTGTCCGGGAACGTGATGTGTCCCCACATGGGCCCGGTGTCCGAGATGTGGTGACGTGAAGCGGGCGAAACTCTGCCGGTGAACGGCAATGCGGCAGGTCAGGGGCTATGGCAGAGTGCGGCGCGGCATCCCCCACGCCCCTATGAACGCAAGGACCACGCGTGACGTTTCCGCCGCCGCAGCAAGCGCGCCAGCCGGACGAGGATTTCCGGGCCCCCGGTCCGTACCCGAATGACCCCTGGGTGCACGGGACGTCCGCGCCGGCCCCGCCCGTCCACGGTGCGTACGCCGGTCCTCCGTACGGTCACCTGCCGGGTGCTTCCGGAGGTCCGCCGCTCGAGCCCGCCCTCAACGGTCTTGCCGTCGCCTCCCTCGCGACCGCGCTCGTCCTCCTTGCCCCGCTCTCGGTGGTCTTCGGGATCGTCGCCCTGGTGCAGATATCCCGGACGGGGAGCCGCGGCAAGGGACTCGCCATCGCCGGCATCACGATCTCGGGTGTGGTGATCTCCGGCGTCGTCGCCCTGCTCCTGAGCGGTGCCCTGAACTTCCGGGTCTGGGTCCAGGACGGGACCGGCGCGCCCGTGCGGCCCGACCGGCCGGACGTATCGCGGGTCCACATCCTCACGCTGCGCGAAGGCGACTGCTTCACACCGGCCGAACTCCCCGGCCAGAACCAGGAACGGCTGGCCGATCCGACCGCGGAACGGAAGCCCTGCACGGCATCGCACCGCGGCGAGGTGTACGCCACCTTCGACCTGCCCGACAAGCAGGCGTACCCCGGCGTCGAGCAGATCAACGAGACCGCGTCGCGGACCTGCGGCGAGCTGCTCTTCGACTACACCCCCGATGTGGGGGAGTTCAGCATGCTGCTCACCTTCTTCTACTACCCGCAGGCCGACCGCTGGGCGCTCGGTGACCGCACCGTACGCTGCTGGGCCGGGCGGCCCACGGGCGACCTCGACCGTTCCGTCCGCCAGGACATCGACGCACTGACCGCCGAGCAGCGCGCGTATGTCACTGCGCTGCACCCCCTGTACAAGACCCAGGCGCGCAGGCCGGTGAAGAACCCGGAGGCGGATCTGGCCGGTGCCCGGAAATGGGCCCGGGAGATGGCGACGGCGCAGGAGGAGACGGCGCGGCTCCTGAAGGAGGCCGAGCTGCCCCGGGCGGCGAAGGAGAAGGCCGGGGAGCTGGCCGAGGCGTTCGAGGACGGCGTACCGCACTGGGAGGCGGCGGCACGTGCCGAGGACGCGGGCGCCTTCCGCGCCGCCATGAAGAAGTCCGCCGTGGATCCGGCCGTCGGCGTCGAGCTGGAGCGCTCGATCCGGGAGACTCTCGGACTTCAGTCCCTGAGCTGAAGCCCACGGAGCAGCAGGTCCAGGACGTCGTCCAGGTCCTGCTCGATGCCGGGCAGCCTCCACTGCGCCGCGTGGACCGGGTCGTGGAAGCGGAGGGTGGCGTCGAAGACCGCGCGGGCGCCGCGCCCGGCATCCGCGGCGCCGAGCGTGAACTCGCCGGCCGCGATGCCGGCCTCCAGGATCTCGGTCAGCTGGCCGACCAGGTCCGTGATGTGCTCGTCGACCGCCTCGCTGTTCTCACGGAGCAGCACCTCGTACGTGGCGAAGAGCTGAGGGTCCGCGCCCGCCTTGGCGCGCTTGGCCTCGAAGAGGCGGATGTTCCAGCGGCGCAGGCGGTCCTCGGCGGTGTCCGAGGAGTCCTCGACGATCCGGCGCAGCTCGTCCGTCGTGCGGTCGAGCCACCGCTTCGTCACGGCCTCGCGCAGCGCCGCCTTCGTGCGGAAGTGGCGGTACACGCTGCCGTGACTGACGCCGAGCGCACGGGCCACGTCGACGACGGTCGCCTTCGCAGGCCCGTAGGTACGGAGGACGTCCTCGGTCGCGGCGAGGATCCGCTCGGCGGTCAGTGTCTCGGTGGCCATGGCCGAAACCTACCCGGCCGGTGGTCAGCGCTCGCTGTCGAGGTGTGCCATCTGGTTCGCCGGGTAGCGCTCGCCGGACGCGGCGCCCGCGGGCACGGCCTGCTCGATGGCGGCGAGATCGGACGCGTCCAGGGTCACGTCGAGCGCGCCGATGGACTCGGCGAGCCGGGCGCGGGTGCGGGCGCCGATCAGGGGCACGATGTCCTCGCCCTGGGCCGCCACCCAGGCGATCGCGGTCTGCGCGACCGTCACTCCCTTCTGCTCGGCGACCTTGCGCAGGGCGTCCACCAGGTCGAGATTGCGGTCGAGGTTCCGGCCCTGGAAGCGGGGGCTCATCCCTCGGAAGTCGTTCGCGGCGAGCTTGCGGTCGCGGCCGAAGTGGCCCGATATCAGGCCGCGCGAGAGCACGCCGTACGCGGTGACGCCGATGCCCAGCTCGCGAGCCGTGGGCAGGATCTCGGCCTCGATGCCGCGGGAGATCAGCGAGTACTCGATCTGCAGGTCGGAGATCGGCGCGACGGCGGCGGCCCGGCGCAGGGTCTCGGCGCCGACCTCGGAGAGCCCGATGTGCCGTACGTGACCGGCCTCGACAAGCTCCTTGATCGCGCCGATCGTCTCCTCGATCGGGACATCGGGGTCGACGCGGGCGATCCGGTAGACGTCGATGTGGTCGGCGCCCAGGCGCTGCAGCGAGTACGCGGCGAAGTTCTTCACGGCGTTCGGGCGGCCGTCGTAGCCGGTGAAGCCGCCCTCGACGGTGCGCAGGGCACCGAACTTGACGCTGGTGAGCGCCTGCTCGCGGCGCGCGGCGGGGGCGGTGCGCAGGGCCTCGTTGATCAGCAGTTCGTTGTGGCCCATGCCGTAGAAGTCGCCGGTGTCGAGCAGCGTGATGCCCGCTTCCAGGGCGGCGTGGAGCGTGGCGATGGACTCGGCGCGGTCGGCATCCCCGTACAACGCGGACATGCCCATGCAGCCGAGGCCGAGGGCGGAGGTCTGCGGGCCGGTGGTGCCGAGGGTGGTGGTGCGCATGATGCGGCTCCTTCTGGAGGGGGTGTGCCACCAGCCTGGCATGACGGATGACAGATTTCAATATCTGTCATCCGTCATCCGTCACTTGTCATTCAGTGTCTTGTCAGGAGTGCCGTCCGGTGCGGGACACTGGTGGGATGACCGCGCTCGACCATGCCCCCAGTCACGCCCCCGGCCACGCCCCCGGCCGGGGCGGCACGCCCTCCCTCGCCATCGGCCCGCACCAGGTGCAGCCGCCGGTGGTGCTCGCGCCCATGGCCGGTATCACCAACGCGCCGTTCCGCACCCTGTGCCGTGAGTTCTCCGGCGGGAAGGGGCTGTTCGTCAGCGAGATGATCACCACGCGCGCCCTGGTCGAGCGCAACGAGAAGACCATGCAGCTGATCCACTTCGACGAGACGGAGAAGCCTCGTTCGATCCAGCTGTACGGGGTGGACCCGGCGACCGTCGGCAAGGCCGTCCGCATGATCGCGGAGGAGGATCTGGCCGACCACATCGACCTCAACTTCGGCTGCCCGGTGCCCAAGGTGACCCGCAAGGGCGGCGGCTCCGCGCTGCCGTACAAGCGGCATCTGCTGCGTTCGATCCTGCGCGAGGCCGTGAGCGGGGCCGGGGATCTGCCGGTGACGATGAAGATGCGCAAGGGCATCGACGATGACCACATCACGTATCTCGACGCGGGGCGGATCGCGGTCGAGGAGGGTGTGACCGCCATCGCGCTGCACGGGCGCACGGCCGCGCAGCACTACGGCGGCACGGCCGACTGGGAGGCGATCGCGCGGCTCAAGGAGCATGTGCCCGAGATCCCGGTGCTCGGCAACGGGGACATCTGGTGCGCCGAGGACGCGGTCCGGATGATGCGGGAGACCGGCTGCGACGGGGTGGTCGTGGGGCGCGGCTGCCTGGGGCGGCCGTGGCTGTTCGGGGATCTGGTCGCGGCCTTCGAGGGCGGTGGCGCGCCGGCGGCTCCTTCGCTTCGAGAGGTCGCGGAAGTGATGGTGCGGCACGCGGGCCTGCTGGGTGAGTGGATCGGTGACGAGGCACGCGGTGTCATCGACTTCCGCAAGCATGTGGCCTGGTATCTCAAGGGCTTCGCGGTGGGCTCGGAGATGCGCAAGCGGCTCGCGGTCACCTCGTCCCTCCAGGAGCTGCGCTCCGGGCTCGACGAGCTGGATCTCGACCAGGCCTGGCCGGTCGGCGCGGACGGCCCCCGCGGCCGTACGTCGGGCAATAACCGGGTCGTACTGCCGGACGGCTGGCTCAAGGACCCCTATGACTGCGCGGGTGTGGGCGAAGAGGCCGAGCTGGACACGTCCGGGGGCTGAGACGGGGGCCGCCGGGTCCCCTCGATCGGGTCCGATTGATGATCGATAATCGCGTGATCCTCGCCACCCTGAGAGGTAGGCCGCTCAGATGAGCGGCTCCGGAGGGTGTGTGGAGCCTGAAGGGTGGCACCCGGTGCCACCCTTCTTTGTGTTCAAGAGTTGAACTCAACTGCTTTAGATCCCGCTCATGTGAGCGTCGATCATCCCGATCGGGTCAAGTGACCTTCGGGGGATGAAAACTTCGCCTACCGAAGGGTTGCTTTCGATCTCCTGGCGGACGGGTGGTTACGGCCGTACGTCACTCAGGTGTATCTCCTCAGACGCCTTTGATCTGGGTACATTCCTCGGCGTCAGGGCAGCCACCGAGCCTCGAGGAGTCGAGACCCGTGTCGGAAAACAAGCAGCAGAAGTTCGTCTACGACTTCACCGAGGGCAACAGGGACCTCAAGGACCTCCTCGGCGGAAAGGGCGCCAACCTCGCCGAGATGACCAACCTCGGCCTGCCGGTCCCTCCCGGCTTCACCATCACCACCGAGGCCTGCAAGGTCTACCTGGAGAGCGGTGAGGAGCCCGCTGAGCTGCGCGAAGAGGTCAGCGGCCACCTGGACGCCCTCGAACAGAAGATGGGCAAGAAGCTCGGCCAGGCCGATGACCCGCTGCTCGTCTCCGTCCGCTCGGGCGCCAAGTTCTCGATGCCCGGCATGATGGACACCGTCCTCAACATCGGTCTCTCGGACGCCTCCGTGAAGGGTCTGGCCAAGCAGTCCGGCGACGAGCGCTTCGCCTGGGACTCCTACCGCCGCCTCATCCAGATGTTCGGAAAGACCGTTCTCGGCGTCGAAGGCGAGCTCTTCGAGGACGCCCTCGAAGCCGCCAAGAAGGCCAAGAAGATCACGGTCGACACCGACCTCGGCCCCGCCGAACTCCAGAAGCTCGTCAAGGAGTTCAAGAAGATCGTGAAGCGTGAGGCGGGCCGTGAATTCCCGCAGGACGCGCGCGAGCAGATGGACCTCGCCATCACCGCGGTCTTCGACTCTTGGAACGGCGACCGCGCCAAGCTGTACCGCCGCCAGGAGCGCATCCCGGGCGACCTCGGCACCGCCGTCAACGTCTGCTCCATGGTCTTCGGCAACCTCGGCCCCGACTCCGGCACCGGCGTCGCCTTCACCCGCGACCCGGCCTCCGGCCACCAGGGCGTCTACGGCGACTACCTGCAGAACGCGCAGGGCGAGGACGTCGTCGCCGGTATCCGCAACACCGTGCCGCTCGCCGAGCTGGAGTCGATCGACAAGAAGTCGTACGACCAGCTGATGCAGATCATGGAAACCCTCGAGACGCACTACAAGGACCTGTGCGACATCGAGTTCACGATCGAGCGCGGCCAGCTGTGGATGCTGCAGACCCGCGTGGGCAAGCGCACCGCGGCCGCCGCCTTCCGTATCGCCACCCAGCTCGTGGACCAGGGCCTCATCGACGAGGCGGAGGCGCTGCAGCGCGTCAACGGCGCCCAGCTCGCCCAGCTGATGTTCCCGCGCTTCGACGACGACGCGAAGGTCGAGAAGGTCGCCCGCGGTATCGCCGCCTCGCCGGGCGCCGCGGTCGGCAAGGCCGTCTTCGACTCGTACACCGCCATCAAGTGGTCGCGCTCCGGCGAGAAGGTCATCCTGATCCGCCGCGAGACCAACCCCGACGACCTGGACGGCATGATCGCCGCCGAGGGCATCCTGACCTCGCGCGGCGGCAAGACCTCGCACGCCGCCGTCGTCGCCCGCGGCATGGGCAAGACCTGTGTCTGCGGCGCCGAGGAGCTGGAGGTCGACACCAAGCGCCGCCGGATGACCGCACCGGGCGGTGTAGTGGTCGAGGAGGGCGACGTCGTCTCCATCGACGGCTCCTCCGGCAAGGTCTACGTCGGTGAGGTGCCCGTCGTGCCCTCGCCCGTCGTCGAGTACTTCGAGGGCCGGATGCACGCCGGTGCCGAGGAGGCCGGCGAGCTGGTCGCCGCCGTGCACCGCATCATGTCCTTCGCCGACGGCAAGCGCCGCCTGCGCGTGCGCGCCAACGCCGACAACGCCGAGGACGCGATGCGCGCCCGCCGCTTCGGCGCCCAGGGCATCGGCCTGTGCCGCACCGAGCACATGTTCCTCGGCGAGCGCCGCGAGATGGTCGAGAAGCTGATCCTCGCCGACACCGAGGACGAGCGCGAGGACGCCCTCAAGGAGCTGCTGCCCCTGCAGAAGGCCGACTTCGTCGAGCTCTTCGAGGCCATGGACGGCCTGCCCGTCACGGTCCGGCTGCTCGACCCGCCGCTGCACGAGTTCCTGCCCGACATTACCGAGCTCTCGGTCCGGGTCGCGCTCGCCGAGTCCCGCAAGGACGCCAACGAGAACGACCTGCGCCTGCTGCAGGCCGTGCACAAGCTGCACGAGCAGAACCCGATGCTGGGTCTGCGCGGCGTACGCCTCGGCCTGGTCATCCCCGGCCTGTTCTCCATGCAGGTACGCGCCATCGCCGAGGCCGCGGCCGAGCGCAAGGCCGCCAAGGGCGACCCGCGCGCCGAGATCATGATCCCGCTGGTGGGCACCGTCCAGGAGCTGGAGATCGTCAAGGACGAGGCGGACCAGGTGATCGCCGAGGTCGAGGCCGCCACCGGCACCAACCTCAAGCTCACCATCGGCACGATGATCGAGCTGCCGCGGGCCGCGCTCACGGCCGCGCAGATCGCCGAGGCCGCGCAGTTCTTCTCCTTCGGCACCAACGACCTCACCCAGACCGTGTGGGGCTTCAGCCGGGACGACGTGGAGGCCAGCTTCTTCACCGCGTACCTGGAGAAGGGCATCTTCGGGGTCTCGCCCTTCGAGACCATCGACAAGGACGGCGTCGGCTCGCTCGTGAAGCACGCCGTCAAGCAGGGCCGCGCCACCCGGCCCGACCTCAAGCTGGGCGTCTGCGGCGAGCACGGCGGCGACCCCGAGTCGGTGCACTTCTTCCACGAGGTGGGTCTCGACTACGTGTCCTGCTCGCCGTTCCGCATCCCCGTCGCGCGCCTCGAAGCGGGCCGCGCGGCCGCGGGCTCGCAGGGCAGCGACAGCCGCTGAGCCCGCACCTGTACCACCTGTACCACCGGGGCCGTCGGCGGGTCATGCCCTGACAAACCCTCACCGGTTCGCCGCCGGCCCCGGGTTCACCAAGGGTGTCTCCTGCGGCATGTTCCGCGGAACACCCCGTGGCCTGTCCCGCGGACAGGCCCGATGATGGGGGCGCCCCGTGCGGGGGGCGCCCCCATCCGGCGTACGGAGCCTTCGGTCTCCGTGCTTTCAGGCCGCCGCGGGCGGCGCCAGGTGGGCCACCTCGCGCGGGAAGTACGAGGCGATGTCCTCTCCCGCCTCGTACAGGCCGCGGACGAAGTCCCGGGCCTTCGCGACCACGTCGGCCCGGGTGAAGAGCACCGCCCCGTTGGGCACGCCCTCGGGCGTGTACTCGACGAGGTAGGCCGTCGCGTCCCCCAGCACACACAGCTCGGGCAGCGGCCCCTGCGCCTCGTACGCCGTGACCCGTTCCGCGTCCAGGACCGCGGCGTCCTGCCCGTAGCCGCTCTTGACGTGCAGGATGTTCAACTCCCACTGGACGTACGGGACCAGCGGCCGCTCGACGATCCGCACCCTGCGGTACGGGAACCCGGCCTTCGAGATCCGCGCCTCGTCCTCCGCGTACTCCGGCCGCAGTTCCTCGATGAGCCGCAGCGACTCCTCCCACGCGCCGCGGCGCAGGGCCAGCCAGCTCGGGAAGTCGCCCTCGTCATAGGCCTGCAGCCGCTCCAGCTTCCAGAAGCCCGCCGGACCGATGCGCCAGAACCGCTCGTTGAATCCGGCGAGGTACTCGTCCTGCCCGATCCGGACCCCGTCGCCGCCCTCGAACACCTCACGCCACTCGTCCACCTGCCGTTCTCCTCCTCCGCGAGCGGGGCCGCCGCCGCGAAGGCCGCATGCTTCGGGACAGCGACAGTGATGGTTGTCATGCTAGTGCCAAGCGGCGGCGAGGGGCGGCCACGGAGAGTCAGCCGCGGAACGGCCCCGTCACCTCGTAGGTGATGCCGCCGGAGGAGCTGCCGCTGGTGCCGCGCTGGCTGGAGAAGTAGAGGCGGCTGCCGTCGGGGGAGAACGCCGGGCCGGTGATCTCCGAGCCCGACTGGCCGCCGATCCTCAGGAACGGGGCGACCACACCCTCCGGGGTGATCATGCAGATCTCCATGTTGCCGCCGTCCTCGGCGATGAAGAGATCGCCGGAGGCGCTGCCCGTGATGTTGTCGACGCCGGTCAGCGGTGCACGGCGCACGAGGGAGTCGTCATAGGCGAGTTCGATGGTCTGCGCGGCCGCGTCGTACTGCCAGACCCGGTTGTCGCCCTTCGTCGTGAACCAACAGGTGTCGTCCGCGTAGTGGCAGCCCTCGCCGCCCGAGAAGCGCTTGGCGCCGGGGACCTGGTCGCGGGTGGGGGTGGCGCCGCTCGGGTCGGGAACCTCGGCCCAGGTGACCGGGCCGCTGGTGCCCGAGCCCATCTTGAGGACCTCCAGCCTGCCCGCCGAGAGATCGCCCCAGGTCGTCGGCGTGAAGCGGTAGAAGCAGCCGTCGGAGACGTCCTCGGTCAGATAGATCGTCCGGCGGACGGGGTCCGCGGCGGCCGCCTCGTGCTTGAAACGGCCCATCGCATCCCGTCGCACGGCCGCCTTCACGCCCCACGGGTCGGTCTCGTAGACATAGCCGCGGTCGACCTCCTCGCAGGACAGCCAGGTGTTCCACGGCGTCGTGCCGCCGGCGCAGTTCCGGCGCGTGCCGGACAGGATGCGGTGTGCGCCCGTGACCGCGCCGGTCGAGGAGAAGACGATCGCGCTCGCGCCGCCGTCCGGGCTGATCTCCGAGTTGGATACGTAGATCCAGCCCGATCCGTCGCCGTAACAGGCGCCGCCGTCCGGGGCGTTGTGCCAGCGGTACGAGGTGGGGCCGACGTACTCGCCGGAACGGGCGACCACGGTGCTGGTGAAGCCGGACGGCAGCCGGATCCCGTTGGCGTCCGCCTTGCCGGGCTTGCCGTAGGGGCCGGTGCCGGGCTGGGCGGGACCGGCGTAGGCGGCGCCGCGCCATAGCGTGCCGCCGAAGGCGGCTGCCGAGCCGCCGATGACCGCGCCGCGCAGGAAGGATCGACGTTCCACTCTCACTCCAGGTGGTGGGGGGAGGGCCCGGCGCCGGTATGGCGGCGGGTCGCGCGGTTCGTGAAACTAGACGTCGCAGATTGTCTGTGCATGAACAAGCGTAGAAGAGCGGGCGCACGTTTGCCGGGTGTACGCGGCACGCCTAGCGTCGGATCCATGAGTGCGGGCAAGAAGATCACCGAGAAGCTCTCCGCCGCGGCACTGAGCGAGACCACCGGCAAGGACTGGATCGGCTGGTTCGCCGTGCTCGACAAATGGGGTGCGCGGCAGCGCAGCCACACCGAGATCGCCCGGCATCTGCGCGAGGAACACGGTGTCAACGGCTGGCACGCCCAGTCGATCACCGTCGGCTACGAGCAGGAGCGCGGGCTGCGCGAAGTCGGCCAGTCCAGCACGGGCACCTGGGAGGCCTCGGCAAGCAGGACGGTGAACGCACCGGCCGCCCGCATCACGGAGGCCTTCACCGACGAGAGCCTGCGCCGCCGCTGGCTCCCGGACACCGAGCTGAGCATCCGCACCCACCGCCCCGGCAGATCGCTGACAGCCGACTGGGACGACGGTACGAGCCGGATCTCGGTGTGGGTGGAGGGGAAGGGCCCGCAGCGGGCCCAGCTCGGCGTCGGCCACCACAAGCTGGCGGACGCGGATGCGGTGGCGGCGTACAAGGAGTTCTGGCGGGAGCGGCTGGGGGAGCTGAAGCGGGTGCTCGAAGAGGAGTGAGCTGCACTACTGCCCGGCGAGCGGCCTCACCGCTTCAGTTCGTATGTCACCCCGGTCAGCCGCTCCGAAGCCGCCCACAGCCGTGCGCTGGTGGTGTCGTCGAGGGTCCGCCTCGCGCGTACGGACTTCACCGGCGCGCCCCGCCAGCCCTGGATGCGCGGCCCGATGAACGAGTCCGGGCGCACACCGGGCGCCGTCGCCGCGTACAGCGTGGGCAGGGCGCCCGCCTCGGCGGACTGGGCGATCAGCCGCGTGGCGCGGTCGGCGATGCGGCCCCTCAGGCGCCGGCCCTCCATCCGGGGCCCCGCCGTCACCAGGTTCGTGTGTGCGTAGCCCGGGTGCGCGGCCGCCGCGACCACCTGTGAGCCCGCCTCCCGCAGGCGGAGCGCAAGCTCGTGCGTGAAGAGGAGGTTGGCGGTCTTGGAGCGGCCGTAGGCGATCCAACGCCGGTAGTTCTTCTCCGAGTCGAGGTCGCCGAGGTCGATGTCCGCCAGGAAGTGCAGCCCGCTGGAGACCGTCACGATCCGTGCGCCCGGTGTCGCGAGCAGCTTCGGGAGCAGAAGGCCCGTGAGGGCGAAATGGCCGAGATGGTTGACGCCGAACTGCGTCTCGAAGCCGTCCGCCGTCCTGCGGTACGGGAGCGCCATCACGCCCGCGTTGTTGATCAACAGATCGAGCCGCTCGCCACGGAAGGCGGCCGCGAAGTCCCGTACGGACTGCAGATCGGCCAGATCGAGGGCGGCGAACTCCACGTCCGCGCCGGGGACTTCGGCCGCGATCCGCGCCTCGGCCTCCTTGCCGCGCGTCTCACTGCGGCAGGCGAGCAGCACCCGCGCCCCGTGCCGGGCCAGTTCGCGGGCGGCCGCGAGGCCGATACCGCTGTTGGCGCCGGTGACGACGGCGGTGCGGCCGCTCTGGTCGGGGATGTCACGCGCGGTCCAGGCGGTCATACCGGTCCTTCCGGAGGGTGGGCTTCGGCTGACGGCCAGGGTACGGCTGGTCTTACCGGCGGGTAAGACCAGCCGTGGTCCGTGGTCCATGGCCCGGAGCTTGTGGTCCGGCCCGTGGCCCGGAGCCCGTGGTCCGTGGGGCCGTGCGCGGTGCCTCAGGCCGCCGCGCCGCCGTCGATCACCAGATCCGTCCCCACCACGGACGCGGCGTCCCCGGAGGCCAGATACAGCACGGCCGCCGCGACCTCGTCCAGGCTCGACACCCGCCCGAGCGGACTGGCGGACTTCATCCGCACGGCCCGGTCGGCCTCGCTCTCGCCCGGCAGCAGCGACATCGTGGTGTCGGAGGCGCCCGGGCTCACCGCGTTGATCCGCACGCCGTCGCCGATGTGGTCGAGCGCGGCCGCACGGGTGAGCGCCGAGACGGCGGCCTTGGAGGTGATGTAGCCGCCCACGCCGGGGATACGGGTGTGGGCTCCGAGGTTGGAGGCGATGTTGACGATCGCGCCGCCGCCCTCCTGACCGCGCATCACGGCGATCTCGGCCTGCAGGGCGTGGAACACACCGGTGACGTTGATGTCCAGGAGCGTCCGCCAGTCCTCGACGGGCAGCTCGGCCAGGGGCTGCCCGCCGCGGAAGACCCCGGCGTTGTTGACGGCGACGTCCAGGCGGCCGTGCCGGCGTACGGTCTCGGCCACCAGTTCCCGTACGTCCTCGGCCTTGCTGACATCCGCCGTGACCGCGGATGCCGTACCGCCGGCCGCCTCGATCAGGGCGACCGTCTCGTCCAGCGGCGCCCGGCCGCGCCCGGCGAGGACGAGCTTCGCCCCCTCGGCGGCGAAGGCGAGCGCGACGGCCCGGCCGATTCCGGAGCCGGCGCCGGTGACGAGGGCGGTCTTGTCGGTGAAGCGGGTGCTGCTCATGGTGGGTGACTCCTCGGTGGGGTGGTCGGTGGTGAGCTGGTCGGTGGTGAGCTGGTCGATGTTGCTCTGGTCGGTGTCGTCCGGTGCCCTCGTGGCGTGCGATCCCTGGAGGGCGGTCATCATGCCCCTCTTTCTTGACTGATCGGTTCAATATCAGGGTCGAAGAAAAGGGTGCCTCAAGGGCACCCCTTTCCCGCCCGCGCGTACGGGCCGGACTCAGCCGTCCAGCAGCCTCAGCGCCTGCTCCGCCGCATCCCGCACCCGCCCCGGATCGCTTGAAGCCTTGCCCGTCACCCGTAGCCCCTGCATCAGGACCAGCAGCATCCGGGCGAGCGCCAACGGCTCGCTGTCCCGAGGCAGTTCGCCCTGCGCCCGCGCCCGTACGAGTGCCGAGTGCAGCGGGGTCTCCAGTTGCTCCCAGCTGCGCTCGACCCGGCGCGCGGCGGCCGTGTCATGGGGTGCGAGCTCGGCCGCGGTGTTGGTGACCAGGCAGCCGTCGAGCCGGGTCGCCTCGTCGGCGGCCTCCGTGGCGAAGCGCCGCACGAGCGCGCGGACCGCCGGCAGTACGGGCCCCGGCTGCGAGAGCTCCTCGACGAGCGCCGGGTTGCGGGTCTCGCCGTATCGGTCCATGGCCTTCAGGTACAGCTCGTGCTTGCCGCCGAAGGTCGCGTACAGGCTGGCGCGCCCGATGCCCAGGTGCTCGGTGAGGTCGGCCAGCGAGGTCGCCTCGTAGCCGCGGCGCCAGAACAGCTCCATCGCGGACTGCAGTGCTGCGTCGGGGTCGAACTCCTTGGTGCGGGCCATGCCGCGACCCTAGGTCTTACTGAATCGATCGGTCAAGAATCGCTCGGGCCGCCCAGCCGCGCCTCATACGTCCGCACCGTCACCTCGGCGTCATCGAGGCAGGCGCCCGACTCCAGGTCGAAGCGCTGCTTCAGGAGCGGTGAGGCCACGAAGGCGCGCCCCTCGGAGGAGCCGAGCAAGCCGCGCGAGAGGACCGCCGCGCCCGTGAACGGGTCGCGGTTGTCGATCGCGTACGCGCGCCCGGCGCGGTCCACGAACACGGCGACCTGGCGGCCGTCGGGCAGCAGCGCCGCCGCGCCGCGGCCCGACTGGAGGGCCGTGCTGTCGCAGACCGTGAACCAGTCCTCGTTCGCGGGGTCCAGCAGGATTTGCAGCGTCATCGGATGCTCAGCGCTCCTTCGGGGATCAGGACCTCGAGGTCCGGCTTCATCTGGTCACGCTCGGCGACGAACTGGACGGTCGGGTCGGGCGTGCCGGGCGCGTTCACGAAGGAGACGAAGCGGGCGAGGCGCTCGGGGTCCTGCAGGGTCTCGGCCCATTCGTCGCGGTAGCCCGCGACATGCGCGGCCATCAGGGACTCCAGTTCCTCGCAGAGCCCCAGCGAGTCCTCGACGATCACCTCGCGCAGATGGTCGAGGCCACCCTCCAGGCGTTCCAGCCAGCTCGCGGTGCGCTCCAGGCGGTCGGCGGTGCGGATGTAGAACATCAGGAAGCGGTCGATCAGGCGGATCAGTTCGGCATCGCTGAGGTCCTGGGCGAGCAGGTCCGCGTGGCGCGGGGTCATGCCGCCGTTGCCGCCGACGTACAGGTTCCAGCCGCTCGCGGTCGCGATCACCCCGAAGTCCTTCGACTGGGCCTCGGCGCATTCGCGGGCGCAGCCGGAGACCGCCGACTTCAGCTTGTGCGGGGCCCGCAGCCCCCGGTAGCGCAGCTCCAGGTCGATGGCCATGCGGACGGAGTCCTGCACGCCGTAGCGGCACCAGGTCTGTCCGACGCAGGACTTCACGGTGCGCAGCGCCTTGCCGTACGCGTGCCCCGATTCGAAGCCGGCGTCCACGAGCCGCGCCCAGATGGCCGGCAGCTGGTCGACGCGGGCGCCGAAGAGGTCGATGCGCTGACCGCCGGTGATCTTCGTGTAGAGGCCGAAGTCGCGGGCGACCTCGCCGATCACGATCAGCTTCTCGGGGGTGATCTCACCGCCGGGGACGCGCGGGACGACCGAGTACGAGCCGTTGCGCTGCATGTTGGCGAGGAAGTGGTCGTTGGTGTCCTGGAGCGCGGCCTGCTCGCCGTCGAGGACGTAGCCCTCGGCGCCGATCGCGGGCGCCAGTGAGGCGATGATCGAGCCGACCGCCGGCTTGCAGATCTCGCAGCCCTCGCCGCCGCGGGCGCTCTCGCGGCCGTGCTCGTCGAGGAGTCGCGCGTACGACGTGATCCGCTTGACCCGGACGATCTCGTACAGCTCAGCCCGCGTGTGCCCGAAGCAGCCGCACAGGCCCTGGTCGCCGGTCTGCGGCAGCAGCTGCAGGATCGTCTTGACGCAACTGCCGCAGCCCGTACCGGCCTTGGTGCACTTCTTGACCTCGGGCAGGTCGCCGCAGGCGCAGATCTCGCCCTTGGTGACGTTGTGGCAGGAGCAGACGATCGCATCGTCGGGCAGCGCCTCCGGGCCCAGCTTCACCGGCCCGCCCGCGCCCGCCGGAAGCACCAGCTGCTCGGGTGCGACCGGCGGCACGCTGCCGGTCAGCGGCCGCAGCATCCCGTACGCCTCGGCGTCGCCGACGAAGACACCGCCGAGCAGCACGCCCTCCGGATCCATCACCAGCTTCTTGTACGTGCCGGAGCGCGAGTCCGCGTACACCACGTCCAGACAGCCCTCGGCCGTGCCGTGCGCATCGCCGAACGAGGCGACATCGACGCCGAGCAGCTTCAGCTTCGTCGACATATCGGCCCCGGTGAACGAGCCGGGGAACCCGGCGAGCGCGTCCGCCGCCGCCTCCGCCATCGCGTAACCGGGCGCGACCAGCCCGTACACCCGGCCGTCCACGGCCTGCGCGCACTCGCCGATCGCGAAGACCGCCGGATCGCTGGTCCGGCAGGCCTCGTCGACCGTGATCCCGCCGCGTTCGCCGACCGCGAGACCGCACTCGCGGGCGAGCTGGTCGCGCGGCCGCACACCCGCCGAGAACACCACCAGATCCGTGGCGAGTTCACTGCCGTCGGTCAGCCGCATCCCGGTCACCCGGCCGTCCGCGCCGGTGACGACCTCCTCGGTCCCGGCGCCCGTGTGCACCGTCAGGCCCATGTCCTCGATGGTCCGAAGCAGCGCCGCGCCACCGCCCTCGTCGACCTGCGCGGGCATCAGCCGCGGCGCGAACTCCACGATCCGCGTGCCGAGCCCGAGCCCCTTCAGTGCCCCCGCCGCCTCCAGGCCGAGCAGCCCGCCGCCGACGACCGCGCCGCGCGTCCGGCCCTTCGCGTACGCCTCGATCGCCTCCAGATCCTCGATGGTCCGGTAGACGAAGCAGCCTTCGGCGTCCTTGCCCGGCACGGGCGGTACGAAGGGGTACGAGCCGGTCGCGAGCACCAGCGTGTCGTAGGCGAAGGCCCGCCCGGAGCGGGAGACGACCTTGCGGCTTTCGCGGTCGATGGACTCGGCGGCCTCCCCGAGATGCAGCTCGATGCCGTGCTCGGCCATGAAGGCGGCCGGCGTCAGCGAGAGGTCATCGGCGCTCTTGCCCTCGAAGTACGAGGTCAGGTGGACGCGGTCGTACGCGGGGCGGGGTTCCTCGCACAGCACGACCACGCGCCGGCGCTTGTGCTCGCCGCGTTCGACGAGCGCTTCGAGAAACCGCTGGCCGACCATGCCGTGGCCGATGAGCAGAAGGGTGGGGAGCGTGTCCGGCATCGGCGTCATGTCTGGCTTCGGCATCGTTACTGGCCTCCGTCGTGGGTGAGCAGATGGTGCAGTGGGGCGTCCTGGGGCAGGGGTTCGGCGGTGTGCCAGGCCTCGGCGAGCGCGCCGACCGCGCCGAGTTCACCGAGCAGCACCCCGCCGACCAGGCGGTCCTCGCGGAGGACGACCTTGCGGTAGGTGCGGCGGGTGGCGTCGGTCAGCCGGATCACGTCATCGCCCTCGCGTGTCGAGGTGTCACCGAACACGGCGAGATCCAGGGGGAGTTGACCCGCTTCGGCGAGGGTCAGGCGGGTGAGGGCGCGGGTGCCCTCGTATACCGGGGCGTCCTCGCCCTGCGCGCCGGAGGTCAGCAGTCCGGCCAGTGCGTCGGCCTGTTCGAGCGCGGGTGTGGCAAGTCCGTAGGTGCGGCCCCGGTGTTCGGCGCAGTCCCCGATCGCGCGGATCGCCGGATCGCTCGTGCGCAGCTCGTCGTCGACGACGATCCCGGTGCGGACGGCGAGCCCGGCCTCCCGCGCGAGATGGGTGCTGGGCCGTACCCCGCAGGCGAGCACCACGAGATCCGCCCCGAGCACGTACCCGTCGGCGAGCGCGACCCCGACGGCCCGCCCGCCCTGGGTGCGCACCTCGCGTACCCGGCACTCGGTGTGCACCTCGACACCGCGCAGGCTGAGATGCTCCCGTACCAACCGGGCGGCCTCCGCGTCGAGTTGCCGCTCCATCACATGTTCGCCCTGCTGCGCGAGCACCACCTGCGCGCCGCGCTCGGCCAGCGCCCGCGCGCACAGCACCCCGAGCAGCCCGCCGCCGATGACGACGGCGCGCGCCCCTTCCCGTACGGCGTCCGAGAGCGCCAGGCAGTCGTCCATGGTGCGGAAGGCGTGCACATTGGCGGGCAGTCCGCCGGTGAGGCCGCGCAGGGGCGGCAGCACCGGGTTGGAGCCGGTCGCGAGCACCAGTGTGTCGTACGGCAGCGGCCGCCCGGCGGCCGCGAGATGCAGCTCGCGGGCGGCACGGTCGATGCGCACCACCCGGTCCTGCACCACGGGGCCCGGATCGGGCAGCGCCGCCACCTGGGCCGGATAGCGCCCGGCGAGAACGTCGGCGAGCAGCACCCGGTTGTACGGCGCGTGCGCCTCGGCACCCACCAGCGTGACGTCCACGCCGGCGGCCGACGGAGTTTTCGCCGCACTCCCGAGCCGCCCGGCCAGCCGCGCCCCGGCGGTGCCGGCTCCGATGACCACGATCCGCTGCTTCATGCGTCTCAGCGTGCGCGGCGGGTGTTGCCCGGCCGGATCGGGCCGGTTTCGGCTTGGGGACCGGATGCTCAGCGGGGTGGGGCGGTGGGTGTGAGGGCGGGGGTGGGGTGGCCGGGCGGTGTCCGGTGGCTCGGCCCACGCCGGTCGGTGCCCGGTGGGTCAGCGCACGCCCGTCATATGGGCGAAGACCACCACGTTGCCCAGGTAGCCGCGCTTCTTCGAATAGCCGCCACCGCAGGTGATCACCCGCAGCTCGGGGCGCTGCGCCGCACCGTACACCTTGTCGTCGGGGAAGGCGCGGCTGTCGTAGACCTCGACCGCGTCGACGGTGAACACGGCGGTCCGCCCGTCGGTGCGGTCGACCTCGATGCTCCGGCCCTTCGTCAGGGAGCCGAGGGAGTAGAAGACCGAGGGGCCCTCGGCGTTGTCGACGTGCCCGGCCACGATCGCGGTGCCGGTGGCGCCAGGCGTCGTACCGGACTCGTACCAGCCCGCGAGGTCGCTGCGCTCGGCGGGCGGCACGTCGAGGCTGCCGTCCTCGGTCAGGCCCAGGCCGGTCAGCGGAACGTCGACGTCGATGGCCGGGATCCGTATCCGGGTCGGCGGGGACGGCGGCAGCGCCTGCGCGCCGGCCTGCCGCGCGGGGGCCCCGCCGCCGTCGGCGGCCTGCGCGGCGGACGGCTGCGGGGGCGCGCCCGCGGCGTCGTGCTGCAGCAGCCACACCCCGGAGCCCAGCGCCAGCACGCTCACCGCGGCTATCGCCGTGTTCAGCGTGCGGGCCCGGGCGGGGCTGCGGCCGCCCCGGCCGGTGGAGCGGTGACCGTCCGTGCCTCGGCCGTCCGTGCCTCGGCCGTCGGTGCTTTGGTCGTCCGCGCGAGGGCAGGCCGATCCCGGGCCGGTGGAGCGGTGACCGTCCGTGCCGGTATCGGTGCCGGTGCTGATCGGTCCGGCCCCGGAGGATTCGTACGACATCGTGCCCCCTGAGGGTTCGTCCGCCGGTCGCCCCGCCCTCTCCGGCTCGGCGGAGGCGGAGGCGGAGAGGGTGGGGGCGGCGGTACCGGTGGACAGCGGAGGTGTCCGTCAGATCCCGTCGCCTCTCGCCCGGCGATGCAGGAGCCAGGTACCGCCCGCGGCGGCGACGGCCAGCGCCGCCACACCCGCCGCGGTCCGCACGGGGTCGGTGCCGACCGCGCCGCCGACCCCCGTCTTCACATGCCCCTTGGGGGTGACCTGCTGATTCGTCGCGGTCAGCGTGACCACCAGATCGCCCGAGACCTCCGCACCGCCCGCGCACTTCGCACGGATCGCATACGTGCCGGGGGAGGCCGAGTCCGGCACGGTGAAGGCGCCCACCGCGTCCTGCGCGTGGGTGGTCGGCCGCAGCTTGAACGCACCGGCCCCCACGGCGCTGGCATCACCGGCCGCGGTGCCGCTCGTGCCGCAGGCCGGGGTGTTCGCGGTGACCTCCGCACCCGGGGTGACGGTCGTCGGATACAGCTCCAGCGACCCGCTGCCCTCCGCTGCGGCCGGTCCCGCCGCCGCGACGGCCGACAGGGCGAGTGCGGATGCGGCGAGCAGACGGGTGGCGGCGATGCGCATGGGCTTCCTCCGGCAGGCGCGCGGCCCGCGGCACCCCCTGTGCCGCCGTCTCGGTCGCACCCCTGCGTACGAGGAAAGTGGCACTCGGCGCCGTACGCCTGTTGAAGCATGTGAACGGGTGACGTATGAGGGCGGACGGGGAACCACCCGCCTGTGTAGCCGCAGGCTGTGGTGGCGATGAATGGGCTGGACAGCACATCGGCCGTGGAAGGGAAGACGGGCAGACATGGACGAAGGCACGGACAGGGCGGACGGAACAGGTAGGAAGGGCGGGCCGGACCGGACGGGCAGCGCGGAGGGCTCCGGCGTATGGACCGTTCTGACGACGACGGACGCGGCGCTCAAGGCGCAGCTCCTGGCGCGCGGCGCGGTGGACGCACGGCTCGCGGCCTGCGCGCAGATCGCCGCGCCGGTCACCTCGGTGTTCCGCTGGGAGGGCAGGATCGAGACCGCCGAGGAGTGGCAGATCCTCTTCAAGACGACGGCGGAGCGCTACCCCCTGCTGCAGGAGTGGCTCCAGGAGGTGCACGACTACGACACCCCCGAGATCATCGCCACCCCGGTCGCCGCGGGGAGCGCGGCCTATCTGGACTGGGTGCGCCGGGAGACCACCCCGTGAGACTGCCCTTCTTCGTCTACGGGACGCTGCGCCCCGGCGAGTACAACCACCGGCGCTTCCTCGCGGGCCGGATCACCGCCGCGGAGCCCGCCCGGTGGACCGGGGCGGTCCTGTACGAAGGCCCCGGATATCCGTACGCGGTGGAGGGCGGCGGCACGGTCCACGGCGAGCTGGTCACCGCGGACCCGGCCGCGTACGAGGCCCTCCTCGCCCTCCTCGACCGCCTGGAGGACTACGTACCGGGCGATCCGCACAACGACTACGAGCGCGTGGCCCGCCCGGTACGGACCGCGGCGGGCGAAGTCCGCGCCTGGGTGTACGTGGCCGCACCCACGGTGGCGGCGAGGCTGCGGGCCTCGGGGCGGCGGATCGAGGGCGGGGACTGGTGCGCGCGGCCCGGTGGGGAGGGCGTCACGCCTGGGAGCGGGCAGCCTCGAGGCGGACCGCGCACACCTTGAACTCCGGCATCCGCGAGACCGGGTCGAGCGCCGGATGCGTCAGCGTGTTGGCCCGCCCCTCCCCGGCCCAGTGGAACGGCATGAACACCGTGTCCGCCCGGATCGCCGCCGTGATCCGGGCCGGTGCCACGGCCCGGCCCCGCCGCGAGACCACCGCGACGGGCTCGCCCTCCTCGACCCCGATCCGCTCCGCGAGCCGCGGATGCAGCTCGACGAACGGCCCCGGGGCGGCCGCGTTCAGCTCCGGCACGCGGCGGGTCTGCGCCCCCGACTGGTACTGCGCGAGCACCCGTCCGGTCGTCAGGACCACCGGATACTCGGCATCGGTCTCCTCACCGGCGGGCCGGTGACTGACGGCGGCGAAACGGGCGCGGCCGTCGGGCGTGGCGAAACGGTCGAGGAAGAGACGGGGGGTGCCGGGGTGCAGGGTGCCGGGATGCCGCCCTTCGCGCGGCGCACCGGCCCCGGTGCCGCCCCCCGCAGCGGCGCCGACACCCGAGCCCACCGAGCCCACCGTGGCTGCCCTCCCGCTCGCTTCCCCTGCCCCCTCCACCTCCACATCCGGACAGGGCCAGAACACCCCCGCACCGTCCTCCTCGGCGAGCCGCCGGTACGTGATCCCCGAATAGTCCGCCGCACCCCCCGCACTCGCCCGCCGAAGCTCCTCGAAAACCTCCTCCGGATCGGCCGGGAACCCCTTCTCCACGCCCAGCCGCGCGGCGAGTTCACCCAATACGGCCAGATCGCTCCGTACCCCCGAAGGCGCCGTGACCGCCTGGCGCCGCAGCAGGACCCGGCCCTCCAGATTGGTGAGCGTGCCGGTCTCCTCGGCCCACTGCGTCACCGGCAGGACGACATCCGCGAGCGCCGCGGTCTCGGAGAGCACCACATCGGCCACGGCGAGGAAGTCGAGCGCGCGCAGCCGCTCCTCGACGTGCGCGGCGCGCGGCGCCGAGACGACCGGGTTGGAGCCCATGAGCAGCAGGGACTTGATGTCGCCCCCGAGCGCGTCGAGCAGCTCGTACGCACTGCGCCCCGGACCGGGCAGCGCATCGGGATCGATGCCCCACACCCCGGCGACATGCGCCCGCGCCGCGGGATCGGCGAGATCGCGATAGCCCGGCAGCTGGTCGGCCTTCTGCCCGTGTTCCCGCCCGCCCTGGCCGTTGCCCTGCCCGGTCAGACAGCCGTAGCCGGACAGCGGACGGCCCGCGCGGCCGGTCGCCAGACAGAGGTTGATCCAGGCGCCGACCGTGTCCGTGCCCTTGGCCTGCTGCTCGGGGCCGCGCGCGGTCAGCACCATCGCGTGCTCCGGGGCGCAGAACAGCTCGACGGCGCGCCGCAGTTGAGGCACCGGCACGCCGGTGATCCGCTCGACCAGTTCCGGCCAGTGCGCCATGGCGCCGGCGCGTGCGGCCTCCCAGCCGTCGGTCCGCTCCCGGATGAACGCCTCGTCCGTGTGCCCCTGGGTGACGACCAGATGCAGCATCCCGAGCGCGAGCGCGAGGTCCGTGCCGGGGCGGGGCGCGAGATGCAGATCGGCCTGCTCGGCGGTTCTGGTCCGCCGCGGGTCGATCACGATCAGGGTGCCGCCGTTCTCCTTCAGCTCGGTGAAGTACCGCAGCGCGGGCGGCATGGTCTCGGCCGGATTGGACCCCACGAGGATCACGCAGCCGGTCCGTGGAATGTCCTCCAGCGGGAACGGCAGCCCACGGTCGATCCCGAAGGCCTTCTTTCCCGCGGCCGCCGCCGAGGACATGCAGAACCGGCCGTTGTAGTCGATCTGAGAGGTCCCGAGCACCACCCGGGCGAACTTCCCCAGCGTGTACGCCTTCTCGTTGGTGAGCCCGCCGCCGCCGAACACGGCACAGGCATCGGCCCCGTGCTCCTCGCGCGTGGCCGAGAGCCGCCCGGCGATCCGTCCGAGCGCCTCCTCCCAGCTCGCGGGCACGAGCTCGCCGCTCCCCGGATCCCTGACGAGCGGCTCGGTCAGCCGCGTGGCACGGCCGAGCAGCGCGGGCGCGCTCTGGCCCTTTCCGCACAGGGCGCCCTTGTTCACCGGGAACTCCGGCCGCGGCACCACGTCGAGCCCGCCGCCCGCGCCCTTGGGCGCGAGCCGCATCCCGCACTGCAGCGCGCAGTACGGACAGTGCGTCGAAGTCGCGTCCGAGGCGTCGGCTCGGTCGTTCCGGGGCGGAGCGTGGTTCGGCATGCCATAAGGGTGCGATGCCGTTGTTACGTCGCCCGTCGAGGCGCGTTACGCGGGAGGTACCGCGACCTCAGCGGGAGCGGCCCACCGCTGTGAGCGCCGCCACCGCGAGTGAGCGGCGCCCGAGCGGTCGCCGCGGGCTGGTGAACACTCCGAAACCCGTCGTCACGGCCGCGCAACCGCCCTGCAACGTGCCCCCGGCACGCTGAAGCGCATGACGGCTGAGATCCCCCGCGCGACGGACCGTACGACAGCCCACACGACGGCGCGTACCACTGCCCGCACGACGGACCGTACGACGGACCGCACGACGGACCGCACGACGGACCGTACGACAGCCACTCCGACGGCCGACCTCACCGTGGCCGACGAAGCCGATGTGCGTGTCCTCGACAGCACCGCCCAACTCATGGGCCGGATCACCGCCCAGCTGGGCCGTCGGCTCGGTCACGTCGGACTCGACGGCCGCCTGCGCGCGGAAGCCCGCCGCGCCGAGGCACCTCCGGCGGGGGCCCGTCCCGCCCCGGCCCTGGTCCTCGTCGGCCACGGCAGCCGCAACCCCGCGACCCTCGCCACCGTAAAGGCACTGCGCGAGCGCATCCGCGAACTGCGGCCCGGACTCGACGTGCGGATCGGGCACATCGAGATCGACGAGCCGTTGCTGCCCGACACCCTCGCCCGGCTCGCCGCCGAAGGCACCGGGGAGGCCGTCCTCGTACCGCTGCTCCTGAGCCGTGGCTTCCACGTCAAGCACGATCTGCCCGCCGCCGCCCGCGAGAGCGCCCTGCGCACCCGCATCGCCGAGCCGCTCGGGGAGCATCCGCTGCTGATCGAGGCGCTGTACGAGAGGCTCGTCGAGGCGGGCTGGCCGGGAGAGGAGCCGCTGACCGAGGGGCTGCGCCGGGGGAGCGGCGTCGTCCTCGCCGCGGCCGGATCGCGTGACCCCGAGTCGGCCGCAGGAACCCGGCGCATCGCCGGACAACTCGCCGAACGCCTCGGCGTCCCGGTCGTCGCCGCCTACGCCTGCGCCGCCGCGCCCGCCGTACCCGCCGCGGTCCGCGCGCTGACCGCCCGCGGCCGGCACCGCGTGGCGGTCGCCTCGTGTTTCACGGCCCCCGGACGCTTCGCCGAGGCCACCGCCGCGGCCGCGCCCTGGATCGCCTCCGCCCCGCTCGGCACCCACCCGGCGATGGCCCACCTCCTCCTGCACCGCTACGACCAGGCCCTGCGCACCCCGGCCCCGACGGGACAACGGCGGCTGGTCCCCGCGTAGGAGCACGAGCGCACAAGGCACCCGGGAGCCGCCCCACCTCCCCCGAACCACGGGGCGTCCGGCCGATCATGCCGCTGCCGCCGGACACCCCGTACTGTCATGGCATGGCAGGCACGCACCACGAAGGCAGCACGCACCACGACGACGCCCGGCACGAAGCCCGCACCACACCCCCCGGCTACGAGGACGCCGCCCTGGAGCGCTGGGCCCCCGAGCCGGACAAGCGTCCCGGCCGTACCGCCTTCCAGCGTGACCGCGCCCGGGTCCTGCACTCCTCGGCGCTGCGGCGCCTCGCGGGCAAGACACAGGTCGTCACGCCGGGGACGCTTCCCCAAGCTCTCGACTCCGCTCGAGCAGGGGGGACCCCACTCCAGGCCTGGGACGCCAGCCCGCGCACCCGGCTGACGCATTCCCTCGAATGCGCCCAGGTCGGCCGCGAGCTGGGCGCCGCGCTCGGCTGCGATCCCGATCTCGTCGAGGCGGCCTGTCTCGCGCACGACTTGGGGCATCCGCCCTTCGGCCACAACGGGGAGCAGGCGCTCAACGAGTTCGCCGCGGACTGGGGCGGTTTCGAGGGCAACGCCCAGTCGCTGCGCCTGCTCACCCGGATCGAACCCAAGCGGTTCGTCCGCTCGCAGCGCCCCGGCGGCGAGGGCGAGATCGTCAGCGTGGGCCTCAATCTCACGCGTGCCGCCCTGGACGCCGCCACCAAGTACCCGTGGCCGCGCGGCGCGCACCCCGGCGATCCCGGCTCGCCGAAGTTCGGGGTGTACGAGGACGACCTGCCGGTCTTCGCCTGGGCGCGCGAGGGCGCGCCGGCCGGGCGCACCTGTTTCGAGGCGCAGGTCATGGACTGGTCCGACGACGTCGCGTACTCCGTGCACGATGTCGAGGACGGGCTGCACGCGGGCCACATCGACCCCAACTTCCTGCACGCCGAGCCCGAACGGCAGGCCGTCTTCGAGGTCGCGATCGGCCGCTACGTACCCGGGGACACCGATCCGCAGGAGCTGGCCGCCGCCCTCGACCGGCTGCTCGACCAGGAGTGGTGGCCGCACGGCTACGACGGCACCGCGGTCGCCCAGGCCCGCCTCAAGGACGCCACCAGCCAGCTGATCGGCCGATTCTGCCTGGCCGCGGAGGGCGCCACGCGCGCGCGGTACGGGCCGGGGCGGCTGACCCGGTACGGCGCCGAGCTCGTCGTACCGAATCAGACGCGCCACGAATGCGCGGTCCTGAAGGCCGTCGCCGACCGGTACGTGATGCAGCGCGAGGAACAGGAGCGGCTGCGCGCGGACCAGCGCATCGTCATCGCGGAACTCGCCGCGGCCCTCACCGCCCGTGCCCCCGAGGGCCTCGACCCGCAGTTCCGCGCCCTGTTCGACGCGGCGGCCGACGACCGCTCCCGGGCCAGGGTCCTGACCGACCAGATCGCCGCCCTGACGGATGCCTCGGCCCGCTCCCTGCACGCACGGCTCACGGCCCCGCGCGCGTGACGGAAGGGGGGCGCGCAGCCCCCGGGCACACCCGCACCACCCCCTCCCCGCACACCCGGAGTGACGAAAACCGGCCTGATCGGCTCATGCCCTCTTCCCCCCTCACGCTCTGTGCGGGACGCTCGCTCAGAGGCCGCCACCCAGGCGGGGGACCGGCGGACGGCCTCTCGGGCAGCACGCGGAAACATGGGAGGCATCAAGTGGTCGACGCGGATGAGACGTTCGTCATCGTCGGAGGCGGACTCGCCGGAGCGAAGGCGGCCGAAACCCTCCGCGCCGAAGGGTTCACCGGGCGGGTGATACTGCTCTGCGACGAACGTGACCGGCCGTACGAGCGGCCGCCCCTGTCCAAGGGGTTCCTCGTCGGCAAGGAGGAGCGCGAGAGCGTCTTCGTGCACGAACCGTCCTGGTACGCGCAGGCCGATGTCGAGCTCCACCTCGGCCAGCCCGCCGTGGCGATCGACCGTGCCCGCCACGAGGTGCGGCTCGGCGACGGCACCGTCGTCGGCTACGACAAGCTGCTGCTCACCACCGGCGCCGAACCGCGCCGCCTGGACATCCCCGGCACCGACCTGAACGGCGTGCACCACCTGCGCCGTCTCGCCCACGCCGAACGCCTCAAGGGCGTCCTCGGCGCGCTCGGCCGGGACAACGGGCATCTGGTGATCGCCGGCGCGGGCTGGATCGGCCTCGAAGTGGCTGCCGCCGCCCGCGGTTTCGGCGCCGAGGTCACCGTCGTCGAGCCGGAGCCGACCCCGCTGCACGGGGTGCTCGGCCCCGAGCTGGGCGGCGTCTTCCAGCAGATGCACAGCGAGCACGGGGTGCGCTTCCACTTCGGCGCGAAGCTCACCGAGATCGTCGGCCAGGACGGTCTGGTCCTTGCCGCCCGCACCGACGACGGCGACGAGCACCCGGCCCACGCCGTGCTCGCCGCGATCGGCGCCGCCCCGCGCACCGCGCTCGCCGAGTCCGCGGGCCTCGACCTGGCCGGGCGCGCGCACGGCGGCGGAATCTCCGTCGACGCCTCGCTCAGGACCTCGGATCCCGACATCTTCGCGGCCGGTGACGTGGCAAGCGCCCGGCACCCGGTCCTGGACACCCGCCTGCGCGTCGAGCACTGGGCCAACGCACTCAACGGCGGCCCCGCGGCGGCCCGCGCGATGCTCGGCCGCCCCGTCTCGTACGACCGCATCCCGTATTTCTTCTCCGACCAGTACGACATGGGCCTGGAGTACTCGGGCTGGGCGCCCCCGGGCTCGTACGACCAGGTCGTGATCCGCGGGGATGCGACGAAGCGGGAGTTCATCGCGTTCTGGCTGTCCGAGGGCCGCGTCCTGGCCGGGATGAACGTGAACGTATGGGATGTGACCGACCCCATTCAGCAGCTCATCCGCACCGGAGCCCGCCCCGACCAGGAGCGCCTGGCCGATCCCGGCACCCCGCTGGAGTTCCTGCTGGAGGCATCCGAGGGCGACTGACCCGGGCGGGCAGAGGCGGCCGGATCCGACTGTCACACGTGACCCGTAGACTTCACGCGTGGCAGGCAGGATCAATGACGAGGACGTGAAGGCGGTACGGGACGCGGTCCCGATCGACGCCGTCGTCTCCGAGTACCTGCAACTGCGCAACGCGGGCGGCGGGAACCTCAAGGGCCTCTGCCCCTTCCACGACGAGAAGTCGCCGTCCTTCCAGGTCAGCCCGAGCAAGGGGTTCTTCCACTGCTTCGGCTGCCAGGAGGGCGGCGACACCATCACGTTCGTGATGAAGATCGACCACCTCACCTTCTCGGAGGCGGTCGAGCGCCTCGCCGGCCAGGCGGGCATCACGCTGCGTTACGAGGAGGGCGGGTACAACCCCTCCCACCAGCGCGGCGAGCGGATCCGCCTGATCGAGGCGCACAAGATCGCCGCGCAGTACTACCAGGAGCAGCTCGCCACCGGCCCCGAGGCCGAGATCGGCCGGGTCTTCCTCGCCGAGCGCGGCTTCGACCAGGCCGCCGCCGAGCACTTCGGCGTGGGCTACAGCCCGGCAGGCTGGGACCACCTCACCCGCTTCCTACGCGGCAAGGGCTTCTCCGACAAGGAGCTGATCACCTCCGGCCTCTCCCAGGACGGCCGCCGCGGCCCCATCGACCGCTTCCGCGGCCGCCTGATGTGGCCGATCCGCGACATCGGCGGCGAGGTCGTCGGCTTCGGCGCCCGCCGCCTGCGCGAGGACGACAACGGGCCGAAGTACCTCAACACCCCCGAGACCCCGGTCTACAAGAAGTCCCAGGTCCTGTACGGCATCGACCTGGCGAAGAAGGACATCGCCAAGACCTCGCGCGCGGTCGTCGTCGAGGGCTATACGGACGTCATGGCCTGCCACCTCGCGGGCGTGCCCACCGCCATCGCGACCTGCGGCACCGCCTTCGGCGGCGAGCACATCAAGATCCTGCGCCGCCTGCTCATGGACAACGGCAGCGCCCGCGTCATCTTCACCTTCGACGGCGACGCGGCCGGGCAGAAGGCGGCCCTGCGCGCCTTCGAGGACGACCAGAAGTTCGCCGCCGAGACCTTCATCGCCATCGCACCCGACGGCATGGACCCCTGCGACCTGCGCCTCGCCAAGGGCGACGAGGCGGTCGCCGACCTCGTCCAGCCCCGCACCCCGCTCTACGAGTTCGCGCTGCGCCAGATCGTCGGCCGCTACAACCTCGACACCGCGGGCGGCCGCGCCGCCGCGCTCGACGAGGCCGCGCCGATCGTGGCCCGCATCAAGGGCGCCACGCAGCACGAGGTCGCCGTCGACCTCGCCGGCATGCTCGGCATCCTCGACACCCAGTTCGTGGTCAAGCGCGTCGCCCAGCACGCCCGCTGGGCCCGCGAGCGCGGCGGCCGCGAGGGGCGCGGCGGGCGTGGCGGCGGCCCGGCACAGCAGCAGCGACAGCAGCCCGCGTACGAGGAGACGCAGCCCCGCCGTCCCTCCGGAGCGCCCCTGAACCTGCGCAACCCGGCCTACGCCACCGAACGCGAGCTCCTCAAACTCGCCTTGCAGCGCCCCGAGCTGGTCTCCCCGGCCTTCGACGCCTACGGGGTCGACGAGTTCACCGCCCCGCCGTACGCCGCCGTTCGCCAGGCCATCCTGGAGGCGGGCGGCGCCGAGTACGGGGCCGCCGATCCGCAGGCCTACCTCGTACGCGTCCGTGAGGCGGCCCCCGACGACCAGGTCCGCGCCATGGTCACCGAGCTGGCGGTCGAGGCGATCATGCGCCGGACCGTCGACGAGACCTACGCGGGGGAGCAACTGGTGGCCGTACGCCGCCGCGCCGTCGACCGCCGCGTCCACGACATCCAGGGCTCCCTGGCCCGCCTCGGCCAGCACGCGGACCCGGCGCAGTACGCGGCCGTCCAGGAGGAGCTGATGGTCCTTCAGCGCTACAACAGGGCGCTGCAGGACCGGGGCGCGGCAGCGCTCTGACGGACGGGCCGCCGCGCGGGGTCGGTGCAGGAACCGACGGACGCCTGCGTCGTACGGTCCGGCACACGGCCCTGTCCTGCGGGTAACCGCCCGGTCACGGACCGGACTCAAAAAGTCACCGCACGCCCCTCGTGGCAGGGATGTGTCGTACCCCACACTGGGGGCGGTGCCGCGAGTCCCTGCCCTACCGCTGCCGCGGATACCCCCCGTGCGGCGGCGATCACCCTGGAGGTCGCCCCGGTGCAGACCCAGACCCAGACGTTGAGCAGCACACCCGGCAGCACACCCGGCAGCACGACCGGCAGCAGGACCGGGGGCACGACCAGCGGCACGCAGACCGGCGAGGAGCCCGCTGCCGAGTTCCTCCCCGCCCTCCCCACGCAGAGCCCGTCCACCCGTCACCCGGAGACCACGGGCGAATCCGCTTCGGCCGCCGAGCAGCCAGAACCCACACCGGCCGCCGAACAGCACGAACCGCGCACCGCGCGCGCCGACACCGGCGGCCCCTCGTCGGACCTGTTCCGCCAGTACCTGCGGGAGATCGGCCGGATCCCCCTGCTCAGCGCCGCCGAGGAGGTCGAGCTCGCCCGCCGCGTGGAGGCCGGGCTCTTCGCCGAGGAGAAACTCGCCCGCACCCCGGACCTCGACACCCGCCTCGCCCTCGACCTCGACCGGCTCGTCGTCATGGGCCGGATGGCGAAGCGCCGCCTCATCGAGGCGAACCTGCGCCTGGTCGTCTCGGTCGCCAAGCGGTACGTGGGCCGCGGCCTGACCATGCTCGACCTCGTCCAGGAAGGAAACCTGGGCCTGATCAGGGCCGTCGAGAAGTTCGACTACGCCCGCGGCTACAAGTTCTCCACGTACGCGACCTGGTGGATCCGCCAGGCCATGTCCCGCGCCCTCGCCGACCAGGCCCGGACCATCCGCGTGCCGGTGCATGTCGTCGAGCTGATCAACCGGGTCGTCCGGGTCCAGCGCCGCATGCTGCAGGAACGCGGCTACGAACCCACCCCCGAGGAGGTCGCCGGCCACCTCGACCTGACTCAGGAGCGGGTCAGCGAGGTCCTCCGCCTCGCCCAGGAACCGGTCTCGCTGCACACCCCGGTCGGCGAGGAGGACGATGTGGCGCTCGGCGACCTCATCGAGGACGGCGATGCCACCTCGCCCGTCGAGTCCGCCGCGTTCCTGCTGCTGCGCCAGCACCTGGACGCCGTGCTCTCCACCCTCGGCGAACGCGAACGCAAGGTCGTACAGCTGCGCTACGGCCTGGCGGACGGCCGCCCGCGCACCCTGGAGGAGATCGGCCGCATCTTCGGCGTGACCCGCGAACGCATCCGCCAGATCGAGTCGAAAACCCTCAACAAACTCCGCGACCACGCCTTCGCGGACCAGCTCAGGGGCTACCTGGACTGATCGGACCGGGAGCGGGGACACCTGCCCGGCGTCGGCATCGGCGTTGGTGTCGGCATTGGCATTGGCACTGGCGTCGGAACCGGAACCGGGGCCGGGGCCGGGGCCGGGGAGACGCCCCGACTGCCGGGCCGCCCCCGCCCCCGCCCCGTCCCGGCTCACTCCACCTCGACCACGGCCTCCGCGAACTGCGCCTTGTACAGCCGCGCATACGCTCCGCCCGCATCGAGCAGGGCCTCGTGCGTGCCCTGTTCCACGATCGAGCCGTCCTCCATCACCAGGATCGTGTCCGCGTCCCGGATCGTGGAGAGGCGGTGCGCGATCACGAAGGACGTACGGCCGTGCGCGAGCCGCGCCATCGCCTTCTGGATCAGCACCTCCGTACGGGTGTCGACGGAGCTGGTCGCCTCGTCGAGGACCAGGATCACCGGATCGGACAGGAAGGCCCGCGCGATGGTGATCAGCTGCTTCTCACCGGCGCTGACCCCCGTGCCCTCGTCGTCGATCACGGTGTCGTAGCCCTCGGGCAGTGTCCGGATGAACCGGTCCGCGTGCGCCGCACGCGCCGCGTCCTCGATCTCCTCACGCGTGACGTCCTTCGCCGCTCCATACGCGATGTTCTCCGCGATCGTGCCGCCGAACAGCCAGGTGTCCTGGAGCACCATGCCGATCCCGGAGCGCAGCTCGTCCCGGGACATCCGCGCCAGGTCCACGCCGTCGAGCGTGATGCGGCCGCCCGTCACCTCGTAGAACCGCATCAGCAGGTTGACGAGCGTGGTCTTGCCCGCGCCGGTCGGGCCGACGATCGCGACCGTGTGCCCGGGCTCCACCCGGAGCGAGAGGTCCTCGATGAGCGGCTTGTCCACCTCGTAGCGGAAGGAGACGTTCTCCAGGGCGACCCGGCCCTCCAGGCGCGCGGGGCGCTCGGCGGGCCGGGGGTCCTCGGACTGCTCCTCCGCGTCGAGGAGCTCGAAGATCCGCTCGGCCGAGGCGACACCGGACTGCACCAGGTTCGCCATCGAGGCGACCTGCGTCAGCGGCATCGAGAACTGCCGCGAGTACTGGATGAACGCCTGTACGTCACCGATCGACAGCGAGCCCGAGGCGACCCGCAGACCGCCGACCACGGCGACGAGCACGTAGTTCAGGTTGGAGATGAAGAACATCAGCGGCTGCATCGCCCCGCTGTTGAACTGCGCCTTGAACGAGGCCTCGTACAGCGCCTCGTTGTGCTCCTCGAACTGCCGCGCCGACTCCTCCTGCCGCCCGAAGACCTTCACCAGGTTGTGCCCGGTGTACATCTCCTCGACGTGCGCGTTGACCTTGCCGGTCGACTTCCACTGCTGCACGAAGTGCGGCTGCGAGCGTTTGCCGACCGTCTTCGCCACGTAGAACGACAGCGGCACGGTGATCAGCGCCACGAGCGCGAGCAGCGGCGAGATCCAGAACATCATCACCAGGACGCCGACGATGGTGAGCAGCGAGTTCACCAGCTGGCCCATGGACTGCTGCAGCGTCTGCTGGATGTTGTCGATGTCGTTCGTGGCCCGGCTGAGCACCTCGCCGCGCTGCCGCTTGTCGAAGTACGACAGCGGCAGCCGCGAGAGCTTCGCCTGCAGGTCCTCGCGCATCCGGTAGACCGTCAGGTTCACGGCCCGGTTCACCAGGCGTGTCGCCACCGCCATCAGGGCGCCCGCGAGCAGGAACACCGTCAGCGCGAGAAGCAGCGTCTCGCCGACCGCACCGAAGTCGATGCCCTCGCCGGGCGTGAAGTCCATCCCGGACAGCATGTCCGCCTGGCCGTCGTCGCCGCGCGCCCGCATCTCCTCGAGCACCTCGGCCCTCGTGGCACCCTCGGGCATGTCACGGCCGATGATCCCGCCGAAGATCAGGTCGGTGGCGTGCCCGAGGATCTTCGGGCCCACCACGGACAGCGCCACGCTCAGCATGACCGCGATGATCATCGCGTACATGATGAAGCGCTGCGGTCTGAACTGCGCGAGCAGCCGCTTGCCCGAGCCCTTGAAGTCCATGGACCGCTGATCGGGCCCGCCCCCGGCCATCATCCGCCCCGCCGGCCCCGCCATTACTGTGCCTCCTTGTTCGCCCCGCCGCGGCAGCGGCTGATGTCACGGTCGCCCACGCGACGCAGAGGTGCGGCCTTCGTCCTCGTCTGCGGCCCGGTGGCCGCGTGTGCGACGCTCACGCAGCCTCCGCTTCCGTGAGCTGGGACAGCACAATCTCCCGGTACGTCCCGTTGTCCTGCATCAGTTCCTCATGCCGCCCGACCCCGACGACCCGGCCCTCGTCCATCACCAGAATCCGGTCGGCATCGCGGATCGTCGACACCCGCTGGGCGACGATCACCACCGTCGCCTCCGAGGTCTCGCGCGCCAGTGCGCCCCGCAGCGCCGCGTCCGTCGCGTAGTCGAGCGCCGAGAACGAGTCGTCGAAGAGGTAGATCTCCGGCCGCTGCACCAGCGTCCGCGCGATCGCGAGCCGCTGGCGCTGACCGCCCGAGACGTTCGTGCCGCCCTGCGCGATCGGCGCGTTCAGCCCGTTCTCCAGGGCCCGTACGAAGTCGGCCGCCTGCGCCACCTCCAGCGCCTGCCACAGCTCCTCGTCGCTCGCGTCCGGATTCCCGTAGCGCAGATTCGTCGCCACGGTCCCGGAGAACAGATACGGCTTCTGCGGTACGAGCCCCACCGTCCGCGCGAGCAGCCGCGGATCGAGCGTGCCCACCTCGACCCCGTCGACGAGGACCTCGCCCTCGGTCGCGTCGTACAGCCGCGGTACGAGCCCGAGCAGCGTCGACTTGCCGGAGCCCGTCGACCCGATCACCGCCGTCACCTCACCGGGCCGGGCGGTCAGCGAGACCGCCTTGAGCACCGGTTCCTCGGCACCCGGATAGCGGAAACCCGCGTCCCTGATCTCCAGCTGCCCGTGCGTCCGGAGTTCCCGCACCGGATCCGAAGGCGGCACCACGGAGGACTCGGTGTCGAGCACCTCCATGATCCGTTCGGCGCAGACCTCGGCGCGCGGCACCATCATGAACATGAACGTGGCCATCATCACGCTCATCACGATCTGCATCAGATACGCCAGGAACGCGGTCAGCGCCCCGATCTGCATCCCGCCGCTGTCGATGCGGTGCGCACCGAACCACACCACGGCGATCGACGAGATGTTCACGACCGTCATCACGATCGGGAACATCAGCGCGAGCAGCCGGCCCGTGCCGAGGGAGACCTCGGTCAGCTCCTCGTTGGCCTTCCGGAACCGCTCCTTCTCGTAGGCGTCCTTCACGAAGGCCCTGATCACCCGGTTGCCGGTGATCTGCTCCCGCAGCACCCGGTTCACGGTGTCGAGCCGCTCCTGCATCGAACGGAACAGCGGCCGCAGCCTGAGCACGATCGTCGAGACCGCGATGCCGAGCACCGGCACCACCGCCACGAGCACCCCGGACAGCGGCACGTCCAGGCCGAGCGCCATCACGATGCCGCCGACGCACATGATGGGAGCCGAGACCATCAGAGTGAACGCCATCAGGCAGAGCATCTGCACCTGCTGGACGTCGTTCGTGGTACGAGTGATCAGCGAGGGCGCGCCGAAGTGACCCACCTCGCGGGCCGAGAACGACTGCACCCGGGCGAAGACCGCGGCCCGTACGTCACGGCCGAGCGCCGCGGCGGTCCGTGCGCCGAAGAAGACCGCGCCGATGTTGCACACCACCTGGACGACGGTGATCCCGATCATCAGGGCGCCGAAGGTGAGGATGTAGCCCGTGTCGCCCTGCACGACACCGTTGTCGATGATGTCCGCGTTCAGGGTGGGCAGGTAGAGCGTGGCGCAGGTCTGCAGGAACTGCAGCAGCACCAGGATGGAGATCGGTTTCTTGTACGGAGCGAGGTGTTCCCGCAGGAGTCGTATGAGCACGCGATACCTATCGCAGTAGCCGGAGGCAACGTTTCAGTCCTCCGCCATCCTGCGACACTCCGGCGGCGCCGGCTCAACCGATTTTCCCAAGCCCGGGTCAAGAAAAGCCGGGGCGGACCCGGGGCCGCAGCCCCGGACCCTTGGGGCTGAGCCGCGAACCGGGCCGCCCGGGCGCCTTCCGCGGGCGGCCCGTGCCTCAGACTCCCGTGGGCCCGAAAGCACCCGGATGGGTCTGCTCCCGCGCCGCGATGTACTGCTGGCGCAGCGCCTGCCCCACGGCCAGCTCCTCACCCGGCTCGAAGACCTGCGTCGCCGCGCCCTGCCAGGCCGGGGGAGCGGCCGCGTGCAGCGTGCCCTCCCGCACCCCGAGCGCCCAGGCCGCCTGGCGCGCCGCGCCGAGCGCCGCGTAGTCCGCGGGCTGCGGCACCAGGACCTGCGCACCGAGCAGCATCGGAGCGGCTGCCTGCACGGCCGGCAGCTCGGCGGCCGCGCCGAGCAGGAACACCCGCCGCACCTCCACCCCGCGCGCCCGCAGCACGTCGAGCGCGTCCGCGAGCGAGCAGAGCATGCCCTCGAAGGCGGCCCGCGCCAGATGCTCCGGCTTCATCGACTCGCGCCGCAGGCCGTGCAGCGAACCCGCCGTATGCGGCAGCTGCGGCGTCTTCTCGCCCTCCAGATACGGCAGCAGGACCATCCCGTGCGCACCCGGGGTCGACTTCGTCGCGAGCTCGCTGAGCCCGTTCAGATCGGTGGACAGCAGATCCGCGGTGCCGCGCAGCGCCCGTACGGCGTTGAGCGTGTGCACCACCGGGAGGTGCATCCCGGTCGCATCGGCGAGGGAGGTGATCATCCCGCTCGGATCCACCAGCGCCTCGTGATGCACGGCCATCACCGAGCCGGACGCACCGAGCGAGACCACGGCGTCCCCGACCCCGATTCCGAGGCCGAACGCGGCCGCCATCGTCTCGCCCGTACCCGAGGAGATCAGCAGCCCCTCCGGAGTCGTCCCCGCCGTCTCGGCCGGACCGAGCACCTCGGGCAGCGCGACCTGATGCCCGAGCGCGAGCTCCACCAGATCAGGGCGGTACGAGGACGAGGCGGCCGACCAGTACCCCGTACCCGAGGCGCCACCGCGGTCCGCCGTCCGGCGCGCGGGCCGCCCCAGCAGCTGCCACACCAGCCAGTCATGCGCCTGCAGCACCCCGGCCACCCGCTGCGCCGCCTCCGGCTCGCTGCGGGCCAGCCAGCGCAGCTTCGTCACCGGATGCTGGGCCTGCGGCACACAGCCCACCGCCTCCGCCCAGGCCTGCCGCCCGCCGAAGGCATCGATCAGATCCGCCGCGGCGACCTGCGTGCGCTTGTCGCCGCCGACGAGCGCGGGGCGCACCGTGTTCCCCTGCGCGTCCAGCGGGACCAGCGCGTTCTGCTGCGCCGAGACCCCGATGGCCTGCACCCCTTCGAGCAGCCCGCCGGTCGCGGCCTCACCGAGACTGAGCAGCCACGCCTGCGGATCGACGTCGGCGGGCTTGCCGCCACCGGAGCTGCCGACGCCCCCGCCGGTCTCCAGCGGATGCGGGGCATAGCCCTGCCTGACGACGGCACCGGTGTCGGTGTCGCAGACCACGATGCGTGTGAACTCGGAAGAGCTGTCCAGCCCGGCGACTATCCCCATGCCGCAAGATTTTGCCCTACGCGCGGGGCGGGGCGGCGGGGACTACGCGTGACACGTCGGCAAGGGCCCCGGGCCTACGTGTTGCTGGTGCCCCAGTCGTCCTCGGTGCCGCTGCCGGACTTCTCGCGCAGCGAACGCACCCGGTCCGCCACCGAGTCCGGCACCCTGTCGCCGACCTTCTCACTGACCGAGGCGAAGGCCTTGCCCGCCGCCTGACGGCCGGTCTGGGCCGCCGACTCGACGGTGTTGCGGACGGCGGGATTCTCCGCGAACTGACGAGCCGACTTCCTGAGCTGCTCGTAGCGCTCCCGGCCCGCACGCGTGCCGATCACGTATCCGAGGGCCAGTCCGGCGAGGAACGTGAGCTTGTACCGCATGCCTGCCACCCTTTCGTAGCGTCCGGGGCCGCGTCGTCAGCGTCCGGTGCTGCGCCCCTACCCGGAACCGATTGGCGGAGCACCCCCCTGCTTGCGCTAATGTATGTGTCGCAGCGAGCGCACGCCGTCCTGGGGACACCCAGGCAGGTGATCTTGCTGCACACGAGGCATTCCCCTGTAGCTCAATTGGCAGAGCAGCCGGCTGTTAACCGGCAGGTTACTGGTTCGAGTCCAGTCGGGGGAGCTTCGGTCTCCTGTAGCTCAATTGGCAGAGCAGCCGGCTGTTAACCGGCAGGTTACTGGTTCGA